>JAFGBV010000056.1 GCA_016932955.1 Anaerolineales bacterium | reverse complement strand
CGCCTGGAATACCTGCGCCTGTACCAATTTCCCCTTTTCGCCTACCGCTGAGGTTACAGAAACCTTCCATCTACCCTATTGAAATTTCCGCGATTGTGTCTATAATGAAAATAGGGATATGGATGTTGCCAGTCGCAGCATACATTCTGGCATTGACCTGGGGGGTTAGATCGAACCATTGTTGACAATGATGAACCCGGCACAAGATTAGCGTCCACCCATTTTGCCGGGCAGGAAGGCAATACCACCTGTCAACTATTTTGGGTTGTGTTTTAAAGAAAGGAGCAAATCGATGAAGACTGCAAAATTCCTGATTGGTTTCGGAGTGTTGCTGGTTCTCTTGGCCTTTTCCACCAGCCTCAGCCTGGCCAAAGAAGAACCTGCCAGTGGGATTGCATCGCCGCTTGCCGGGCCGCCGATGACCGACTCGTTTTCCTACCAGGGTTATCTGACGGATAACGGGCAGCCCGCCAGCGGCACCTATGATTTTCGCCTCACCATCTGGGATGCTGAGGACCCGGCCGCCAGCACGCAGGTCTCCTCCTGCCAGAGCCTCGACGACCAGATCGTCACCGGCGGCAAATTTACCATCCTTTGCCTGCCTGGCGATGCGATGAATGAGGTGTTTACCGGCGCCGGGCGCTGGCTTCAGGTGGAGGTGAAGCGCGACGCCGATGCTGCCTATACCACCCTGCCGCGCCAGCCTATCACCGCTGCTCCCTATGCATGGGGTTTGCGCCCGGGGGCAGTGATCTCAAACGAGGCGAGTGACCAACATGCGCTGGAGGTTCGCAGCAATGCTACATCCAGTGCTGGTACTTCGCTGTGGGTTGTCAACGACAACGCCACCAGCGGTATAGCCCTGTGGGCCACCGCTTATGGCAGTGACACCACGGTGATCGCCAGCAACCATGGCAGCGGCGCCTTATTCAAGGGGTTTGGCGGCAACGGCGGCGAACACGAATTCATAGTAACCAATGAAGGCGATGTTCAGCAGTCTCTAGAGGCCGATGGCTTGGTGAAAGCAGCAGTTTTTACCTCTTGCGGCGGCTCAGGGGATGTTCCACCTCACAATGCATTCAACAGCATTAGCGATGAGATCGTGGTCACTGGGGCTGGTTCCGGAATTTGCTATATCGACTTCGGCTTCGACCTCAGCGCGCGCTACTTTACCGCTTTGGGTGTGGGCACCACCGCTCGTGGTGTATCATGTTCTAGGAACCCCATTGATCCGCAACAACTGAGGTGCTTCCGTTGGAGTGAATTAGGGTCCGGGATTACTGGAGATATCATGGTCGTGGCGTATTGATCGGGAGCAACGCTCTAAAGGATGCTGTGACATGAATAAGAGAAAATGGATCATCCTGATCGTTCCTTTGCTCGCCATCCTGCTGCTCACCGGTGTATCCCTGGCGGCGAGTGGCCTGGCAGTGGATTGGTCTGTGATCGGCGGTGGCGGTGGGCAGGTAGCAAGCACGGATGGCTTATTTACCCTGGATGGCACGACTGGCCAGCCTGTCGTAGGTCCGGTTGATGAGACCTCCTATGAGCTGTGCAGCGGCTTCTGGTGTGGGCTCGAAAAATTCTTCCGCACCAGTCTGCCATTCCTCACCAAGTGAGAACGCGCAACCTCAGGGGCTTGCTCCCACAAAATTCAGCGCATACAGCGCGTCCTGGTAAGTGGGGTTGGCCTCCAGCGCTTTTTGCCAATCGGTGATCGCTTTTTGGGTATCCCCCTGGCGGTAGAGTGCCCAGCCGTGCCACAACAGGGCTTCCTCTGAGTTGGGCGTGCGCTGCAGCGCATACTCGGTCAGTCCGATCAATTCATCGGTTTGGCCGTTATGGAAGTAAGCGAAGAAGGGACCAAACTGGTAGCGTAGCATGCGCTGGTAAAGCCCCAATGTGCGCGCGGTATCATAAGCGGCCACTGCCTCGCCATAACGCCCAAAGTACACCAGGTTGCTGCCCAGGTTGAACCAGGCGTAGGCGTCGTTGGGATTGTCCTGGGTTTCTTCCAGCGCCACTTCCTGAGCATGCAGGCGGTTCGCATCCGCATCCCAGTTATCCCCTAGGATCGTGCGTACCGTCTCTTCTTGCTGCGGCAAATACACCAGCAGGTACACGCGGTTGAAGATCTTCCAATCCTTATCCAACGTCTGGTAAGCGATCGTCTGATTAGCCCCATGGAAGCTGTCTTGCCCGGTGAATGTCTGGGTGCTGTCATCGTAGCCGGTCAGCAGAAGGTAGTGCGCCGCCCAGAGATCATCATTGGGCCAGTAGGGTGTATCAAAGTAGAAGGATTCCTCGATCAGTACCGGGAAGCCAGCCGCTAGCAGTTGCCGGAGCAGCGCAATATCCCCGCCCACGCGGAATTCTGTATTCAGCCAGCCGGCATGGTTGCGCACAAAGTAGACCAACTCCTCCGGGTTGACATTGCGGTCTTCATCAAGCGGCTTGACCACCTCTGCAATCGTCTCCTGGTCGCCATCCCAGCCATAATAGCGCAGGTAGATTGCCAGGCTGGCGGGACCGCAGTTGTTTGGGCCCTGTTTCTCCCACGCTGGCGGCGGCAGCGAAATCGCGCCGGGCAGCGGTGTGGGCGTTGGGAAAGGCGTCTCAGTTGGCGCGGGTGTATAGGTCGGCTGGTTTGCCGCCAAAGTGGGGCTGGAGATCATTGTCGGTGTGGGCTGCACATCGATGGTTGCCCCAGTGGTCTGTTCCGGCGTGGGCACGGGTTGAGCGGGGTTGACCACGCCGCGCAAATAGGTCAACGCCAGATCGATCCGCCAATCCAGGCGCTGTTTAACGGCCGGGATCTGGTAGAGCAAGATGCCTGCTACAGCCAGGCCAAGCAATGCCAGCCCGAGGCGAGCGGGTGTAGAGAGTTTGGGCTTTTGGCGCATGAGGCGTATTTTACCACCAGGAAATTCGGGTCTATGTGAGGCGTGATTAGGGTTTATTAATCCGCAGATCGCTGCCTGCCCACAGTCTTGACCCTTGATATAATACTGGACATGAAATATCACATTTGGACGGAAGGCTGCCAGATGAATGTGGCTGATTCGCAGCGGGTTGCCTCGGCTTTGGAAAGCCTTGGCTACCAGGTCGCAGCGCGCCCCGACGATGCGGATGTGGTTGTGCTGAACACCTGTGTGGTGCGCCAGAGCGCTGAAGATAAAGCCTATGGTTACTTGCAGTCACTACGCCCTCTGAAAGAAAAGCACCCCGCGCTGGTGATCAATCTGATGGGATGCTTGGTGGGCGTCAAAAGCAACCCGCGCTTGAAGGAACGCTTTCCCTTTGTAGACGTCTTTTCGCCACCATCGGATCCCGGCCCGCTTGTGGCGCATCTCTCTCAGTCAGAGAGCCGCGAGCTGGAGGAAGGCCTTACGCAGCAGCGTTTTTCCCTGATGGATGAGGAACCCTACCTTGGCGGCCCATTGCTGACCCTTCCTGCCCGGGATCGCGGCCACCTGGTCTCGGCCTATGTGCCTGTCGTGTTAGGTTGCTCGCATGCCTGCACCTTTTGTATTATCCCCTACCGGCGCGGCATCGAGCGCAGCCGCTCTGCAGGAGAGATCATCACCGAGGTGCGCTCCCTGGTGGAGCAAGGCGTGCGCGAGGTGACCTTTCTGGGACAGATTGTAGACCGTTACGGCAAGGATATCCCCGATGGCCCAAATCTGGCGGGGCTGCTGCGTCAGGCAAACGACATTGACGGCCTGGAGCGCATCCGTTTCCTCACCTCGCACCCCAATTGGATGACGGATGAGCTGTTGGATGCTGTTGCTGCGCTGCCCAAAGTGATGCCGCATATCGAGGTGCCGGTGCAGGCAGGTGACAATGATGTGCTGGCAAACATGAAGCGCGGCTACACCGCCGAAGATTACTACCTCCTGGTGGAAAAGATCCGTAGCCGTTTGGGGCTTGGTTTCCCGGGCGTCTCGATCGCCACGGATATTATCGTTGGCTTCCCCCGCGAGACTGAGGCGCAGTTCCAGCGTACTTATGATTTGTTGGCGGGGCTGCGCCTGGATGTTGCCCATCTAGCCCGCTATTCGCCGCGCCAGGGCACAGTTTCCGCGCGGCGCATGCCGGATGATGTGCCCGACGCCGAGAAGCGCCGCCGCTTTCGCCTGCTCGAATCCCTCCAGCAAGAGATTGCCGCTGAGATCAACCAGCGCTACCTCGGCGAGATGGTGGATGTTCTCTTTGAAGACAAGGTGAAAGGACGCTGGAAGGGGCGTACTGTCACCAATAAGCTTGTCTTTGTGGAGTCGGAGGATGATCTGCGAGGCCAGCGCCGCTCGGTGCGCATCACCTGGACTGGCCCTTGGTCGATGCAAGCCTCCCTGCCTGTGGCCTAGGGCGGCTGGCTCTGATCTGTTCTCATTTTCTCAGCCGCGCGTGATAAAATTGCGACCTGTCAAGTCGACTTTATGAAGGAGCACTTATGACTGATCCGTTGAAAGAAGATCGTGAAAGCGCCCAACGCCCAGCGCTGACCATTGTGGTCCAATCCTGGACCACGCTGCTGGTTGGCCTGGCGATGCTGGTCATTGGCCTGGTTGCTGGTTTCGCCGTTCGCCCCTTGCTAACCCAATCCACCGCAGAGCCGCAGGCCGCCGTTGCCAGCCCGGCTGCCACGCAGGATACCGTTATCCAGCCAACCAGCCAGCCCGTTGCCACCCAACCCTCCCAGCCCAGCGCTGCGGAATTGATGGAGTTCGTCGTTGGCCAAACCCAGCACTTTCGTGGTGATCCAGATGCGCCGGTGACGCTCATCGAATTCAGCGACTTTCAGTGACCCTATTGTGCCCTTTGGGCTACTGGCGCGGGTCGCCAGATCGATGAAACATATATCCAAAATGGCTCAGTGCGCATTGGCTATATTCACTTTGTCTTCTTAGGCGAAGAGTCATATTGGGCAGCTGAAGCCTCCGAATGCGCGGCCGAGCAGGATGCCTTCTGGGAATACCACGATTATCTCTTCGATAACCACGGTGGCGAAAACCAGGGCGCCTTCAGCCAAGAGAATCTCACCGGCTTTGCCACTGAACTGGGTCTGGATACAGATGCCTTCAGCGAATGCCTGCAATCGGGCCGTTATACAGAACTCGTCCAGGCTCAAACGGAGATGGCAGGTGGAATAGGTGTGCGCAGCACGCCCACCTTTCTGATGAATGGGCAGGGGATTGTTGGCGCGCAGCCCTATGAGGTATTCCAGCAGGCGATAGACAACTTCTTGGGCCAGTAGACCGCAAGCACCGTCCAAAATCTTTCACTGGGGTGTTGTGCACATGCTTCCACCGCGCCTCAGTGTTTATTTTAAATAGATCTGTTCTGATAGGAAATCCGCCACGGCCTGCGTCTCGAATGGCCAGAGATAACGAATGGCTGCGCCGGGACGGCGCTCCTGTGCTCGGCGGATGGCGGCAGGGATATCCTTTTCTGCATGTTCTCCACCGCGCGTCATCATCGGGGTCAGCACCAGCACCTCTTGCGCCTGATCCAGCGCCTGGTCAAGCGCCTCATCCAGGCTGGGCGCGCAGAACTCGTTGAACCCCATCACCACCCGCATCCCGCAGGCTTTTTCGAGTGCCTCAGCCAGGGCCAGGGAGCCAGCCCAAAACGGATCATTGTTGGCGCTGCGCGGCCACGAGCGCATCCGTGTATCTAAAGCATTATACCGTTCTTCCATCCTGGCGCGTTCTGGCCCCCGGATATGTTCGAGAGCATTGTGCAGGTTGAACAGCTCAGTCATCTCCTCGCGCGGAAAGTCATTGGGTGGAGCCCCGTGCATGGCTAATACAATCACAGTCTTCATGAGCACCTCCAAGTTGAGGGATTATAATAGATACCCATGAGCAAAATCAATATTCCCACCATCTCCGTCAACGGCGTGGTGCGCCCCACCCAGGTGGAAGTCAACCTGACCCGCCTGGTTGAGAATTACCGCGCCATCTGCCAGCATGCGGCCCCGGCACAGGTGATGCCGATCCTTAAAGCCAACGCCTACGGGCATGGCATGGTGGAGGTGGCGCGCCTGATGCAGTCTTTAGGCGCGCCCTACCTGGGTGTGGCTGTTCTGGAAGAAGGCATTTTGCTGCGTGAGTGTGGCATTTCCTCGCCAATCCTGGTGCTAGGGGGCATCTTGGGCAATCAGGTGCCCCTCTTTTTGCAGCACGGCCTGGCAATTACCGCTTCCTCAATCGAGAAGCTGTGCCAGATCGAAGAAGTAGCTGAGCAGATGGGTATTCGCGCCAAAGTGCATCTCAAAATCGATACCGGTATGGAACGCGTTGGCGTGCATTATTACAACGCCCTGCCTTTCCTGGAAACATCCCTCAAATGCCGCCATGTGGAGATCGAGGGCATCTATTCCCATTTCGCCAATTCCGATGCGCCTGACCTGACCCACGCGCATCTCCAACTGGAGCGCTTCGAGGAGGTGCTGGATTTTTACCGCAAGAACAGTTTGCCTCCGCCCCGCCTGCGCCACATATCCAATTCTGGCGCCATCCTGCAATTGCCCGAGGCCGCCCTGGACTTGGTGCGCCCGGGGCTGCTGCTCTATGGCGTTTACCCCACGCGCGAAATTCCGCACACCGTGATCGTTCGCCCTGCCCTCACCTGGAAGT
Organism: Anaerolineales bacterium; assembly: GCA_016932955.1. The sequence continues at coordinate 16,532 of JAFGBV010000056.1, read as the reverse complement.
CGCGCGTCGTTTACTTCAAGGTGATCCAGCCAGGTCATCCGGTGGGTTATGGCTCCACTTGGCAGCCGGACCACATGGTGCGCGCTGCCACCGTGCCTGTGGGCTATGGGGATGGTTATTTTCGCAGCATGTCACACAAGGCGCAGGTCATCATCCGCGGCAAAAAATACCCTGTGGTGGGGCGGATCTCCATGGATCAGATCGTGGTCAATATCGAATGGGATAGCGCCTATAACGACGATGAAGTGCTCCTGATTGGTGAGTCGCTGGATGCTGGTCCAGAAGGCCTCTCCATCACCTGTGAGGATCTGGCAAATTGGGCGGATACGATCCCCTATGAGATTCTCACCAATATCAACACCCGCGTGTCACGCGTGTATGTGGAATAGATACTTATCCCCGCTCGGCAGATAGAACCACTAGTCCGGCAAAGATCAGCAAGATGCCTGCCCCTGCCAGCGGGGTTATGGGCTCGCGCAGTAACAGGAAGCCCAGCAGCCCTGCTGTGAGCGGCTCTCCCAGCGTGAGCGTGGCAGCAGTTGCCACCGGCACCAGGCGCAGGCCGCGTGCAAACAGGGTATAACCCAGCGCAGCGCTGACTAATCCCAGGTGCAGTGCAACTGCCAACCCTCTCGGCTGCGCCAACCATCTGCTGTCGTTGAGGAATAGGATCGGCAACAGCAGCAGCGCCCCGGCGCAGAAAGCAACTGCCATCACTGCCTCTGGGGGGTGCTTTTCCAGCAAGCCTTTGCTGGCGGTGGTGAAAATGGCGTAGGAAAGACCAGCGCAGGTTGCCAGGGCAATCCCCAGCAAGTCAATAGGAATATTGTTGGTTTCCTTGCCAGGCAGGTTGCCAGCCAGGATGAGCAGTGTACTGCCCAAGATGCCCAGCAGCGTAGCCGCACCCCAGCGGCGGCTTGGTCGCTCACCGCGCACCAGGAATCCCACCACCCCGCCCAGGATAGGAGATGAGCCGATGCCCACGATTGTCCCCACTGCCACCCCCGTACGGCTAACCCCGGCAAAAAAGAACAACTGATATGCCGCCATGCTCAGCGCCGCAAACAGGGTGGGCCAAAATGGCCAGCTTTTCCCCCCTCCCAACGAGCGGCGCGTCAGTGCCACTGCCAGCAGCCCTAGTCCTCCGATCACCATGCGCGCTGCACCGATGACAATGGGTTTTGCTTCAGGCGGCGCAAAAGCCTGAGCAGTGCCGTTTGTGCCCCACAGCACTGCGGCCAGAAAAACGAACCAGTATCCGCGCAGATTCATACCTGGTGAGATAAATTTTACAGGAAATTCTCCAAAAGCCCCCCCACTTCAGCCATGGTGAAAACCGGCCCATCCACGCAGATCAGCTTATCTCCCAGGTTGCAGCGCCCGCATTTGCCAATCCCGCAGTGCATGCGCGCCTCCAGCGTGACGTGATTCTGCGCCGGTGAAAAACCAATTTCCTCCACCAGCAGCTTGTTGACGAAGTGGATCATGATCGGCGGGCCGCAAATGATGGCAACCGCATTCGCCGGGGAGGGCGATACACGCGCCAGCAAGTCTGTGATCAACCCGGTGTTGTGTGGCCAGTTTTCATCGGCCTGGTCAACCGTCAGGTGCAGATCGGTATCGGGGGCGGTGCGCCATTCGTCGTATTCGTCTGTGAACACGAGAAGGGAAGGGTGGCGCGCAGCCCATAAGATGGTGAGATGCCCGTAATCAGAGCGCTGATCAAGCACGCTCTGGATCACAGGACGCAGCGGTGCCCCGCCGATCCCGCCGCCAATGACGATCAGATTCTTACCCTTGAACTGTTGCATTGGAAACCAATTGCCCATTGGCCCGCGCACCCCCAGCGGGTCGCCAACCCCCAGCTCGTGCAGATCAGTGGTCACCGCCCCCAAGCGTTGCACGGCAAAGTCCAGCGTCTTGCCGCGCTGCGGGGTGCTGGCGATGCCAAAAGGCGCTTCGCCGGTGCCCCAGGCAGAGAGGAAAGCGAACTGTCCGGGCTGGTAATCGCTGAACACCTGGCTGCCCCCATTCAGTAGCTCAACCCGGAACAGCTTGATCTCAGCAGCCAGGTCTTTGACCTCCACCAGCTTGCCCTGGTAGGGCAGCATCGGATTATCGTGTGTATCGGTCATGGCATCTCTCCTGATCTCGGCTGGGGTTTATTCCATGATCCTCGCTGTTACATGCTCCAGCACTTCGGTGATATCGATGTTCACCGGGCAGGCATCCACGCATCGCCCGCAGCCCGTGCAGCCAGTAGGGCCGTATTGCTCGGGGTAATAATAAAATTTACAGAAGAAGCGGTTGCGCAGGCGCATCCCTTTATCGGCGCGTGGATTATGCCCTCCGGCAGTAGTGCGGTAGGTTTCCCTGGTGCAGGCATCCCAGCAGCGCAGGCGCTCAAATTCCTCAGACCCTTCGGGGGTGCTCACTGCCTCATCGCGCACATCGAAACAGCGGCAGGTGGGGCAGACGTAGGCACAGATGCGGCATGAGAGGCAGCGTTCTGCCATTTGCGCCCAATAGGCATCCGCAAACTCAGGCGGCCAAGCGTCCAGCGGAGGAAGGTCGGCTTTCTTCTTCGTGGGCGGTCTCCCGGGTTGAGCGGTAAAACCAGCTTCCTGTAGCAGCCTCTCGCCTTTCGGTGTGATTGCCTGGGCAACGTATCCGCCATCCACCTCTTGCAACATCACATCCATCCCGCTGGCATCGTCTGGTGCGCCGCCCATGCGCGTGCAGAAGCAACTGGGGCCTTCTTCTTTACAGGCCAGCCCAACCAGCGTGGTGTTGGCGCGTCGCCTGGCATAGTAGGGATCAATAGGGGGCGTGTCGATAAAAAGCGCATCCAGCGCCTGCAGGCCGCGGGCATCGCAGGGGCGTATCCCAAACAAGACCAGCTCTCCCTCTGGCAGAGTCTCGATCAGGCGCACTTGCTGCCCGGTTTTTTGGATTTGAAGCAGCCTTTCTGTCGCCGGGAAGAAGAACTCCTTGGCCGATAACACCGGCCGAGTGTAACCCCAGGCGATTTCTGCGCTGTGGGTCACTGGGCGGTAGAGGAGCACACCGTCCACAAGGCGTGGGGCTGCCAGAAGGTTAGCGGTCGCCACCTGGTCCAGCCAGGCAGTCAATTCCTGGTGTGTGATAATACTCATGCGTGTTCCTCCTCTCCACCCAGGATCGTCGTAAATGGTGCGGGAACCGCAGCCAGCCCGGCGCGGTATCCAAATTGGCTTTGCATTTCTTGCGCCAACATGCGGTTGAGTAGCCCGATGGGAATGTTCATCGGGCAGACCCGCATGCACTCATCACAGCCGATGCAGCGCCCTGCTAGGTGGTAAGCGCGTCCCAGGTGAAAGGTGCGTTTCTCATTGAGCCCCACCCCCATGCCAACCCACAAGGAGTCATCCCTCTCGTAAAGGCAGGTGGGGCAATCGCACATGGGGCAGGCCTGCCGGCAGGCATAGCAGCGGATACAGCGGTCAAACTGGCTGAGCCAGAACTCCATACGCTGGCTGGGTGACATGTTTTGTAAAGCCTCCATCCCAACGCTCATGTTGGATGGTTTGCCAGGCTCTCCTGTTACAGGCATTACCTCGCCGATCAGCGTATCGTAAACCACTGGCGTGTGCTCATAACACTCCAGGCAGCGATCTTGCATCTTCCAGGGTCCTGGGGCAGGCGCATCAAACCCGGCGCCCTGGCGAATGCCTTCGCAAACCACCCCGATCACATGCACTTGCTCGCGCTCAAAGTGGTTTTCTGCCATCAACATGTTGATCGCCCGGCTATCACATGCTTTTACTACTACTGCCACGCGGGCGGGCTTTTCGGTTTTAGCTTTTTGACCTGGACGAGGCTTGCCCAGTTTCTGGCTCAGGTAAGTAGTCAGGTTGTGGGTGCAATCCTGGTTCCATACCAGGCGTTGGGCTTCATCAGGTCGGTAAATGAATGCCGGGCGGGTTCGCCCGCGCGGCCCCACCTCATACCCGATCACACAGCTCACCTCGCCATTGGCTAACAGGTCGTGAGCAGTCTGCTGGATCTCCTGCGTGAAGCGCTCTGCTGGGGGCGATGGGTTTGCCAGGATGCCCGGCACAGTGGGCAGTTCCTGGTCGATTGAGGCTGCAGCCTGGCGCAAGGCCTCCCACTGGTTACCTTCAACGCGCCAGCGCACCGGCCCCAGGGCGCGGATGCGCTCGGTGAACTCGGTAGTGATTCGCGAGTAACGCTCGCCTTCAGAGGCTGACACCCAATCCAGGTGCAACCGTTCTTTCTCCAGCCCCGCATAAGCCATCAATTGCTGGAGGACGGGGATGCGCTTGGCTGCGCGGTGGTTTCCGCTATCATAGTGGCATTCGCCGATGTGGCAGCCTAACACCAGCACCCCATCAGCACCCTGGTCAAAGGCGCGCATGATCCATTCTGGCGCCACCCGTCCCGAGCAGGGCACACGGATGGTGCGCAGGTTGGCTGGCGATTTCATCCGTGCGATCCCGGCGGTATCTGCTCCGGTGTAGGAACACCAACTGCACAGGAAGGCGACGATCTTTGGCTCGTAGCTCATCTGCTCACCTCCGATCCGTCCACGATGCCAGGAATCAATGGCTTCTCTATGCTCAGTGCGCCGATGATCTCGTTGACGATCTGCTGGTCATCGAAGTGGAGCAGCGACATTGCCTTATTGGGGCAGGCGGCTGCGCAGGTTCCGCAGCCTTTGCACAAGAAGCTGTTGATCGAAGCAGCCCCATCCACCAGGCTGATGGCACCGTACGGGCAGGCAATCACACACTGCCCGCACCCGGCGCAACGCTGCACGTTCACCTGGGCGATGGAAGGATCGAGGGCGATCTTGCCCTGATCCAGCAGCGAAAGCGCCGCTGCAGCTGCGCCACCGGCGTGCGCCACACTATCGGGGATATCTTTAGGCGCCTGGCAGGTGCCGGCCAGGTAAATTCCCTCGCTGGCTGTTTCCACCGGTGCCAGTTTGGGGTGCTTTTCCATGAAGAAGCCATCTTTGCTGCGGCTGACCCCAAACAAGCTGCTGATATGTCCGGTGTCCTCCTGCGGTTCGAAGCCCGTGGCAAGAATCACCATGTCCACCGTCACGTGGTCGGGCTGGTTGTGGAAAGCCTCGCCCCAGCGAACGGTGAGCTGCCCATCCTGCGTTTCAATGTTTTGCACACGCCCATGGTAGAAATTCACACCTTTGGCGCGGGTGCGGTTATAGAATTCTTCATATCCTTTGCCAAACGTACGCATGTCACGATAGATCTCGTACACTTCAGCATCCATGTAATCATGCACCAGTTGGGCGAGTTTCAGTGAGTACATGCAGCAAGCCCGCGAGCAATAATCGTTGTACTTGCTGTCACGGCTGCCCACGCAGTGCAGGATGGCTACGCTGCGCGGCGCCTGCCCGTTCTTCATCAACACTTTGCCGCCGGTTGGCCCAGACACATTGATCATGCGCTCGAATTCCAGTGCGGTGATCACATTAGGCAGTGTTCCATACCCCAGCTCAGGTGCGCGCTGCGGGTCGAAATCTTTGAATCCGGTAGCCAGGATGATCGTCCCCACCTGCAGATCCAGATAGCTGTCTTCCATATCATGGTTTATCGCGCCGCGCTCGCAGGCTGCCACGCATTCCAGGCATTCCGAGCAAACCCCACAGCGCAGGCAGCGCTCTGCCTCAGCCAGGGCTTGTTCTTCCGTGAGCGTGATATCGACCTCGTCGAAATTGTTTTCACGCATTTCTGGTGGGATTGAAGCAATCTGCACCCGCTCGCGCTGCGATGCTTCGCCCCGCCTGAACTTGGCTTCAATTTCCGCCATGCTGAGCTGCGCCGGAGGCGATAGGTGCGGCTCGGGCACGCCTCTTTCGCCGCGCAGGTAACGGTCCACGCAGCGAGCCACATGGTGCCCCTCTGCGATGGCGTCCACTACAAAGAAAGTTGTACCACGGCGCAGGTCGCCGGCAGTAAACACACCGGGCCGGGTGGTCATCATCTCGTCGTTTGCCCACAGGCCGATTGGGTAGCGGGTGGCAATCGAGCCATCATCCGGTAAGAAAGAGAAATCGGGCCGCTGGCCCAGCGCCCAGATCACCATATCGCAGGGGATGATGTGTTCGGTGCCGGGGATCTCCCGCACCTGGCGCTGCCCGCCAACCACATCTCCCACCTCGGCCTCCAGGCATAAGATGCCGATGATCTTGCCAAAGCGCACATCCACTTCCTTAAATACCCGGTTGCGGATGATCTGGATGCCTTCTGCCTGTGCTTCCTCTATCTCGTTGAAGGATGCCCGCATGCCACGGCAGACAATGCTCACTTTCGGTTTCCCCAGCCGGACAGCAGTGCGGGCTGCATCCAGCGCCACATCGCCCGCCCCCAGCACCACAATCTCGCGCCCGCTCAGGCTCAGGCTCTCATCCAGGCAGGCCCGCTTCAGCAGGTCCAGGCTCAGCCAGTTATCCGGGTGCTCAGAGCCGGGAATGCTCAACTTGGTCGCCTGGTGAGCGCCGGTGGCAATCACCACGGCGTGGTAACCTTTTTCGAACAGGCCGGGGATATCTTCGATGCGCGTGTTCAGGTGCAGCTCTACCCCTTCGTCCAAAATTTGTTGCACTTCCCAATCCAGTAAGTGGTATGGCAGCCGGTGGGGTGGGATGCCCACGCGCATCATTCCTCCTGCAATCGGCAGGCTGTCGAATACGGTGGCCTTATGCCCTAGCCTCACCAAATCCATCCCCGCGGTCAGCCCTGCTGGCCCGGCGCCGATGATCGCAATCTTCTTTCCGGTGGGGCGCGGGTGATGCTCGAAGGGTGTGCCGATGAGAGATTTATCGCGCATATTGGGCAGCTCGTGGCGGTGCTCGTAAGCCCAATCTGCAACGAAGCGCTTGAGCGCCATGATGTTAACTGGTTGGTCCACCTGGCCGCGCGTGCAGGCTGTCTCGCAGGGGTGGTTGCACACCCGCCCGCACACCGAAGGGAATGGATGCTCGCGGCGAATTGCCCAATAAGCATCAGCATAGCGTTTCTGCCGGATCAGGGCGATATATCCCTCCGCACGCTGATCGGTAGGGCAGGCAGAGCGGCATGGTGCCACACCACGCTTTTCAATTGCATAGGCGCCTGGTACTGCCTGTGCCGAGTTGCGATAAACAGCCTTGCGCATGCTGATGCCGGCGTCGAAATCGCTAATCACCTCTACCGGGCAGGCTTCTGCGCACTGTCCGCATCCTGCGCACAGGCTCTCATCAACGTAGCGCGCTTTTCGGCGTACTTGCACATGGTAATTCCCTATATATCCCGACACGCTCTCGACTTCGCTGTAGCTGAGCAGTTCGATATTCTCGTGGTGTCCGACGGACACCATTTTGGGGGTGAGAATTCAAGCCGCACAGTCCAGCGTGGGGAAGGTTTTGTAGATTTGGGCCATGTGCCCGCCGATACTCGGCTGGCGCTCCACCAGGTACACTTTCTTTCCCGCATCCGCCAGGCGCAGGGCAGCTTCGATCCCGGCAATCCCGCCTCCAACCACCAGCGCCGACGGGGTAATCTCCACGGTGCGCATGTCGAGTGGCTGGTGGTAGTGCACACGCCGCACCGCAGCATTCACCAGGCTGCGCGCTTTTGCCGTTGCCTGCTCTTGATCGTCGATCACCCACGAGCAGTGCTCACGAATATTTGCCATCTGTAAAAAGAAGGGATTCAACCCCGCCTCAGAGCATGCCCGGCGGAAGGTGGGTTCATGCATCAACGGCGAGCAGGAGGCCACCACGATGCGGTTCAGCCCATGCGCATGGATGTCCTGCTTGATCAGATCCTGGCCTGGTTCGGAGCACATGTAGGTGTAGTCGCGTGCCAGGGTTACCCCTTCCAGCGTTTGCGCATACTCAGCCACGCTCTCCACATCAACTTTGCTGGAGATGTTGGTGCCGCAATGACAGACGTAAACGCCGGTGCGTATTTTCGAACGATTCATATTCTACGCCTCCAAGTGGAGCATCAGTGCGCCTTCGATTTCTGCTCCGATTTGATCATCGCTGAAGCCATATTGCATGGCAGCGTGAGCCGGGCAACCTGCCACGCAGGTTCCGCAGCCCTTACAGAGTACCTCATTCACCCATGCGACGTTGCGCCCCTCTATCTCGATCATCTGGATGGCATGGTATGGGCATGTGCCCACGCAGGTCTGGCAGCCACTGCAGCGGCTCGTATCAATATACGCAGTAAAGGGTTCAAGCGTTACAAACCCGGTATCCATCAGTGAGAGGGCTGCCGCCGCGGCGGCGCCCCCTTGGGCCACGCTGTCGGGGATGTCCTTCGGGCCCTGGCAGGTGCCAGCCAGGTAGACGCCATCCGTTGCCGTTTCTACTGGCGCTAGTTTGGGGTGCTTCTCGAGGAAGAAGCCATCCGGGCTGCGGCTGATGCCGAAGATTGCTGCAACCTGGTGCGCATCTGGCTGTGGCTCCAGGCCGGTGCTCAGGATCACCATATCCACCAGCACCTCGTTCGCCAGGCCGGTGTACATATCTTGGGCAGTCACCTTGAGCTGTCCGTTCTGCTGGCTGACTTGGATTCCCTCATCGAAACGGTAGAAATGAACTCCGGCATGTTCCACTCTCTCGTAGAAATTCTCGTAGCCTTTGCCAAAGGCGCGCATGTCACGGTAGAACTCGTGCACCTCTGCTCCCACATAATCGCGGATCAGTTGCGCCAGCTTCAGAGAGTACATGCAGCAAACTCGCGAGCAATACTCGTGTTCCTTAACGTCGCGGCTACCCACACAGTGCAGCAGAGCGATTGCACGCGGCTTGCTTCCATCTTTGAGATGCACCACTCCGTTGGTCGGCCCCCCAGAGTTGATCATCCGCTCGAATTCCATGCTGGTGAGTACATTATCCAGTGTGCCGTACCCATATTGCGGCGCGTGCCGTGGGTCATAATCATGGAAACCAGTCGCCAGGATGATCGTGCCTACTTCTACCTCAATGAGTTGCTCCTTCTGACTAAAGTCGATTGCCCCGGTTGGGCAGAATTTTTCGCATGCGCGGCATTTCCCCTTTTGTAAATAAGCGCAGTTCTCCGCATCTATCACCGGCACACGCGGCACGGCTTGTGCAAAGGGGAAGTAAATTGCCGGGCGTGTGCCCAGCCCCATATCAAATTCGGAGGGGATTTTCTTCCAGGGGCATTTCTCCACGCAGGTGCCGCAGCCCGTGCACAGATCCTCATTTACATAACGCGCCTTGCGGCGCACCTGCACGGTAAAATTTCCTACATATCCCGCTATGCTCTCAACTTCGCTGTAGCTGAGCAGCTCGATGTTCTCGTGGCGTCCGACGGACACCATTTTGGGGGTGAGAATTCAAGCCGCACAGTCCAGCGTGGGGAAGGTTTTGTAGAGTTGGGCCATGTGCCCGCCGATGCTCGGCTGGCGCTCCACCAGGTACACTTTCTTTCCCGCATCCGCTAGGCGCAGGGCAGCTTCGATCCCAGCAATCCCGCCTCCAACCACCAGCGCCGATTGTTTCATTGGCATTTGACGGGCTTCCAGCGGCTGGTTGTACTGCACGCGCTGAACGGCGGCAGAAACCAGTGAAATTGCTTTGCGGGTTGCTGCCTGGTGGTCATCTGCGATCCAAGAGCAGTGCTCGCGGATGTTCGCCATTTGGAACAGGAAGGGATTCAACCCCGCCTTAGCGCATGCCCGGCGGAAGGTGCCCTCATGCATCAACGGCGAGCAGGAAGCCACCACAACACGATTCAGGCCCGCATCGCGGATATCATCCTGGATGAGGGCCTGACCTGGATCAGAGCACATGTACGTGTAGTGCCGGGATAAAACAACCCCATTGAGATGAGCGGCATATTCGGCAACTGCCTCAACATCGACCGTCCCGGCAATGTTCGTCCCGCAGTGACAGACGTAAACTCCTATTCTTGGACTACCTCGTGTGTTGGGCTTCATCCGGCGGACCTCCTGGGTGGGATTACACGGCTAATTAGGAAGGTGTCGCATTGCTGCAATGAAGGAATGTCGCGACCAATAGAAAGCGGGGGCTGATACCGCGATGTGATCAATCAAGCAAGCCCCCACACCCCACTGTATTTTAACATGGGAGAAGTTGCTTATGCACTATCGAGTGTAATTATTTGTTCGTGACATTCATCACAAGTCTAACCTGATTAGTAGACTATCTAGCGGAGCGCACCTGGCGCAGGAAGGCAGGGGTGTTCAGACTCCGTTCCAGCAGGTAAGTCAGGTAGTGACCGACGAGGTTTTCCAGCTCTCGGTTGGTGCTCAGACTCAGCCGCAGGCGGCGGGCGACAGCATAATTACTGCGTTGCATGTGGCGCAGGGTCTTAAGTGCCAGCATCGAGATCGGGCGCACGCCAGGCGTGTTAGCCCCACATCGCGGGCACAGAACGCCGCCCTTTGCTGCTGAGAAGTACTGATCTTCGGGTTGGATCTCCTTCTCGCAGGCTGTGCAGCGCATGAGCTGCGGGCGGAATCCGACCAGGTCTAGCAAGCGCACTTCGTAGTAGCGCACTGCGAATTCGGGGTCTGGTTGCTCATCTAGACGCTTCAGGGTATCAGCCAGCAGGTGGTACAGGGCAGGGTTTTCCCCCTCTTCGTAGGTGAAACGGTCCAGCAGTTCTGTGATGTAAGATGCATAGCCAATGCGTAGCAAATCCTGGCGCAGTGCCAGGTGGAGGTTGTTGGCCTCGGCCTGGGTCACGATGTAGATATCCCTGCCCCAGGCCAGTAGCAGGCTGGCGCATGTGAAGGGTTCCAGGTGACCAGCTTTTCGTGAGCGCGGCTTGCGCGCCCCTTTGGCAACTGCCCGCACCTTACCCAACTCGCGTGTATAGAGCCACAGCAGACGGTCCGCCTCCCCCCAGTCGGCGTGGCGTAAGACGATTGCCTCTACCCGTTGCGATCTGATCTTTGGGAGCATACCTATTGTATCCTCTCCCGATATTATACATGTCAAATCACGCATCTGTACCAGTCGTGCCTTTTCGCATTTATAATATGTGCGCCGCACACCTACACCATGCGGCCAAGGAGATCCTCCATGACCGATACAGAGCTGTTGGGTAAGATGGATGAATTTCTCAAAGCTGTCTACCTGCCTGACCAGCCGGGCGCTGCTGTGATTGTGATGAAAGGAGGGCAGGTTTTGCTGCGCAAAGGTTACGGTTTGGCGAACCTCGAGCTGGGCGTGCCGGTGGAGCCGCACATGGTGTTCCGCCTCGGCTCGATCACCAAGCAGTTCACTGCCGTTTGTATTCTTATGCTACTGGAACAAGGCAAGCTATCCCTGCAGGATGATCTCACCCTCTTCCTGCCCGATTATCCCACCCAGGGGCGCAAGATCACCATCGAGCATTTATTGACTCATACTTCTGGCATCAAGAGCTATACCGATATGCCCGAGTGGCTGCCCCTGTGGCGCAAAGATATGTCCTTGCAAGAGTTGATTGCTATCTTCAAAGATCAGCCGCTGGAGTTTGAGCCCGGCGAGCGCTTCCTGTATAACAACTCTGGATACATCCTGTTAGGGGCGATCATTGAGCAGGTCAGCGGGATGCCCTATGCAGAATTTGTTCAGAAGCAGATCTTTGACCGCCTGGGCATGGCGCATTCGTTATATGATGACCCAGTGCGCCTTGTCCCTGGGCGTGTTGCCGGTTACACCAGCACCCCAGATGGCTTTGCCAACTCGCCCTATTTGAGCATGTCCCAGCCTTACGCTGCCGGGTCGCTGGCCTCCTGCGTGGATGACCTGGTGCGCTGGGATGCAGCTCAGTATACTGCTGAGCTCATGCGCCCCGAGACGCTAGGGCTGGCATTTCAGTCGGCTAAGCTGAGTGATGGCAGCCCCACGGGCTACGGCTTTGGTTGGGGGATATCTGAATACGAGGGCCATCTCTTCATCGAGCACGGCGGCGGCATTAACGGTTTCTCCTGCGGCGGGGTCAGAGTCCCTGATTTTCAGGTGTATGTAGCCGTTCTAACCAACCTGGATGCTCCCAAGCTAGACCCCAGCATGGTTGCCTTCCAACTGGCAACGATGGCGATTGGCAAGCCTTATACCGAACCCGTGCCAATCGAGCTGCCCTTGGAGGCGCTGGATTCTTATGTGGGCGTGTACCAGATCAAGGAGAACGAAGAACGGGTCGTCACCCGCGATGGCAGTAAGGTTTATTCGCAGCGCACCGGCGGGATGCGCCTGGAGCTCATCCCCTATGCGGAAGATGCTTTCTTTATCAAAGAGGCGCCAGATCGTTTCTTCTTTGACCGTGCTGGGGATGGGCAGGTGGAAGGGATGCGGGTTGTGCGCCGCTTTGGCCCTCCAGATCAGGCGAAGAAAACGGATAAGCCCTTGCCGCAGCTGCGCCCGGTGATTTCGCTCAAGCCAGCATTGCTAGAGCGTTATGCCGGCATCTTCGAGCTTGCGCCTGGCATGGCGGTTATCGTCAGCCTGGCAGAGGGGCAGCTATTCATCCAGGCGCCGGGGCAAGAAAAGCTGGCTTTGTTTGCCGAAACGCCTGAGCGCCTCTTCCCGCGTGAAGTGGATCTGACCCTGGTCTACGAATTTGATCCTGATGGCGCGGTGACCAGCTTTGTGCTGCACCAGGGGAATCAATCCTATCCCTGCAAAAAAGTAGGCTAGATGCCCAAGACGCGCTTGGACCTGCTGCTGGTGGAACGCGGGCTGGCAGAGAGCCGCTCGCTGGCGCAGCGCCTGGTGATGGCAGGGCAGGTGCGTGTGGATGGGCAGGTGGCGTTGAAGCCATCCTTGATGGTATCCCCTCAGGCTGGCTTGGCGGTGGAAAGCGGCCCGCGTTTCGTCTCACGCGGCGGTGAAAAGCTTGCCGCGGCGCTGGTTGCCTTTCCCATCCTTGTGAAGGGATGTGTCTGCGCAGATGTAGGTGCATCCACTGGCGGCTTCACCGATTGCTTATTGCAGCAGGGGGCGGCGCGGGTGTACGCCATCGATGTGGGGAAGGGGATCTTGGATTGGAAACTGCGCTCCGACTCGCGCGTGGTGGTAATGGAAGAGACCAACGCTCGTTATCTCCAGCGACTGCCAGAGCCGGTCAGCCTGGTGACGATTGACGCCTCGTTCATCTCCTTGAAGGTTTTACTCCCGGTCATCAAAGGCTGGTTCGCGGCACCAGGCAGCGTAGAAGCGGCGCAGGCGGGCGACATTGTGGCGCTGATCAAGCCCCAATTCGAGGCCGGCAAGGCCGAGGTCGGCCGCGGCAAAGGCGTGATCCGTGATCCCGCAATTCACCGGCGAGTGCTGTTGGATGTGCTGGGCTTTGCACAGGAAAAAGGCTTTGGCCTCTTGGGCCTTGTGCGCTCGCCTTTGCTGGGGCCAAAAGGCAACTCAGAATTCCTCGCTTGGCTTCGCTGGAATGTTACCGCTGAGGACCATATCGAGACATTGGTTGAGCAGGTATTGCGCAGCGAATCAGCCTCGTGAGGCAATCGGAATGGCTATGGATACAAAACAACGGCTTCTCAAGAAAACAGCCCGCTGGAAATCTGGCTGTTTTCTCTAAGGAAATCGATTATACTTCTTCCCGGCTATGAGAACTGATCATATTCGTAATTTTTGCATCATCGCCCACATTGATCACGGCAAATCCACACTGGCCGACCGCCTGCTGCAGCTCACCGGCACGATCTCGGACCGGGATATGACCGAGCAAGTATTGGACAGCATGGATTTGGAGCGTGAGAAGGGTGTGACGATCAAAGCCTCCGCGGTGCGCATGAACTATACCGCCCAGGATGGACAGTCCTATGAGTTGAATTTGATCGATACTCCCGGCCATGTCGATTTCGGCTACGAGGTCAGCCGCGCCCTGGCTGCCTGCGAGGGCGCGCTGCTCGTCGTGGATGCCTCCCAGGGCATCGAAGCCCAAACGCTGGCGAACCTCTACAGTGCGCTGGAAGCTGATCTGGAGATCATCCCGGTGATCAACAAAATTGACCTGCCCTCTGCCCGCCCGGATGAGGTGGCAGAGGAGATCAGCAATCTCCTGGGCACTCCGCCAGCTGAGATCCTACGCATCTCGGCCAAATCTGGCTTGAACGTGGAGCAGGTGCTCGAAACGGTTGTGCAGCAGGTGCCGCCGCCTTCTGGTGATGACGAGGCTCCTCTGCGGGCGCTGATCTTTGACTCGCACTACGACGCCTACAAAGGCGTGGTGGCTTACGTGCGCCTGATGGATGGGCGTGTGGCCTCCACCGATGTGCTGCACCTGATGGCTACCGGCTTCGATGTGAAGCCGATCGAAGTGGGCATATTTGCTCCCGACCTGCGCCCCGTGCCTGGCCTTTCGGCTGGCGAGGTGGGCTACATTGCCACTGGCCTCAAGACGGTGCGCGAGTGCCGCGTAGGCGATACCATCACCACCTTGCAGCGCCCTGCCCCCGCACAGTTACCTGGCTACCGTAAGGTCAAACCGATGGTCTTTGCCGGCATCTACCCGGTCGAGAACGATGATTATCCCGATCTCAAAGAATCGCTGGAGAAATTGCAGCTCAATGACGCCTCTCTGGTCTTTGAGCCGGAAACCTCACAAGCGTTGAATTTCGGCTTTCGCTGCGGCTTCCTGGGCATGTTCCATATGGAGATCATCCAGGAACGCCTGGAGCGCGAGTATAACCTGGATATTCTGGTCACTTCCCCCTCGGTGGAGTATGAGGTGGTGATGCAGACCGGCGAGCTGGTGACGATTGACTCGCCTGCCGATTTGCCCGACGAAAGCAGCATTGCTGAAGTACGCGAGCCATGGATGACGATCGATGTTTTCAGCCCGACGGAATTTTACGGGCCGATCATGGAGCTGGTGAAGAAGCGCCGCGGGATATTCATCGAACAGGACTATCCTGCCCACAACCGCGTGCAGCTCAAGTTTGAGATACCCCTCTCTGAGTTGATCGTGGATTTCTTTGATCAACTGAAATCCCGCACGCGAGGTTATGCTTCATTGGATTACCAGTTTGCCGAATACCGCGCTGATGACCTGGTGAAGCTCGAGATCCTGGTCAATGAGGAACCGGTGGACGCGCTGGCTTCGATCGTCCACCGCAATGACGCTTACCACAAGGGCCAGGCGTTGATCTCCAAGCTGAAAGACCTCATCCCGCGCCAGCTCTTCCTGGTGCCCATCCAGGCTTACGCTGCCGGGCGGGTGATCTCGCGTGCCAATGTCAAACCCTTGCGCAAAGATGTTTTAGCAAAGTGCTACGGTGGCGACATCACCCGCAAGAAGAAGCTGCTCGAAAAACAGAAGCGGGGCAAGAAGCGGATGAAGATGGTTGGCAATGTGGAAATCCCGCAAGAAGCCTTCATGGCGATCTTGCGTATTGGGGAGGATTGAGATCGCCGCCGGTTTACCCCACTCCAACCAGGATTGGAAACGCTTGCTGCCGGGGCTGCTGGTCAGTGTGTTGGCCCTGGCAGTGGTTTTTTCGTTGATTGACCTGGACGATTTCCTTCAGGCAGTGCGCCAGGCCGACTGGCGCTACCTGCTGGTGGGCGGCTTCATCACCCTGCCGTGGCTCTTCGTGCGTGCTTTTGTCTGGCGCACCCTGCTGCAAGAAAAAGCTGCCTATCGCGATGTCTTCTTGACCCTGAATGAGGGTTATCTGCTCAATAACATCTTGCCCTTTCGCCTGGGCGAGGTAGGGCGGGCCTTTTTGCTTGGCGGTAAATCCAGCCTGGCTTTCTGGCAGGTTATACCCACGATCCTGATTGAGCGGGCGATTGATCTTATCATCGCGGTCGGCTTGTTCTTGAGCACTCTCCCCTTTGTAGTAGGGGTAGATTGGGCGCAGCAGGCTGCCCTGGGTACCGGGCTGATCGTTGGCTTCGGGTTGGTTTTATTGTATATCATGGCGCACAATCGTCCGCGTGTGCTCAACCTGGTTGAAAAGGCAGGACGCCGTTGGCCGCTGGTGCAAAGGTTGAGCGGGGAGCGGGTATCGGCCTTCTTCGAGGGCCTTTCTATCCTCACCAGCCTGCGCCGCTTTTTAATCGCCCTGACCTGGATGCTGTTCAACTGGCTGTTGGGTGTATTGCAATACGACCTCTTGCTGCGCGCTTTTTTCCCCCATGCACAACCGCTGTGGGCAGCTTTTGCATTGGGAGCTGGGGCGTTGGGCCTGGCGGCTCCCTCCTCGCCGGGGGGGATTGGTGTGTATGAGGCTACCATGGTGGGTGCCCTGGCCGTCTTCGATCCCAATTTGTCGGCGGCTGCCGCGTTTGCAGTTTCAGCCCATATCTTTAACTACGCCATCACCGGCCTGATCGGCGGTTTTGCCCTGGCCGCAGATGGACAGACCCTATCATCCATGTACCGAAGGTTAAGATCCGGGAACTCGTAATGCCTCTGACGCCTCTTTGCAGAGACGAGTCTGCGCTTGCTGCGTTCTCTGTCCGATTTAATGAAGATCCTCACCACCCTCACCTATTACCGCCCGCATTTCTCAGG
>JAFGBV010000288.1 GCA_016932955.1 Anaerolineales bacterium | reverse complement strand
TAATCGCCCCGGGGGCGGATAGCTCAGTCGGTCAGAGCGCCTCTCTTACACAGAGGAGGTCGCAGGTTCGAGCCCTGTTCCGCCCACTATTATTTGCATTGAGACATTCACCGTGAGATTTATCCCTTACTCAGTAATGCTCGGAGAGTCGGATTCTCCTGCAAGATTTTTAGAAGATCGGATAACTGAGTAATTGTATCAACACCTGGTTTCGTGGGCAAGTTCCCTGCATGGCTGAGTTTCAAGATTGTATCGTGTACATCACTTTCAGCCAGTACCCCATAAATGCTATCTGTAATTGTGACACTCCCATGCATTAAGTTTTGACTTACAGCTTTAAAATCCTGGTATGTTTGCGCGTGTTTTGTCCCATATACCGCGTGACCGTGACGTAATTTGTGAGGTGAAAGGTATTCAATCCCAGCGCGCTCACATAGTCGCTGGACTCCTAGTAATAGTGCTTTGTGTCGCTTACTCCCAGTATATGTTCCAGCTGGCGCGAGAGTCATAGCATCTGATTTGAGCTGAGCATACCAAAGAGACGATTCTGGCAGGTTCCCCCGCAAGTATTCGTCCCATTCTCGGATAACATCTAGCAATTCAGGGATACTCAGTAAAGTGGTAATAGCCGCTTTGCTGTTTTTGGTTTTCACTCCCTTCGAGGGGAATTGTCTTATTCGCAGGTTTTCAAGATCAACGCATTCAAGCGGTAGAGTCAGGAATGCGCCTGCCCGCATACCAGACGCAAACAGAAATGCTACAGCCGCTATATTTCGTCTCTCTATCGTGGTTTCAGGTTTTAGAGAAGTGATCTTCAATACACTTTCAAGGGAATAATATTCTCGTTCTCGGTATTCGCTTTGCTTGCCCTGTGATCGAGATGGTCTGAGGGCATCAATCCAACTTTCTGATAGGTGGTAATATCTTCGGGGGTATTCGAGCCGCGCCCATGAGAAAAATGACCTTGCCACATCCAGAGCAGCCTCGATGCTTTCGGGGGAAAGTGGTACGTGCTCACCACGCCATTCACGCCGAATGCTTGCAAGATTTTGCTGATAGGTTGGATCAATGGTTCGCGCTTTTGGGAATGGCTGTTCGTCTGCCCATTCAAGGAGGTGGCGCATCTGGGATCGACGCCGCGCAAGCGTCTTGTCATCATTCTGTTTGACGTTCTCCAGGTACAATAGATACTTTTTACTATCTAACCAATTTTCACGGTTTATCATGGTTTTCTCGATTTCCTATTCGGCATCTCGCAATCTATTCCCTCTCCAGGTCTAGCAGCTCGGTTCACTTTACCCCCACATACTGAGCATAAACCGGAATACATCACATGGTATCTGGTTTGTTTTCTGGGTTTGATGTTCAGCATCTTGGCTGGACCTCGACACTTCAAGCACCATGCAAAGCCAGGTTCAAGAGGAGTCGGTTTGCTGTTCTCTTTACGCTCGGTATGGTATTGCACTGACCATTCACGAAAAGCAGTTCCTATAATCCAGATCCGCCCTTTGCTATCGCGCTCGATGGGACATCCAGCTGGGATGTATGCTCGGTATATGGTGGACACATCAACCCCGATTTCCTCTGCAATTTCACTGGGCTTGTATCGCATATTCAATAGCCTGGATAGCTTTATCAGTACTTCACGGGGTATTCGGGGTTTTCGCATTCTGAGCTCATTCTAGGTTATCTGATATGGTTATGGGATGATTTGCGCCCTGTGGAGTTTCCTGTGGGCATTATTCGCTAATCCAGCCCGAGTCATGAAAAGCCACTTCGGGTAGATCTTTGCGCATATTCACAAGATCATCCCAATTATCCCGAATGTACTCCCTGCAGAGGGTGTCTAGAAGATCAATCTTCCAGGTTACGACTCTCACCGCATTTTCGATTCCGCTTTGATCGGTGGTGGTATTCCACCCGCGCATCGATACCAGGTTCACCAAGTCGTTTAAAGCCTCGGTAGCTGCTGGGGGTAAGTGATACAACACCATGATCTTCTGTAGGGTTTTTGACAGCCGGCATTCAAGACACTGAATGAAGGTAACGGGATAGATTGGGGCTTTACTCAGTATGGGGGAAGAGTCGGGGGTTGTCATTATATCCTCTATTCTGTAACGTTGTATTGACTAGTAAGCACATTGTACCAGGATATATATTATCTTGTCAAGTGTAGTCGATACCTGATATTGACTTACTGAAACCCTGTATGCTATACTTGAAACAAGCTATGAAAAGAGGTGTATAATGATAGGTGTCACATCCCCCACAACGCAGGATAAGAACATGGCAATTTATAACCGTCTAAAAATCTTGATTGCTGAGAAGGAGCTGCGCGAAAATCGAAAACTACCATACCGAGTGATCGCGCAAGAGATCGGTGTTTCTACTAGCACCATTACCCAGTATGTAACCCAAAAGGTAACACGTTTTGACGTGCCAACGCTTGAAGCATTCTGCATGTATTTTGAATGCCAACCAGGTGATTTGCTGATCTGGGATAAAAATGATCCATGGGTGAAAGCCATGCTTGCTGATACAATCGAGCAACACCCAGACGACAAGCTATAGCATTCTCATAAAACCCTGAGGGGATCTTACAATAAACGTTGCATTTTTAGGCAATAAGTACTTTCGATAATCACTCTTATCGAAAGCATAACAATATTATCACTAGTCAATACAATAAATATTGTAATAAACAGCTGCGTTGCCCCTACTTGGTACGCGGTTTTTAGTTTCTCACCCCCATGCACCCATATTCTGAAAATTGTGTACTTTTCTAGATATTGTTTCCAGAAGAGGAGGTCGCAGGTTCGAGCCCTGTTCCGCCCATTTTTGTTTTAACTAAGCCAATCCATTAATTCCCTCACCATGTCCCCGGCAAACCAGGCGCCGCTGGCGGTCATCGTTAACCCACCGTTCCCATCCTGCTGCATTAGAGCACACTCTATCCAACGGGAAAAGAGTGCTTTGCATTTGTTATTCAGCGGGATTACCACCGCTGCAGGCATCTTGCCGGAGAGTAGTAATGTGATGATGGGATGGAGTAAGTTCTCGAAAGCTGAGCGTCGCAGGCCTCCTTCCAGGCCAGGCAGGCCGCGATCGGTGGCTTGCAGGTATTCCGCATAGCCATAATGGCGGTAATGATAATCTCCGAACACACCATCGCCGATTGATCCCAGCGCGAGGCAGGCTTCGCCACGCAAGGGAAATGTGAAATAGATATTCTCGTCGCGTTTCCCTGCCCAATGGTTAAACAGGTTTTTTCCCATCCCAGCATGCTCTAGTAGCTGTGCACCTGCCAGAAACATCCAGTAGTTTGGGATGTGGCTACGATCCAACAAGCCATATCTCTGTGCCCAACGACGGTTTTGGGGAAAGATGAGCAACTCGTACATAGATATGCCATCTACGCCGGCATCGAGGAGAGCCCGTATACCTTTAATAAAGCCTTCTGGCGTTTGTCCGGGTAGCCCGCAGATCAAATCGACGCTCACTACCCAACCCAACGAACGAGCAGCGGTAATGATCTCTAGAGCTTCGTGAGGAGGGCAACGACGACCAATGATCTTTCTTACACTGGGTTCAAGACTTTGAACTCCTAAGTGGAGGCGACGGAAGCCCATTTGGTGCAAAGCCACAAGCATTCCGTCACGTAATGACTTGACTGTGGTTTCCAAGGCCCATTCTGTTTCTGCGTCGACGGCAAATCGCGCATGGCAAGAATCAATGAGCCGTGACAGGCGTTCTGCACCTAGAAAGGCTGGTGTACCGCCACCGAAATGTACCGAAGAAACCGGTCGCTGGCTCAAACATCCCTGCTCTGACCATAATGCCATCTCAGCAGATAAACGGTTGGTGTATTTCTCGCAGTGCTCGTCACTATGCGACGCGAGGCGGAAAGAGTAGCTATCGCAGAAGCCACACTTACTGGAGCAAAAAGGCACATGTAAGTAAATGCAAAGGGGATGGTCGAGGTCAGCAGTGGCTAGCTCGTGGCATAAATTGTTCCATGCCTGTGTGGGCGAGTCGTCGAAAGAGCGCTGCTTCCAAACCGGCAGCGGTAGACTCCATCGCTCGACATCATAATGCTCCCCGAGCGCCTGCCACTGGGCGCGGATTGCTTCAACCTCCAGCCTGCTGGTTAACGGATGGAAAAAGGAATTAAAGGCCTCGAGTTGGGTGGTTGTTACCAAAGATCCACCTTCCCGCCACTGATTGCCCCTCCACGTCTTAGCAGATCACATGCGCGCTCCAACAGCAATGTTATGGTTAGTTTCTGGGCAAGCAGGCAACGGAAGTCGGCGTCGCCCTTGTTCTGAAGTAGACAATAATCTGGGCAGCCATACGTGCAATGAAAGCGGTTGAAGCAATCACTGCATTTGATTGGCAAGCTGGATAAGGCTGAGCAGAATAAAGCGGCATTGGTGGGTTCAATGAAGAATCTCTCTGACGGGAGATCGTAGGCGCCGATATTTTGGAGGTCTGCCAGGAGTTGATGCGGCATGGCAGCACGAAAACAAGCTGAGGCCAAATCGCCGGGAACCAACTGCAATACCTGGCGTAATGGATTGCAATAGGGGCCGTGGATTAACCCCACGCGGCTGACCGACATGCGGTAGGGAATGCCAGCGAGGCGGGCTTGGTGGCGTCCTTCCATAAAATAAGTCAAGAACTCATCAACCTGTGTGGCTTGGAAAGCAGAGGCCCCTGGCGAGGTGGCGTATTGAGCTTCTACATGGATTTCCTGTGGGCAGAGATTGTTGCAGATATAGTCCACAATCTCCTGTTGGCGTTTCACGCTATCTGGTGTGATTGTTGTGCGAACATGTAGCGGTTTTTTATGCTGGTGGATAATCTGCGCTGTACTCTCTACTTGAGTTGAACTGCTTTCTGCGGGTTGGGAACCGTCTGCAGAGCGCAGGGGACGCTGGGAATTCTGGATATCCGGAGGCCCATCACAGGATAGGCCGATCATATCAAACCGCTGGCTTAACCATGTGGCATGTATGGCGGGCATCACGCCATTGGTGGCAATGTAGCGGAAGATACCTACTCCGTGTTCAATCGCGGTTTCTTCAGCCACATCGAGACATTGTTCCAGTAAATCCATTTCCATAGATGGCTCACCGCCCCCGTGAAAGACTACATTGAATGGTGTTCCGGTTTCCCTGCAATTCTCGGCAACTAGGCGTGCTGCGGAAGCGACAGCAGGCAAGCTGATACGCTTGGCTGGTTGCTGCACCGGCTCAGAATAGCAGTATGGGCAGGATAAATTACAGGCATTACTCAGATAGAGAGTCAGGCAAACGGGGTTATAGGGTTGGTGTAACAATGCTTGCCATTCTTGCAAGGCAGCGCGGGCATGAGTCAGCAGGTCAATTGCTAGACGGGGAGCTGGCTGGCTATCAGGATTGCTCAAGAGATCAGAGAAACGGTTGGCATCCTGCTTCCTGGCAACCACGAGATATCCCGGTGCGTAAAAAAGGCTGCTACTATTCAGAGCATTGCTATTGCTACTCGCAATATCCCAACGATATATGGGGAGCGATATGGAGGTGAGAGGGCTAAACATCTGCTCTCTCTTGCTCCTGGTGGTTTGCGAGAGAGTCGCCGGTTGTTTGGCGAGTGGTGGTTGGATTACGTGGAATGCATGCCTGGTAAAAGACCAGAGTGAGGAAAAAGCCGCGCAGATAGGCGAAAGCTTTTGCTGGTTCCCAGTCCATCAAATTAGCCAAACTCTCGGCGATCTGCCCCAGGGTCTGTAACCCATCTATCTGGCGAAAACAGAAGAGAATTGCTGGCTCGAGGGGTAACAGGGCTTGAGGTTTCTGGCGTTGAGGCGGCTGGATATATAGTTGCCCATCCTGCTCCCAGGCGGGCCGATCGGGTGAATGCTGGGGAATCAGAGTGCTCAGTATCTCATCGGGAAGCTCTCCCAAATCCGAGAGGCGTAAGGCGCGCCGGCCCTCCCTGGCAGCAGATGCTCCTTCCAATTCAGACAGAGCTGCAGAGACAAGCTCACGGCGGGTCACCTGGGGAGCGACTTTTTTACGAGGAAAGGTGATGAAAAACTCCGTCAAATCCATTATGCACCCATCTCCAAAGAAAGTACATCGGCGCTTGGCGGCAGAGAGTAGCCGCGCCGCCAGGCGCCTCTGCTCTCGGCAATAGCTTCTAACAGCAGGCGTTCGGTAATGGCACGGTTGATTGCGCAACGCTGGCTGAAAATCAGGTGACCATCGGGTCCGGGGTGAAAATTACGCGAGTAGCAATCGCCAGCACAGGACCAGTAACAAAAACAATCCTGACAGGCTGCGCGCCGTTCGGCAATTAACCCAACCAGGTGCTGACGGGCGGTATTATCTACATTTAGATTGCTTTCTGAAAAGCACCCAATCACCGAGATGCTTGCGAGGGGATGTTCGCGGTTGTCAACCTGGTAACAAGTCACCAGGTCGCCCAGGGGATTGACAATCAGGGCGTTGGTGGGAGCAGAGCAGAAAGCTGCGGTGACTGTCTCGATACGTGCGCCTGAATAGCGTAGGCGTTTACCGCATTGACGCGCGGTTTCATGCGCTTCGAGGAAAGTCTCGGCAAAGCCCTGCCATTGCTCATCACTGGGGGGGGCGTGCATGCCGCGGATGGTATTAAAGGCTGGCTCAACTTGGATTGCCCGGCAACCAGTTTGCTGGCAAAGGTAACGCACATCATCAACAAAGCTCTCCCAGGGTGGCAGAACAGTCATACGGATGCTATATGGGAAATCGTGCTCATCGAGGACGCGCAAGCTCCGCAGCACCACTAGGGAGGAGCCCTGCCCAGAGGGGAAGATGCGTTGACGATCCTGCGTTGCGGGTGTGCCGTCGAAGGAAAAGCTGATGCTGTCGATATTCTGTATGATCCAGGCTGTCATTGCCGGCGACCATACGCCATTCGAGGTGAGGCTGATGCGTACAGGAAGCGGTCTAGAACGGGCGTATTCCACACATTCACGCAACACATGCCAGGCGAAGGTTGGCTCACCGCCACCGTGGAAGGAAAGGCTGAAGGATTCTTGTCCACCCTGGATCGCGTTCTGACAGACAGTTTCGATGGCTGCGAACCCAACCTGTGGGGAGATGGTCAGTGGAGGACGTGTCCCGGCATCGGCATAGCAGTAGATACAGCGTAAGTGGCACTGGTTTGTCATCAGCAGCACAGCAGTTGTAGGATTGAAGCCATTTGTCGCGGTTACCAGTGGTGGCTGCGGCGTGGGTGGATCAGGTTGGTCAAAGCCGATCTGGCGAAGGAAGTCCAGCGCGTCACCAGGGGGCTGGCTTTCCCAGGCAGGGGCTCCGCCAGTGGCTAGTCTTGAAGCCAGGTCTGCCATTGCTCGGTTGCCGACAAAGGCAAGCCCAAGCAGAGGGCGAAAGATGATAAACTTCCCTGGCTCACCTGTGATCGTGATGGTGCGAAGATCAATCATGGCTAATTTGGATACCAATAATGGATGGTATCACATGTGCAGATCTTGTCGCAGAGGCAGTCGCCATCACAACCACAATGCCCGTCGCAGCCACAGACGGCATCACAGGTGCAGATAGTAGCTGTGGCAGTGGGTGTGGGGGTGTTTGTGTTTGTAGGCGTGGGGGTGGGCTGCCTGACGATTATTGGTAAGTAATACAGGTGAGGCGTAGGTGTAGCTGTGGGTGGAGGAGCATCTGGAACCGGTAACCAGGTGTGACCGCCATCTGTGCTCTTGAACATACCCAAGTCAGAGCTTGTGATGACGTAGCCCACCTGACGTGAGATAAAACACATATCCTTAAAGTCCCAGGCGTCGAATAACTCTTCCCAAGTTCCTGCGCCATTTGTGGTTTGCATCAGCCCTGTTGTACCCAGCGCAAAGCCGTATTCCGTGTCCACCATCTGCACATCGAAGATAGGATTGTAGGCAACATCGCAAGGGATAAAGGTCCAGGTGTGACCACTGTCAGTGGATTTGAAGAAGGAAGGGGCGACGAATCCACCTGCAGCAATGCCCAATAAGGGAGTGATAAAGTGCAGCGCCTGCATGTAACCAAATTCAAATTCATCCTCAATATCACAGGTTGCTGGCGTCCAGGTGCTGCCGCCATCGGTAGTAAATACCAATTCGCCGACGCCATACTGGTAAGCAACCAGAACACCGTTATTGGCATCAAAGAAATGGATATCTTGAATGATGGTTGAGGAGGAAACGGCATCTGGCAATTCAGTCCAGTTTTGACCACCGTCAGATGTTTGTACTACCTTGGTTCCTCCGGCTGCCCAACCGTTGTTGTTATCCAAGAAGAAGACACAGATGAGGTGCTGGAGCGTATTGGATGTTTGGGGAGTCCAGGTGCTGCCGCCGTCGTTGGTGTGGACGATGGTCCCGTTATTCCCGACCGCCCAACCATTGTTGGCATCGGTGAAAAATACTGCATTGAGGTTCTCGGCGGTGTTAGATACCTGAGCATCATAATATTCTCCATCATTCATCACACGAGCGATAGCACCGCTCTCGCCAACCCCCCAACCATTTTGGGCATCGACAAAGTAAAGGGCATTCAGTGTCAGGGCAGTCGCTTTCGTATCGACCTCTGCATCCTTTTGATATACGGGGTGGGTAAAATCGAGGAACTGGTTTTGAACCCAGCCGATATTACCGGAGGCACTCTTGACCTGGCTCCAGGTGTTCTGGTGATTGCGGCCGAGGAAGAGGACCAGGTCGCCTTCGTGGAAGGCTTCGAGTATTTTCTGACCCAGACCAGGCGAGGCGAAGAGGTATACGCCGGTAGCGGGGATGGCACCCAGGAGGGACTGATCCTTCTGGGCTCTCCCCGCAGCGGCGGCACCGCCTACCGCCAGGGCAGCAGCGGAGGCGGCAGCGATCTCGACGAAGTTACGGCGGGTGAGTTTTGGCTTTTTGACCCCTTCTTTGCTCACTGAATATACCTCCGGCGCATCGCCAGAGTCTTCTGCGGGTAGTTGCTGTGATTCATTATCTTCGATTGTCATGGGTAATCTCCTAAGAGTTGCAAATCGTGAACCGAGAAGGATCGATGGGAGAAGGTAATCATCGATCGTTTCCAGTAATGTTAGTTTGGATGCCAGTAGTGAATCGTATCGCAGGTGCAGATATCATCACAAATGCAGTCGCCGTCGCAGCCGCAGTCACCATCGCAACCGCAATACCCGTCGCAACTGCAAGGGGTGGTGGTGGGCGTGGGAGAATGACCATAAGTCGGCGAGGGGGTGGATGTAGAGGTAGGCGTAGGGGTCGACTGCCGGAGCACGATCGGCAGATAAATCAGGTGCGGTGTGGGCGTAGCTGTGGGCGGCGGGACGTCCGGGATCGACAAAAAAGTTAAGCCACCATCTGTGCTCTTGAACACCCCCGTGTTATTCCACTTCACCAGGTAGCCAACCTGGCGCGAGGCAAAGAACACGTTTCGGCAAGAAATGCTAGAAAATATGAATTGCCATGTCTCGCCGCCATCCTTAGTGTGCATCAGTCCATCATCACCCGCTGCAAAACCGTATTCATTGTCCAACATCTGTACATTGAAGAATCGATAGTATTGAAAACCAGAGCCGCAAGGGATGGAACGCCAGGAATGGCCGCGGTCGGTGGATTTGAAGACAAGCGTGCTGCCGAGTTGACCCACTACAATGCCCAGCGTTGGGCTGTAGAAGTGCAGCGCATAGGCAAAAACAAAACTCAAATCGTTATCACTAGTTGCAAGTGCCCAGGTATCACCGCCATCTAGCGTGAACATAACCTGTGCATCGCCCTCGGTAATATAATCTCCCTTGGCCACGAGCACGCCGTTGAGGGCGTCGAAGAATTGGATATTCCGAATAATCAACCCATAAGGCACCACACTACTTATCTCGACCCAATTATGACCGCCATCGATGGTGCGCACAACGCTTCTACCACCGGCTGCCCAGCCATGTTTGTTATCTGTGAAGAAGACACATTCCAATCTCCATGTTGTGTTCGATGTCTGCACCTCCCAATGGCTACCGCCATCCAGGGTATGAACCACCGCGCCATTATTGCCCACTGCCCAACCGTTTTCCACATCGGTGAAAAAGACCGCATAGAGACTCTCGGAGGTGTTCGAAACCTGCGCGTCATAATATTGGCCTTCGCCCATTACGCGCACCACTGCGCCGCCTTCTCCCACCGCCCAGCCATTTTGTGCATCCACGAAGTAGAGGTTGATTAACGTTGGTGCGGTGGCTGCCAGTTTGCCATCAGTATCCTCCTGGTACACTGGATGAGTAAAATCCAGGAACTGGTTCTGCACCCAACCGATGTTACCTGAAGCACTCTTGACCTGGCTCCAGGTGTTGTCTTGGTTACGCCCAAGAAAGAGCACCAAGTTACCTTCTTGGAAGGCCTCTAGTATTTTTTGCCCAAGACCGGGCGCAGCGTAGAGGTAAACACCTGTTGCAGGAAGGGCCCCCAGCAATGACTGTTCCTTCTGGGCTTGCCCTGCTGCGACTGTACCGCCTACTGCCAGGGCAGCGGCGGAGGCAGCGGCGAGCTCGACGAAGTTGCGGCGGGTAAGTTTGGGTTTCGTGGCGCCATCTTTGCCCACGGAATACACTTCAGGCGCTTCGCTGGCATCACCTGTGGGAATGTTGGGTTCTTCTTCATCGCCTTGATTCATCAGATTCTCCGTTCGACATTGTTCACTGTTCTACGCGTTGAAAGCGGCGCAAGGTATGCGATAAACAGCCACCGGAGCATTCGTCGCGCTCCTTGAAAATACAGTTTGAGCATTCGCGGTAAATACCTGCGAGGCGGTAGGGCGCGCTACGCTGTACTATCTCAGTGCGTAGATCAGCTGCCAAGCATGCGCACATCTCCCTCGGCTCAAGTTGGAGAGCGAACTGACTGCCAAGGGCAAAGCAATGCAAGGCATTCCCGGATGTGGTGATCTCTACAATGGGGCTACAATGAAAACCTATATCAACATGAGCCCGGATGAGCGTATCCATCTCACGATTGTCGAACATGCAGCGGACAAAACCGCAGTCGAATTCCAGACGCACGCCGGCTTCCGCAGCGATGGGGGCAAATGATGCAATCTTCTGGCCAACGAAACGGTACTGGCGGGGGTGGAGGAAATGGTTGCTGCCTTTTAGGATGGGATTGGCAAGCCCCAGACGGATCTTCTGCTGACAGGCGCTCTGCTGGATGGCTGAGAGGAGGAAGGTGAGATCGAAAGCGGGGGAGGTGACGGTGTAGCCGGGCAAGGCGCGTGACCCCAAGAGGCGGAGTGTCTCGATTCGGGCGGCGTGCTCCTGATGTGTGGGGCCGGTAGGCAAATTGGATGCGTTCATGTTCACCAGCACTGTGCAGGCTTCGGGCGGTAGCGCCATGAGGCATTCCAATGCAGTGGGCGGCATCAGCCCATGCGAGAAGACGATCACAGATAGCCCAGCCTGACGAGCACGCTGCACCAGTTCGGGGAAATGTGGGTGGAGCGAAGGCTCACCTCCGATGAAGCGCGCCTGGGGGATGCCCGAGCGCTGCAAGAAGTTTAGCCGGGAGTCGAAATCTGCAAGTGAGATGAAGGGAGGGTCTCCATTGCGCCGCAACTCTGCGGCAAAGCAGTAGGCGCAGCCCATATCGCAAGGGGTGGCGATGACCAGGTTAGCCATTTGACACTTCCAGCTCCACTAACCCCAGACGCTGCCACTCTTGGAGTGTACATAGAAGCTGTTCCTGCGCTTTGGTTGCGGTGCAGTGCAATGCCAACCTGCTGAACCGAAGCAGGCGGGTGTATGGATATCTCTGTGTCAGCCAGGTCCAAAGCGCGCCTTCATAGCCTGTGAGTACCCGGGATGAAACTGCATTCTCATTTACAATGATCGTCTGAGAACGATCCTCGACCCAGACAATCCCAGGTAGAATACGGATGCCCTGGGCTCTCATTGCAGTGCCTCCAGTCTGTCAGTCGGTTGACGGGCGAGGCGCTCCATGGCTGATCGATCGGCCAGGAATTGAGACACCAGATCTGCCTGGTTCATATCCTTGAGAAGGTTTACGGCACTTACAAGACGAGTTTGAACACAGAGGTCATCATATGTTGCCGGGGGAACATTGCTGGGATGGTTGACATGGCAGCCACCAGCGCAATGGTAGCGGCAGAAGCAATCTACACAGCGCGATTTGGCATGGATGCTAAATTGGCGGAGATGCTGACAAGAGGACTCATCTATCTCAAAGCCATTACCATCGATGCGACCCAGGCGCATATCCAGGCCGCGTGATTTCCAGTCTTGCTCTAGCAGGTAACAGGAAGAGAGCATGCCATCCGGGGAAACGATGATGACATCTTTGCCAACGGGGCAAAAGCTTGCCTGGCAATTGTGAATATTGGCTGTGGAGAGCACTGTTTGGATACCCAAAGGATCCAGAATGCGGCTGGCAGTGTAGATAGCCTGGGCGAAGAGCCAGGGATCAGGCGGTCTCAGCTCTGCTTGGCGCGAACGTGGTGAGGGGGTAAGGCTTTCAAAGCATACCAGGTCGGGTGTAAATTCATCAGCAATCCAGGCGGCGATCTCAGGGAGGCGGGCGACGGTATCTTGAGTGACGCAGGCGCGGATATGGAAGGTGAGGTCGCTATCGGAGAAGATATGAGCGCTACGCTCGACGATTTTGGATGTGCCGCGGCTGGCTGCGTCGGGGCGCAGGGAATCC
Organism: Anaerolineales bacterium; assembly: GCA_016932955.1. The sequence goes on along the minus strand of JAFGBV010000288.1, from coordinate 7,096 downwards.
TGGATCTCTGCTGGGCCATCCAGCGAGAGAATGATGGTATCAAATTGGGATGCGATCCAGCGACAAAGGCGCTCACTATAAAAACCATTTGTTGCCGCCTCCAGGCTCAGATGCATGCCGCGCTCAGCGGCTCGCAGGCGGGCATATGCCACACTGAAGTGTACGATATCTGCGGCGTCGAAAGGCTCGCCGCCAAAGAAGTGCACTTCTGCATGGCGCTGGCCTTGACTGACGAGGAGGTCAAAATAGGAATCAATAGCCTGGCGAGCCAGTTCGAGGGGCATGCGGGGGGTGACATGGGCGGGGACGAAATCGCAATAACGACAAGCCATACGGCAGCCGCGGGTGAGAATGAGGCCGAGGAAAATAGGCGCGAGGGCACCGGTGGGCGGCTGGGGAGTCGGGATACCTGGCTGGCGGAGACGCTGCAGGATGGCTGACACTGCCTCACCTGGCGGCAATCTTAATGAAGTTTTGAGTGCGCGGCTTAACTGAGTCAACGCCGGGGGGTTGAGAAGAGCACTGAGTGCATGCAGCGGTGCATAAAGCAGAAACCGGTCGCGAACAGGCAGAGCAAAAATATCTGAATGACCTGGGTATTGCGACGCAACCATGTTGGCTTAAGCTTTCCTGCCTCAGGGAAGGGGTCCTGATTGGTACGTTAATTATACATTAACACGAGCGACAGAGGAGTTTAATCACTTGACCCGTCTGTGTCAAAGGGCTACAATGCAGGCAGGAAAGTCAGACCTGACTACCTGTTTTCATAATCAATAGCGTATATGAAACCCCTTCACGGAGATATCTATGGATGACTTTTTATTTCGAGGCCCTTTAGCAGATCTTGATCCAGCAGTTCATGAACTGGTTGCGCTGGAGGCGGAGCGCCAGTATCGAAAACTGATCCTTATTCCCAGCGAGAGTACCGCGCCTCTGGCGGTTCGTGAAGCACTGGGGTCTGTATTCCAAAACATTTATGCAGAAGGATACCCGCGCGATGAAACACGGTGGATGAGCGAGGACGAAATTGTCGATTATCCGGCGCGGCTAGCTCATTTTCGGCGCTACGCGGATCGGCGGTATTACAAAGGTGTGGAATATGCAGATACAGCTGAAGAGTTGGCTCGCCGCCGCTGTGCGGAGCTTTTCGCGACTGGTGATGTTACTCCAGATGATATCTATGTGAATGTACAGGCATTATCAGGAGCGCCGGCAAACAATGCGGTTTACCATGCTCTGGTTGAACCAGGAGCAACGATTATGGGCATGGACCTGCTTCACGGCGGGCATCTGACCCATGGATCTCCGGTCAACCGTTCTGGCAAGTTTTACCAGGCTGTGCACTATACAGTGGATTCTCAAACAGAGCAGATTGATTACGATGCTGTTGAGGCGCTGGCAAGAGCACACCGACCACGGTTCATCATTGCAGGATATTCTTCGTATCCATGGGCGGTTGATTGGGCACGTTTCCGTGAGATCTCTGATGCTGTTGGGGCGATCTTGTTTGCTGATATTGCGCATGTTGCGGGTTTAGTGGCGGCGGGTGTCTACCCATCTCCGGTGGGCTATGCTGACGTGATCACATTTACTACGCACAAATCATTGTGCGGTCCTCGTGGGGCATGTATCCTGACAACTGACCAAAAGCTGGCACGAGATATCGACCGGGCGGTATTTCCTGGCGAGCAAGGGGGGCCACATGTCAATTCCTATGTAGGAATGGCTGTTGCATTCAAGTTAGCAAAAAGCGAGCAATTCTGCAGGTTGCAAGAACAGGTGGTTAAGAATTGCGCAGTACTAACCGATCGATTGCAAGAACGGGGTTTGCACATCGCTTATGGCGGCACCAATACCCATCTGCTGAACCTTGCCTGCAATACGATCATCGGGGAGGATGGCACGGGTCTATCAGGGGATATGGCTTCGCGCATCTTGGATATCGCCGGGATTGTGGTTAACCGGAATACCATTCCCGGCGATGAGTCGGCCGCGGATCCTTCGGGCATACGCATGGGAACCCCGTGGATCACACAACGTGGGTTTAAGGAGGCAGAGGTTACATTACTCGCCGATATTATTGCCGACATTCTTCTGGCAACCAAGCCTCACGGTAGGGATGGAATATCGGGACGGATCCGCCGGGCAAAAGTGGACTTCCGAGTTTTTGAAGAAGCGAAGCTTCGTGCGCGAGATTTGGCTCAGAAGGCAGGAATTGATTATGACCCGGTAACTCATGGTTATCCCCACTTTTATTATTTAGATCAAAAACCGTCCAGCAGTGCGTGGCAAGTGCTAGATATTAGTGGGGATCGGGTGCGGTTATTCTTGAGCATGGCTGTAACCAGTCGGGTGGAGGCCCTCCAAGCCGGGGAAAGTCAGCCTACGCGCGTTCATATCTTGAATGAGGCAGTGGATGGTACTCTAACCTGTGTGGATGCTTATCACTTCCGCTTGACTATCCCAGCGGAGAAGACGTGCTTGGTCGCAGCGTGGCTGCGAGACTTGTCAGATGGTTATGTGGCATTTGACGTAGATGTGCTCAAGAAGCTCCCAGGCTTGACAGAGGTGGAAAGGAGCGAAGCGAAGCCGGTACTGCCAATGGATGGTGATCCAGTAGCAATCTGCAAGCCATACTATGTGGGAATGAGCGGAGAACCTTGTGGCGAACCGTTGCCGGAATTTACTTGGCAGCCGGAGAATAGTGGAGTTGTTTTGCATACTCCAATGTATGAAACTCACCGCCGTCTTGGCGCTAAGATGATCGAATTTGCCGGCTGGGAGATGCCAGTATGGTATACCTCGGTTATGGATGAGCACCTGGCGGTGCGTCAGAGAGCTGGTTTATTTGATGTGGCGCATATGGGTGTGTATCAAGTGGAAGGCCCTGATGCGGCAGCATTCCTGGACAGTGTGGTTGCTAATGACGCCAGCTACCTAACATATGGGGAATCCTGTTATACACATTTACTAGACCCAGACGCCAATGTGATCGATGATTTGATCATCTATCGCCGCGAGAAGGAGAAATACTTGGTGGTGGTCAATGCAGCTAACCATGATAAGGACTGGGCATGGTTAAATGCGGTGAAAGAGGGGATGGTATTAGTTGATCGGAACCAACCATCGGCGCGCGTGTTTGGCCGTAATGCGACCCTACGTAATCTTAAGGACCCGTCAGCAGGAGCGGACAGGAGAGTTGACATTGCTTTGCAAGGGCCTAAAGCGCGGCAGATCTTGTTGGCATTAGGATGCGACGAGAAAACTTACATCCGCGTTCGTCAACTTAAGCGCACTAAATTGTGCGAGGCAGTTCTGGGCGGATTTGACCTGGTAATCTCACGCACGGGCTATACAGGGGAAAAATTTTCATATGAGTTATTTATTCATCCGGATCAGGCTGATGCTTTTTTCAATCGCTTGCTGGAAGTAGGTGCATCGTATGGAGTAAAGCCCTGTGGATTAGGCGCGCGCGACTCTCTGCGAACAGAGGCTGGCTTGCCGCTCTATGGGCATGAGATGGGAGGCGAGTTAAATCTGGGAGTGGCGGAGGCAGGTTTCGGCTCCTTTGTGAAAACATACAAGCCGTGGTTCGTTGGGCGCGAGGCCTATCTGCAAAGAGAAAAAGTGCGAAAGCTAGAATTGGTACGCTTCACTTTCAATGAGAAAGGAGTACGAATGGCGCACTTGGGCGACCCAGTTGTTGACCGTCGAGGGCGGGTGATTGGCAAGGTAACCAGTTGTGCTGTTGATGCGGATGGGTATCTGACAGGCCAAGCTGTTTTGGACTCCAAGAGTACGGATAAGGGCACTACGCTTTATATCTATCAGGGGGCTCCTAAGGATGCGGGAAAAATCTTGGGTATGATGGAGATTGGCGAACGGCTCATCTTGCCTTCCCCGGCACGTATTGTTCGGCGGTTCCCAAAACTTAACAAATAAACCGAGATAAGGAGAATAGAATGGATACACCATGGGATTACCGCTTTGCACAGCGAACCCAACGGATGGCCAGCTCAGCGATTCGCGAGCTACTTAAACTAACAGAAAAGCCGGATATCATCTCTTTTGCTGGAGGATTGCCTGCGCCGGACGTATTCCCAGTGGATGAATTCAGAGCTGCTTGTGATCGAGTGCTTATCGACTACGGGGCGCAGGCATTGCAATACAGCACGACTGAAGGATATTTGCCGTTACGAGAAATGATTGCTCGACATACGGCACGTTACGGGATCAATGTGACACCGGAGAATATATTAATCACTTCGGGGTCACAGCAGGCGCTGGATCTGATTGGAAAAGTATTAATCAATCCTGGCGACCGGATTCTGGTAGAAGCGCCAACGTACCTGGGCGCGCTGCAGGCCTGGAATGCTTATGCTGCGGAGTATGTGACCGTGCCTATGGATGATGATGGGATGATCACCGACAAACTTGAGGAGGCACTCCGATCTGGCCCAAAGTTTATCTATGCACTCCCGAATTTCCAAAATCCTACAGGTGTAACCATGTCACTAGAGCGGCGCGAAAAGTTAATTGCGCTGGCAGACCGATATGGCGTACCGATTATTGAAGATGATCCATACGGCCAACTGCGTTATGAGGGTGAGCACCTGCCGTCGATCGTGGCACTAGATGGGCAGTTCCGCGAGAATGGTGATGCTTGCTACCGGGGTAATGTGATCTACTTGAGTACTTTTTCGAAGACTTTAGCTCCGGGTTTGCGCCTGGCATGGGTGATTGCCCCACCAGAGGTTATCCGCAAGTTGGTGCAAGCCAAGCAAGGGGCAGATCTACACACTGCTATTTTCACCCAGATGGTCGCCTATGAAGTAGCCCATGGCGGATTCCTTGACCGACATATCTGGCTAATCCGGCGTGTGTATGGCGAGCGAAGAAACATGATGCTGGAAGCAATGGATGAATTCTTCCCAACGACTGTGCGATGGACACACCCCAAGGGGGGGTTATTCTTGTGGGGTACGCTTCCAGAAGGGATCAAATCCAGCGATGCACTGCAACGAGCGGTAGAACAGCAAGTGGCTTTTGTGCCTGGGGGCCCATTCTATCCCTCGGGCGGCGGTGATACAACGATGCGGCTGAATTTTTCTTATCCTTCTCCAGAAAATATCCGTGCGGGCATTCAGCGTCTTGGCCGTGTGCTGCATGAGATGATTGGCACGAAAAAAGACTAGCGGCTTGGTGAGATAGCAAAACACCGGGTTTGGCAGCCCGGTGTTATTTTTTTAATGCCGCGATATTTAGTCTTGTCCGAAGATGATCTCGACCAACTCAACTTCAAAGATGAGTGTTGCGTTCGGGGGGATAACACCTCCAGCCCCAGCCTCACCATAGGCTAACTCCGGTGGAATTGTGAGCCTGCGGATCCCACCCATCTTCATGCCAACCAAGCCCTGATCCCAGCCGGGGATGACCATTCCAGTTCCCAGCGTGAATTCAAATGGTTCTCCACGCTCACGGGATGAGTCGAAGACGGTGCCATCTTCCAGCGTGCCCACGTAATGAACTGCTATGAAATCACCAGGCAAGATATCTAAGCCGGTGCCCACAACCAAGTCTTCAATGATCAGGTTGTTGCTGGTTGTGGTAGATGCGAGAGCGGGTTGCGTGGGATTTTCGCTGACAGGCGTTTCATCAGCTGGTGGTGACTCTTTTTGAATATTGTAGACGATGGCAACTACGATTGCGGCAATGATGAACAGCAAGATTCCGCCGACAATCAATCGCTGTCGTAGCTGCTTGCTGGCTCTTTCAGCGCGGCGTTGTTCACGCAGGGTGGGTTTTTTCGTGGTCATTTCTCCTCCAAGATAACTGTATTAGTATTCTGGCATCTTTGACGCCAGGGTAATCCTACCGAGTGTAGCTGAAGCGCAGGATGCGATGATTACCGGAATCTGCGACCCACAGATTTCCTTCAGCATCAGCAAAGAGGCCATTGGGAATATTAAATGAGCTCAGATCAAAACCGAAGTCTCCCCAATAATAAGCAAATTCTTGCCTGTTGTTGAAACGGAGCACACGATATCCTTCGGGATCTGTAATGAACACATTCCCCGCGCTATCGACAGCAATATAAGGTTTATTTTCTAGTGATTGTCCATACCAGGCAACAAGATCCAGGCTATATAGAGGCGAATAACCACCAACACCGTCTGGAGACATTACCTGTATCCGTTGATTCCAAGTGTCTGCGATATATACCACGCTATCATTATCAACAGCAATTCCAACAGGCTCATCCAATTGTCCGGGTCCATATCCAGCGGAGCCAAATTGGTTAATAAAATTTCCCATGGCATCGTAGATCACCACGCGCTTATTTCCGGTGTCAGTTACATAAACATGACCTTTTGGATCAATCGCGATATCGCGAGGTCCCCAGATTGCGAATGGGGTATCGGCAGTGCCAAAGTATCCCCAGGTATTGATGAATTCACCTTCGGCAGTGAAATGCTGGATGCGGTGGTTCCAGGTATCTGCTACATAAACGCTTCCATCTATTCCAACTGCAACAGCCCAAGGCTCGTAAAAGGTGCCACCAGGTGCTTGTGCTGCACCTTTTGACACATCTGCAAAACTACCCCAGACATGGAGTACTGCGCCATCTTGCGTAACATGTTGGATGCGGTGGTTATTCGTATCTGCAATGTAGAGGCTGCCATCAGGGGCGATTGCGACATCGCGGGGATTTTGTAACTGCCCGGGTTCTGTACCGATCGCGCCAATCACTTTGCTGGCTGTGAGATCCATTTGTTTTCCTTCATAGGGATCTGCCACAACCATGTCGGGGGCAATGGTGGTGCCATAGTCCCATAATTGAGCGACAACATCTTTACGGATATAAAGCCGCATGCGGTCAGATGGATACCAATTGTCCAGAGTAATATTCTGCTCAGTTAGCTGGGCATAAAGCGTGTAATCACGGTAAAGCCAAATTTTGATTAACGCGGTTCGCATTTGAGGGTCAATGATGGCATCCTTGATTCGTTCAAAGGTCAGGTTAAAGTAGTCCTGGTTGGGCCACCAGAGGCGAATGTAATCAAAGCGGTAGTAAGCCTGGCCGACGATCGGCTCG
>JAFGBV010000055.1 GCA_016932955.1 Anaerolineales bacterium | reverse complement strand
GTGCGATTAGAGACCGGGCATGAAGTGCTTGCCTATCTCTCTGGCAAGATGCGCAAGTATTACATCCGCATCCTGCTCGGCGATAGTGTGCGCGTGGAGATGTCACCTTATGACCTGACCCGCGGACGCATCGTCTATCGCCACAAGAAAGCACCAACCGAATTATTCGAAGAAGCATAAGATCAGCCTGCACCTGCCTTTTCTTCATTCGAGACGAGAATCAAGCGGGGCGCGACAGGGTTATCCTGTCACGCCCCGCTATTGTTACCAGGGGATCAAGTTCTACGGGATATCAAAATTAAAAAGAGTTGAGCACCTTCATGTAATTGGCTCGCTCGAAAGCGGCAGGTTCGGCAACCGCGCCCTGGCTCATGCTGCCTTTCATTTGTGTCACTGAGTCGTACTCGTGCTCGGTCATCCAGACTTTCATATCTGCCAGGATCTGGCTGATGACAGGTACGCCATGCTTGAGCACCGCACTGGTAGTCATTGCTACGCTGGCGCCCGCCATGATGGCTTTGAGGGCATCTTCGGCGGTGTGCACACCACTGGTCAGTGCCAGGTCGGCTTTGATCTTGCCGTAAAGAATGGCGATCCAGCGCAGCGGCAAGCGCAGCTCATTCGAGCTGCTCAGCACCAGGTTCGGCACCACTTCCAGCGCTTCCAGATCGAAGTCGGGTTGGTAGAAACGGTTGAACAGCACCAGGCCGTCCGCACCCGCATCCACCAGGCGCCTGGCAAAGTTGGGCAGGGCGGTGAAGTACGGGCTGAGCTTGACCGCCAGAGGCAGTTTGACTTCTTTACGCAGGTCGCTCACCAGACGGACGTAGTTGTCTTCCAGCTCCACCGCGGTCAGGTCAAAGTCGGTCGGCAGATAATACGTGTTCAGCTCCAGAGCATCGGCGCCGGCATCTTCGATCTTCTTGCCATAGTGGATCCAGCCGCCGGTGGACACGCCGTTCAGGCTGCCGATGACCGGAATATGTACGGCCTTTTTGACATTGCGTACATGCTCAATATACAAATCCGGTTTGAGCGTATACTTGCCGCTGTCGGGGAAGTAAGTCAGCGCCTCGGCAAAACTTTCCGTACCGCGGTTTAGAAAATGATCCAGCTCCAGGCTCTCGTGGGTGATCTGCTCTTCGAAGAGCGAGTACATGACAACTGCCGACGCGCCGGCTGCTTCCAATTGCACCACGTTCTCCACCTTTTCAGACAGCGGTGAGGCCGAGGCAACAATGGGGGTCTTCAGGGTCAGGCCAAGATATTTAGTGGTCAGGTCTACCATGATCAAATCTCCTATTGGTCGTTGCTTTCACTGCCATTGTAGTGCATGGCAGCCATCTGTTTGTAATATTGCCAGCGTGAGTTCACATCCTTCTGCGCCAGCTTGAGCAACTCTTCGGCGCGTGCCTCGTCACTCTGGACGAGCATACGGTAGCGGGTCTCGTTATAGATATACTGGTCAAGAGGTATCGACGGCTCTTTAGAGTCGATCGTGAGCGGGTTCTTGCCTTCAGCAATCAAGTTCGGGTTATAGCGGTAGAGCGGCCAGAAGCCCGATTGCACGGCCAGTTTCTGCTGCTCCAGCCCTTTACGCATGTCGATGCCGTGGGCGATGCAGTGGCTGTAGGCAATGATCAACGATGGGCCATCATAGGCGTCTGCTTCGAGGAAGGCGTTCAGGGTTTGCTGATCGCTGGCGCCCATTGCCACCCTGGCGACGTAGATGTAGCCGTAGGCCATAGCGATGAGACCCAGGTCTTTCTTGGGCAGCCCCTTGCCTTGGGCGGCAAACTTGGCGACCGCGGCGCGCGGCGTCGATTTCGAAGCCTGTCCGCCAGTGTTGGAGTACACCTCCGTATCTAGGACGAGTACGTTCACATTCCGCCCCGTCGAGAGGACGTGATCCAGCCCGCCATAGCCAATATCATAAGCCCAACCGTCACCGCCCAAGATCCAGACACTCTTTTTCACCAGCGTATCGGCGAGAGACACCAGGTCACGAGCGAGGGGTTCCTTGGAGGTGCCCAGACGTTGCTTGAGCAGGGCAACCCGCTCGCGCTGTGCCTTGATGCCAGCTTCGCTGGTTTGATCGGCGCTCAGCAGGTCGTTGACCAGATCACCACCTAAAAGATTGGTGAACTGCGGGAGCATCTCGCGGGCATACTCACCCTGCTTGTCCAGGGTCAGACGGAAGCCGAGACCAAACTCAGCATTGTCTTCGAAAAGCGAGTTCGACCAGGCGGGACCACGACCATCTCTGTTGACCGTCCAGGGTGTGGTAGGCAGATTACCGCTGTAGATCGAAGAGCAACCGGTGGCGTTTGCGATCATAGCACGGTCGCCGAAGAGCTGGGAAAGCAATTTAACGTAAGGGGTTTCGCCACACCCAGAACAAGCCCCAGAGAACTCAAATAGCGGCTCCAGGAGTTGAATATTTTTCAATGTCCGCAGGCTGAGCTGAGCGCGGTCCATTTCGGGCAGGTCCAGGAAGAACTCCCAGTTAGCGCGCTCCGTCTCACGGATCGGCGGCTGGTCGGCCATGTTGAGCGCTTTGCGTCCTACCTGGGTCTTGTCTTTGGCCGGGCAGACTTCCACGCACAGGGCACATCCGGTGCAATCCTCGGGGGCAATCTGGATGGTGTAGTGCGTGTTAGGCAGCTCTTTCCAGCTTGCAGGCTTAGACTTGAAGGTCTCGGGGGCCTTATCTATGAGAGCAGAATCGTAAACCTTGGCGCGAATCACAGCATGAGGACAGACATAGACGCATTTACCGCACTGGATGCATAAATCTGGTTCCCAGACGGGTATCTCAAGGGCAATGTTGCGTTTTTCCCACTGCGTGGTTCCGGAGGGAAAGGTGCCGTCGACCGGCATGGCGCTTACCGGGACCATGTCGCCTTCGAGCGAAATCATCTTACCCAGGACGTTGCGGACGAATTCGGGTGCTTCGGCAGGCACAGCAGGCCGGCGGGTCTGAGTGCTGTTGACTTTGCCGGGTTTCACCTCGTGCAGGTGCTCCAGTGTTGCGTCGACCGCTTCGAAGTTCTTCTTGATGACGGCCTCGCCGCGCTTGGCATAGGTCTTCTCGATGCTTTTCTTGATCTGGTAAATGGCCTCGTCGGCAGGCAGGACGCCCGAAATCGCAAAGAAGCAGGTCTGCATGATGGTGTTGACACGGGAACCCATGCCGGTTGCTTTAGCTACTTCATAAGCGTTGATGTTGTAGAAACGCAGCTGCTTGTCAATGATACCCTGCTGCACCTCTTGCGGCAGATTGTCCCACACTTCGTCTGCATTATAAATACTGTTGAGCAGGAACACGCCACCGGGCATGGCATACTTGAGCACGTCGAAGCGCTCCAAGAAATTGAACTGGTGGCAGGCTACGAACTGCGCCTGGGAGACCAGGTAGGGAGCGCGGATCGGCTTGGGGCCGAAGCGCAGGTGTGAGATGGTATTGCCGCCGGATTTCTTCGAGTCATACACGAAGTAACCCTGGGCGTAGTAATCGGTTTCCTCGCCAATGATCTTGATCGAGTTCTTGTTGGCACCTACCGTACCATCCGCACCCAACCCCCAGAACACGCAGCGTCGGGTTTCGGGAGCTTCGATGCTGAAGAGTGGGTCGAAATCCAGGCTAGTGTGAGTGACATCGTCTATGATGCCAACGGTGAAATGGTTCTTAGGCTCGGTTTTGAGCATTTCATCGAAGACAGCTTTAACCATGGCCGGGGTAAATTCTTTGGAGGACAGTCCATAACGCCCGCCAATCACCTTGATCTGCTGGCGTCCGCCCTCTGCCAGGGCATTGACTACGTCCAGGTAGAGTGGCTCGCCGGCGGAACCGGGTTCCTTGGTGCGATCCAGGACGGCGATCCTCTTCACTGTGGAGGGGAAGGTCTTCAGTAAATCTTCATTGGAGAAGGGCCGGTACAGGCGCACCTTGATCACGCCCACTTTTTGGCCTTTTTCGGTCAGGAAATGGGCGGTCTCGCCGGCTGTCTCTGCACCGGAGCCCATAATGATGATGATATCTTCCGCGTCGGGTGCGCCGGTGTAATCAAATAGATTGTAGGTGCGTCCGGTCAGCTTGGCAAACTTGTCCATGGCCTTTTGCACTATCCCAGGGCAGGCTGCATAGAAGGTGTTGACCGTCTCACGGCCCTGGAAGTAAACGTCGGGATTCTGGGCGGTGCCGCGGATGAAGGGGTGCTCAGGTGAGAGGGCACGGGCACGGTGCGCCTGCACTAACTCATCGCTGATCATGGTGCGGATATGCTCGTCGCTGATCAACTCGATTTTGTTCACTTCCGACGAAGTGCGAAAGCCATCGAAGAAGTGCAGGAAGGGGAGACGGGCTTCGAGCGTCGCAGCAGTGGCGATCAGGGCCAGGTCATGCGCTTCCTGGACCGAGTTGGAGGCCAACATGGCAAAACCAGTTTGCCGGCAGGCCATCACGTCCGAGTGATCGCCGAAGATCGAGAGCGCCTGGGCTGCCAGGGATCGGGCTGAGACGTGAAAGACCGTGGAAGTCAGCTCACCGGCGATCTTGTACATATTGGGGATCATCAGCAGCAAGCCCTGCGAAGCGGTGAAGGTGGTGGTCAAGGCGCCAGCCTGCAGCGCGCCGTGCACCGCACCAGAGGCGCCGCCCTCAGACTGCATTTCCATCACCAACGGAACGGTACCCCACAGATTGGGGCGTTTCTTGGCAGACCATTCATCAGCGAACTCGCCCATGGACGATGAGGGCGTGATCGGGTAAATGGCGATCACTTCGCTTGTCTTGTGTGCAACGTAGGCTGTCGCCTCGTTGCCGTCGAGATTGACCATCTGTTTTGTCATTTTTCGCTACTCCATCTTGGTTTGGCGCGCCTTTGGCGCGTAAAATTATCGGGAAATAACCAATAGATTAGTTTAGCCGGACTCGGTCATTCTTTACAGTTATTAATGGCATGAAAATTAGATGTCCCCTGTCACATTTGGCGGACATCCCAGGTTTCAAAAACCTGTCGGGCCTGCTTCCGATTCAGCACTGGTGTTCGGTTTTGTGCTATACTTATTTCATGGCTGAGAACCCGCACATCTGGCATGTTTGGGCAAAGAACTTGCATCGCTGGGGGATGGAAGATGGCGCAGCAACGCTGCTGGATGCGGCAGGGCCTCTGACCATGTTGCTGGCTCAGTTTGTGTATGTCGGCCAGCCTTTACTGGGAAGGTTGGTTTCGCCAGAGTCGATAGAGGCGCTGGCGGATATGCTCGAAGAACCAACCCAGACGAAGGCATTTGTCGAAACCTTAAGGGAGGCGTCATAACGTGAACGTGAGTGCACTGCTAGATGCCTATGGCAACATCCTGGGACTGGTAATCGCGCTGCTTTGCCTGGGCCTGATCATCCTGTTCGTCGCCACGGGACGCAATAAGCCCGGGCGCAATTTGCGCGAGATCCCTGCTTTCCAGCGCTTCCGACGAGAGGTAGGATTAGCCGTCGAGTCAGGTAAACGCCTGCATATATCGCTGGGGCATGGCGGAATCAACGAAATGCCAGCCGGTTCAGCTTTTGTCGGCTTGACCATGCTGGATCGCTGCGCCCGCGCCGCATCGATCAGCGATTGCCCGCCGGTTGCTACTTCTGGCGACCCGCTACTGGCAATCCTCAGCCAGGATACGCTGCGAGGCACTTACCGCAGCTTGGCTGCCGAGAGGCTGTATGAGCCCGCCAGCGGACGTCTGAGCGGGCTAACCCCGCTGGCTTTTACCGCTGGAGTATTACCCGTTATCCATGATGAGCAGATTTCAGCGAACATCCTTGCTGGGCACTTTGGCGGCGAGGTGGCTTTGTTGACTGAAGCAGGCGAGCGCGGCGGCAGCCTGACCGTGGCAGGCAGCGACAACATAACCGCCCAGGCTGTCTTGTATGCAGCAGCGCAAGAGCCGCTCATCGGTGAAGAACTGTACGCCGGTGGTGCATATCTGGGCGCTGGACCCATCCATGCTGCCAGCCTACGTATGCAGGATATCTTGCGCTGGCTGCTGATCGCACTGATCCTGATCGGCGCGCTGCTCAGATTATTTCTGGGAGGTGGTTAATGAAAACCATCTTCTCGCTTGTAAATGTAATCATTGCCATTGCAGCGGGCGCATTGGTATTTCTCGGCTATGTGTTCCCAGACCTGCTGGGAAGCATCCGGGCAATTTTACTGCAATGGGCGATCATCCTGGCGGCTTTCGCCTTGCTGGTAGGCATTCTGAACCTGATGCAAGCCCATTGGCACAAGGTGACTACAAAGCAGCCCAAGTCAGTTTACAGTCTGGTTGTGCTTGCATCGCTGATCGCTACCCTGCTGGTCAGCGGACTGAGCGGCCCCGCCGGCAAGTGGTCATTGTGGCTCTACAACAACCTGCAGGTGCCGATTGAGATCAGCCTGCTGGCAGTGCTGGCGATCGTACTGCTCTATTCTGCAGTGCGGCTGATGCGCCGGCGGATGACCTGGTACACAGGCGTATTCCTGGTCACGGCAATGCTGGTAATCTTGGGCACTGCGCCGCTCTATATCATTGGTGAAGTAGCGCTGCTAAACTCAATCCGGTCGCTAATCACGGATGTGCTGGCGGTTGCCGGGGCACGTGGTCTGTTGCTGGGTGTAGCGCTCGGCACGCTTGCCGCCGGCTTGCGTGTACTAATGGGTGCCGATCGCCCGTACGGGGGCTGAGCCATGACAGATATCATTTGCCCTGTTTGTGGAAAAACAAATCCCGCCGAGGCTGAAACCTGCCAGTTCTGCCAGGCACCGCTTAAAACATCTGCCTTTACTCCTGATTTTGATGAGGCATCAGACCTGCCCGATTGGCTGCGCAGCCTGAATGCGGACCAGGGCGCTTTCCCGGTCACTGGCACCGGCGAAGAACCAGCCAAAGTTCCTGATTGGCTGAGCAACATTGGTGGTGTAACCAAAGAGGAGCAGCCCTCGGAAGCCCCCGCCGAGCCTGCAGCGGGCAAGCCCGATTGGCTGGCCGATCTCATCCAGGGAGAGCCTGCTGAGCCGCTGCCTGCCGACCTGCCGGATTGGCTTGCAGGACAAGCCCCCGCTAGCGCCACCCCTTTTTCTGGTGATGAGCAGGACTGGACAGCTGACTGGATGGCTGGCGAAGGAACTGCCGAACAGACAGAAACTTCAGCAGAACCAGTTGAGGAAGAAACCCCCTCCAGCATCCCGGCCTTTACATTCGACTCATTAGAGTCATTCGAAGAGCAGGAAACGCCAACCACCACACAGGATGAGGCCGAGGGGACAGGTGACCTGCTCTCCACACTGCCGGACTGGGTAGCCAATGTCACCGCGGAAGATGCCGAAGCAGAAGGCGGTGAAGGTGAGGGGGAACTGGCACCTGCACAACTGCCAAGCTGGCTGGAAGCGATGCGCCCTGCTGAAGCAGACCAACCTTCTGTCCCCCCAGAGGATCTATCCGGCTTTACAGCCGAGAGCAGCGGACCGCTGATCGGATTACGCGGGGTGCTTTCGGCAGAGCCGGTGGGCATCCGCACACGCCGGGCAGCGGCTTATTCAATCAAACTACGCGTGACAGACGAGCAGAAGCAGCGTGTCACCTTATTGGAGCAGCTTTTAGCCGACGAACCTAAGCCAAAAGCATTGCCTTCTGCACCGATGATCACCGCACAATATGTCTTCCGCTTGTTGATCGCAGTTGCTTTGCTACTGCCGGTCTTGTGGGCAGTGGTAAGTAATGGGCGTCTGACGCCTCTACCCGATCCAACTGCGGCACCAGGGGTGATGGCGATGTACAACCTGATCCAACGCTTGCCGGCGGATGCGCCTGTGCTGGTAGCATTTGATTACGAAGCCGGTTATTCCGGCGAGATGGACGCAGCTGGCTCCGCCGTGCTTGAGCATTTGCTGAACCGTGGAGCATCCCTGGCACTGGTCTCTACGTCAGCCACCGGTCCTGCTCTGGCCGAGCGCTTCATCGCCAACCTCAACCAGCAACCCGAGCGTCTGAACAACCCTTACACCAATTATGCTAACCTGGGCTACATCCCTGGCGGCACGATCGGCCTGTATAGCCTGGCGCGTTCAGTGCATAGTACCCTGCCGTATGATTTACATGGGATAGACGTATGGGCCTCCGGGCCGCTAAGCAGTGTGCAAGATCTGGCAGACTTCGGGCTGGTACTCGTCCTGGTCAGCGATCCAGAAACCGCACGCGCCTGGGTCGAGCAAGCAGGACCAATACTGAAGCAGAATGGCACTGCCCTGGCAATGATTACCAGCGCTCAAACCACCCCACTGGTACAGCCATATTTCGCCGGAAATCCACGCCAGGTCGAAGGTCTGATAGCCGGTATGGCTGGCGGGGCAGCATATGAGAGCGCCTCCGCTGTCAACGGCCCAGCGCACCTGGCATGGGATGCCTACAGCCTGGGGCTGGCAGTCTCGGTGCTGGTAATCCTGATTGGCACTTTGGTCGACGTGTCCTACAAGGCATTACGGGTTGAGATGAAGGGAAAGTAGGAGCAGGAAGATGGGAACTGGGCTTACTGACATCTTCGGATTGATCATCGGGTTTTTGCTCACCCTGATGGTTTTTAGCTACATCATCGGTGATAATTTTCTCTTCCGGCTGGCGATGGCAATTTTTGTAGGTGTGGCTTCGGGTTATGCGGCTGTTCTGGTGATCTATAACGTACTCTGGTACCAATTGATCGTCCCGCTGCTGACCAACCCCATGGCGAACCTGGAGTTGACCGTGCCATCTGCCCTGCTGGGCGTCTGGTTGCTGGCCAAGGGCTCCAGCCGCCTGGCGCGTTTTGGCAACCCGGTGCTGGCTTACCTGGTGGGGGTGGGTGCGGCAACTGCAGTGGGCGGGGCAATCTTCGGCACGATTTTGCCGCAGGTGGATGCGTCGACCAATTTGCTCAACCTGCAATATGCCTCCACTAACGGAACGAGCCTGGCAGGATGGTTCCTCAAGGGCCTGGTGATTCTGGTCGGCACGCTGGCAACGCTGGCCTATTTCCACTTCGGTGTGCGTAGTCAGGGCGAAGGTAGTCTGCCCGTCCGCCACCCACTGGTCGAGAATTTCCTGGCGCCCGCTGGTCAGGCTTTTATTGCAGTCACCTTCGGCGTCTTGTTCGCAGGAGTATATGCTGCCGCGCTTGGCGCACTGATCGACCGGGTGCGTTTTATTTGGGATATTATCTTACGCTTCTTATAACTAAACAACCACAGAGCTAGACTGTTATGACCACTTCGCTTGTAGACGCTGAATCATTGCTGGCCCTCGAAATTGGCTCGGTAACCACCCGGGCTGTGTTATTCGATGTGGTGGAGGGACGTTATCGCTATCTGGGAGCGGGTTCTGTTCCCACCACGGCGGGTGCACCTTTTCATAACATTATGGATGGCGTGCGCGGCGCCTTGCAGGAGCTCGAGCAGATAACTGGGCGCACCTTTATCGGGGCTGATGGGCAGTTAACGACACCAGCTCAACCAGATGGCACAGGCGTAGATGCTTGTGTGGCATCCCTGTCTGTGGGACCACCGCTGAAGGTTCTAGCAGTCGGCTTGCTGGAAGATGTTTCCACCGAAAGTGCCCAAAATCTGGCAACCACTACTTACGCCCAGGTGATTGAGACAATGAGTCTGAATGACCGAAAAAAGACCACTGCTCGCCTGGATAACATACTGCGTTTGCGCCCAGACCTGGTTGTCGTCGCTGGCGGTATCGAGAAGGGTGCTTCGAAGTCGGTGCTCTCTATTCTGGAAAGCGTGGGATTGGCTTGCGGCGTACTGCCAAAAGAGCAGCGCCCCGAGGTTTTGTTTGCAGGCAACTCGGCGCTGGTCAAAGAAGTGCAACAGACTCTAGGCACACTGGCCTCATTGCAGGTAGCGCCAAACGTGCGCCCTACACTGGATATCGAACAGCTCACTCCCGCTCAACCCGCTCTCGCCCAGGTCTTCCGGCATGTACGCGCTCGCCAGATCCGCGGCGTGCAAGATGTCGATCTCTGGACAGGAGGCAAGCTACTTCCCTCTGCGATGGCTTTTGGACGCACAATCCGGTACATCAGCATAGAATTCCCCAAAAAGGGTGTACTGGGCGTGGATGCGGGTGCTTCGGCAACTACTATAGCCTCCGCCTTCGCTGGTGACCTGATACTGAGCGTACAGTCCAAACTTGGGCTGGGCGAGAACCTGCCTGGCATTTTAAGCCTGTGCAATCCTGAGGACATCTTGCGTTGGTTGCCAATCGATATCCCAGCTGAAAGGCTGAGAGATTACATTTACAATAAGTCGCTCTACCCTGCCAGTATTCCTGCCACAGAAGAGCAACTATTGATCGAGCATGCCCTGGCAACACAAGCAATATACCTTGCCGTTCGCCAGGCGCGTAAGGGCTACCCTGCCAGTGTGCGAGCGCCGCTCCCTGGCCTGCTTCCTCCGTTCGAGCCAATCATTGCCACTGGCAGCGTGCTAACCCAGGTACCCCGGCGCAGTCAGGCATTGATGATCCTGCTCAACGCATTGCAGCCGACAGGGGTGACGACCATTGCGCTGGACCGCAATAACCTGGCCTCGATGCTAGGGGCTGCAGCAGGCAAAAATCATTATCTTACTGTCCAGTCGCTGGATGCGACTAACTTTTACAACCTGGGCACGATTATTTCCCCAATCGGACAAGCAAACCCTGGCACCCCTGTGCTGCATGTGCGCATAAGTCTACCGGGTGGGCATGAGACTACGCGGGAAGTAAAATTTGGCACATTGGAAATCCTGGAGCTGCCCATGGGACAGACCGCAACACTTAGGTTGCAGCCATTACACCGTTTTGATGTTGGCATGGGTGGTCCGGGGGTGGGCGGCAGTGCGGTCGTGACTGGAGGCGAGTGCGGCGTTATCATCGATGCTCGGGGTCGCCCAATCCGGCTACATAATGAGCCAGGTAGGCGTCAGGAGCAGATAAAGAGATGGAATACGGCGCTCGGCGCATAAAGAACTGGTATTAATCTTGCAATTCTTTTATTAAGTGCATTTAGGAAGAGGCAGACGATAACAGAATGAATACACAGTCAGCCATCACGCATTTCCTTCCCCTGACCACAATCCGGCGCGAGCGCCTGCTCCCTGTGCCAGGTCGGGTGGTGGCACGCCGTGGTCAGCGCATCAGTCCCACCGATGTGGTCGCAGAGGCAGTCACCGAGCCAGAACACATCTTGCTGGACATCGGACGCGGTCTGGGTCTTTCCGCAAAGGAGGCTGATAAATACATGGCGGTTAAGGGGGGTGACCAGGTCAGCGAGGGGGATGTATTAGCGGGTCCGGTAGGCGTGGCGCGCCGTTTGGTGCGCTCTCCACATGACGGAATGGTCGTAGTTGCGGGTGAGGGACAGATTCTCCTGCGCAAGGATACAGCGCCTTTTGAACTAAAAGCCGCTTACCAGGGCGTGATTGCAGACTTGATCGGTGACCGAGGCGTGATCGTTGAGACAACCGGTGCGTTGATCCAAGGCGTGTGGGGCAATGGGCACTCTAGCTATGGGTTGCTGAGTGTGCTTGCTCATGCCCCAGATGAGCCATTTTCCGCTGGACAGTTGGAAGTCAGCCTGCGCGGCTCGGTAGTACTGGCGGGGTACTGTGAAGATGAGGCCGTCTTCCAGGCAGGCGCAGACCTGCCTTTGCGCGGCTTGATCCTCGCCAGCATGCTTTCGCGGCTTATCCCGGTTGCCAGCAAGGTGGGATATCCGGTGATCGTCATCGAAGGTTTTGGGAAGATTGCGATGAACTCTGCAGCATTCAAGCTTCTTTCCAGCAGCGACCGCCGCGATCTGACAATTAATGCCAACCAATGGGATCGGTACACAGGAACGCGCCCAGAAGTGATCCTGGCAGTGCCAGGCTCCTCGCAGGCAGAGCTACCGGATGATACCGACTTGATCGTTGCGGGCAAACACATCCGCATAGTCAGTCCACCCTACCAGGGACAACTGGCAACAGTGATAGATGTACCAAGCAGCCTATCGATATTACCCAGCGGAGTGAGCGCGGCCGCGGCGACTGTACGTCTGGAGGATGGCGAGACAGTCTTGGTTCCTCTAGTAAACCTTGACTTGATTGACTGATTTTATGGGAGAGGCTGCCCAGAGCTTCCTCACATTTTGTGATCCTTGACAAATACGCTATAATTATCTTCAAAGAGGAGAGAG
>JAFGBV010000054.1 GCA_016932955.1 Anaerolineales bacterium | reverse complement strand
GGGATATTGGTGAAGTGATAGTAAACCCCTTTATCCCGAACTGACGGTAATTATAGTAAAATCGATTGCATGCCGAAAGCATATCTGATCTATAACCCATATGCCGGGCGTTTTCCCTCTGGCATCCTGGCGGAGCGTGCGGCGAATGTGCTGCGTAAATCTGGCTGGGATATTCAGGTAGAACAGACACAAGCTGGAAAGCATGTGACGCAACTGGCCCGTCAGGCAGCAGATGAAGGAATGGATGGGTTCTTTGCGGTTGGTGGGGATGGTACGATCAACCTGGCAGTGCGGGGGTTGGTTGGCAGTCAGACGGCATTGGGGGTGCTACCGGGTGGGACAGCAAATGTTTTTGCACAGGAAATGGGCTTACCAGGGTTGAGTTGGACGCGGATTGCTGCTCTGGAGGAGAGTGCCCGACGACTGGCGAATGCGCCGGTGCATGCGATGGATGTGGGGGTATGCGGCGCAATACCTTTCGTGTTGTGGGCAGGGATCGGGATGGATGCGTTTGTCATTCATCATATTGAGCCGCGCGAGCGCTGGGAAAAATCATTTGCTGCGGTGGGCTATGCTGCCTCAACGGTATGGCATGCGGCTTTTTGGCGCGGGATTAATTTAAGTGTCATCGCTGATGGGGAGAAGATCAGTGGTCATTACCTGGTCGCGATCATCAGCAATATTCATTTGTATGCGGGGGGTATGGCGCAGATCTCACCCAATGCCTGCCTGGATGATGGTTTGATGGATCTCTGGTTGTTCGAAGGCGATACGCTGGGCGATGCGGTGCAAGCGGCTTGGGATATGCTTGCAGGGCGGCACATGGAATCGGGCCTGGTACGTCACGTGCCTTTTCGGTCTCTCTATGTAGAATCCGATTCGCCCCTCTATGTGCAGGTGGATGCAGAGCCCGTTACATGGGACGGGCGTTCGATTGAGATTACGATCCAGCCGCATGCTCTGCGGCTGATGGTACCTGCTCAAACACCGCGCCCTTTATTCAACTCTGAGCAGCAGAATTTGGGGGCGGGTCATTAAGCGCATCTTGGAAACCCTATCTACCATCTTTACGTCTATATAACCTGAGGAGTTTCATCTATGAAAAAAGTGATCACTTACACACGCAAGCACCCGCTGGTATTCCTGTTGCTGGCTATGCCACTGGCTTTGCTGGCCGAAGTGATGCACTGGCCGCCAATGTGGATTTTTGCTTTTGCGGCAGTGGCAATTATCCCGCTGGCGAATTACATCGGTGAGGCTACAGAGTCGCTGGCGCATTATACAGGGCCACGTGTGGGTGGGCTGCTGAATGCCACACTAGGCAATGCCGCCGAACTCATTATTACTATTGTGGCGATACGAGAAGGACTGCTGGAACTGGTGAAAGCCTCGATCACAGGGTCTATTCTGGGCAACCTGTTATTGGTATTGGGTTTTTCGATGCTGCTGGGGGGAATGCGTAATGGGATGCAGAAGTTTGACCGCCGCCAAGCAAGTAATAACGCGATTTTACTGGTGCTGACGGTGTTGATTCTGTTGGTGCCATCACTGCTCAGCCAATACATTGGAGATGTGGAGCATTTTGAGCAGATTTTTGTTCCCAAAGTGGAGGCATTGAGCCTGGGGGTGGCTGCAGTGATGATTATCTTGTATGTTTTAGGACTGATCTTTGCCTTCAAATCATCGGATGCGCCAATGAATCTGGAAGAGAATGATGTTAAGGTGATGCATCAGGCATGGCCTCTGCGCACTTCGCTCTTGGTCCTGGCACTTTCCACGGTGGGGGTGGCGTACATGTCGGAGGTGTTAGTGGCAGCAGTAGAGCCAGTTGTGGAGGCGCTGGGTATTTCGGAGTTCTTTATTGGGATCATCTTTATTCCGATTATTGGCAATGTAGCAGAACACCTGGTAGCGGTGCAGGTAGCTGTAAAAAACAAGATGTCGCTAAGTGTGGAAATTGCCTTGGCCTCAAGCTTGCAAATCGCCTTATTTGTGGCGCCGGTCCTGGTCTTCTTATCCTTGTTTCTTGGAAATCCTTTGATTCTCGTTTTCAATCAATTTGAGTTGCTGGCGTTAATTGCAGGGGTCTTGGTGGCTGCTCTTGTCTCGGCTGATGGGGAATCTAATTGGCTGGAGGGTGTCGAGTTGTTAGCTGTTTATATCATTTTAGGATTGGCATTTTATTTGCTGCCAGGATGAGATGGATCGGTAGATGAATATGCTGCGCACATATTTGAACATTCGCGTGATAGCTGGGGCGGTGATCTTTGCACTGGTGCTGATAGCGGTTACTGTGGGATTACTGGCTGCGTCGCGACCGGTTGTGAAACCGCAGGGGGTTCCGACTGCGGTTTTGAATATAATCTCGGCGCCTACTGTTACTCAGGTGGCTCCGATGGCACCACCGACTGCCACGCCTTCTCCAGTTGCGCCGACTGATCCAGCCATTCCATCAGGGGTGATCGCGATCGGAGCCTTTGTCCAGGTGACTGCAGGGGCAGATGGACTGCGCATGCGTGCAGAGCCTGGGCTGAGCGGTGAGGTGCGTTTCCTGGCATATTCAGGCGAAGTGTACCAGGTGACGGATGGTCCACGGCAGGGAGATGGGTACACGTGGTGGTACATGGTTGATCCATACGATCAGAATCCGCAGGGCTGGGCGGTGCAGGATTACCTTGCTGTGATCCAAAATCCATAGAGCAAAGCTTTTGCTTCGATAGGCACGTGAACGACCGGGCTGCGTGGGATCAGCCCGGTTTTACGTTTGCGTTAACAGGCAATCGCGTATATAGTTAACCCAAGCCGACAGGAAAAATATGAACAAACCTGCCGGGTGAACCCTGTATATGGTAGATAACCCTTTGGATGCAGTTTATTCCTATGTAGAAAAAGCGTACACTCGTATGCAAGCGGGTGATGTGCTAATTCGCTGCCTGGAAGTGGGCACGGTGAGACCAATACAGGAATTAGCTGAAGGGTTGATCCTTGCTGGGCCAAAGAGCCTTGATGCGTTGCGGGAAGTACTGGCGGAAACCGTTCAGAGGAAATCTCAAGTGAAGGATGATTTGCACCAGGTTTTTACTGAGTTGCGATCTGTATTGAGGAGTTATGGCATCCAGCTGGAACCGGTGGAGAGCGATGATCATTTGCAGCGTTTAACGCCGTTTGACCTGTTGAGGTTGATTCGCGAGGAAGGGGTTAATGATCGGACTACGCAGGATGCATGTTTGAATGTTCTGCACAACAGCCATGATTTGATCGCCAGTCTGAGCGCAAACCTGCACCTTTTAGCAGATGTGGAGAGCTATTTGCAGGATTGGATGTATAGTTTGGCTTACCAATCGGCCAGACGGGGCAGTGAAGAAGACGCGCCTGCGCCGCCAACAAACCAATGAGCGCGAAAGTGATCGATTTACAGGTAATCTTTGAGGTTGTGTTCGACCGCGTAAGCAGCCGCTTCAGCGCGGTTGCTGACCCCTAGCTT
>JAFGBV010000053.1 GCA_016932955.1 Anaerolineales bacterium | reverse complement strand
CAGCGGCGAGGAATACTATATCTACGATACCACGAGCCGCACCAACCCCTCCTACGAATGCTACTCGCTCAGCGCATCCACCCCCTATACACCCATCGACAACTCATCCTGGGTGCAGTTCAATCTCACTTACGGCGGCAGCGGCAGTGACATCTACATCTACACCGTCAAGCTGACACTGACGGAATACGACCACTAGGCGGAGGCAACGATGAACACTCGCTTGAAGTTAATCGTGCTGGGGGCGCTGACGCTGATCCTGCTCAGCGGCTGGCTGGCCTGGGAAAGCGCATCCGCGCAAGCCCCGGTCACCCAAACCTCTCCCGGTTATATCCTCTCCGATCCACAAATACGATATCGGCAATGGCAGGCAAATGGGGAGGCGCAGGGTGGAGATTACCGCCTGCAGCCACTTACACCACAGATGCGCGGCAGCGGCTGCTGCTGCACCTACCTGCCCTGCACGCTCAAGGAGGTGCCATGAGGGATGATGCGGTGAATGCCACACTTATTTCACATAATATAGAGATGCATCGCCCCCGGAGTTGATATATAATTTGCTTCGCCAACAACCTCCTTTTGATCCTTTGAGGTACTCCATGCACCAACACCGCACCCTCCAATTCGCCCTGGTTGCCTGCCTGGCACTGCTGGCGGCCATGCTGATCAACCTGCCGATCCTGGCGGCGGTGGATTATGCCTATGTATTGATACCCGATGCCGATTACGAACAAGGCGACGGCTTTGCCACGCTGCGGATCTACGCGGGAGCAGATACGATCAACCCCACGCGGGTGGAGTGGCTCAGCCCGACCAGCGTGGGGGTAGATTACTGCGAAACAGGCGGCTGTGGCTCCATGTATTCCGAGTCTGTGGGGGATGACGGGCAGTTGATCTGGCGCGAATTCTACTTCTACATCGCGGGGCAAGGGCGCGCCAACGGCACCTACACCGCAGTGGTGTACGAGACGACGGACACGAGCAACGTTGATGAAGAGACGGAGCTCTTGCGCGCCCATTTCACCATCAGCGGTCAGGTGGTCACCCCCACGCTCCCCTCCCCACTTATCCCGGTGACGGAGCCCGACCCAGATTTTGACCAGGATGGGATCGTCTTCCCCACGCTGAGCGGGCAATTTTCAGTCGCTTATGCTGTTGCCCTGCAGCCAGATGGCAAGATACTGGCCGCGGGCTACCAGGATGAGGATTTTGCCCTGCTGCGTTTCCTGGATGATGGCAGCCCGGACAGCAGTTTCGGCAGCGGCGGTGTGGTGATCACATCCTTCACAGACGGCTTTGGCGATGGGAAAAGCGTCGTTGTGCAGGCAGATGGCAAGATCATCGTGGCGGGGATTTATGATTATCTGGCTTTTGCCCTGGCACGGTATAACAGCGACGGCAGCCCGGATGCCACTTTCGGGAGCGCGGGCATTGTGATCACCACCTTCAGCGACTTCGGCGGAGCTCATGCCATCGCCTTGCAGGAGGATGGCAAGATCGTTGTTGCAGGGTACACGTACGAGCAAGCGCGCACCCCCGGGCTGGGCCAGTTTGCGCTGGCGCGTTACAACACCGATGGCAGCCTGGATGCCAGCTTCGGCGCGGGTGGCAAGGCAACCACCGAGTTCCCTGAAGCAACCTGGAACGACCAGGCGCTCTCGCTGGCGATCCAGGAGGATGGCAAGATCGTGCTCGCCGGGCGCAGCGCGGGCTATACAGCCGTGGCGCGCTACAACGCCAATGGCAGCCTGGACACCACCTTCGGCAGCGGAGGGATGGTGACAACAGAATTTGGGTTGGCAGGATACGGCGTTGTAATCCAGAAGGATGGCAAGATCGTGGTGGCGGGCGGGACGCGCCAATTTGCCCTGCTGCGGCTGCTCAGCGATGGCAGCCGCGACCCGGATTTTGGCAGCGACGGCGAGGTGGTGACCTATTTCGGCGGTGACGATGCCCTCGCCCGCGGCGTGGCGCTGCTGCCCGATGGGCGCATCGTGGCTGCCGGCTACCAGCGGGATAGCTCGGATAGCGACTACGATTTTGCCCTGGCGATCTATAATAAAGACGGCAGCCTGTACACCAGGGAGGGCACCAGCGGTTGGGCGATCCTTGACCTGGGCTGGGAAGACCTGGGGCGGGCGGTGACGCTGCAACCCGACGGCGCAATCATCATCGCCGGGGAAAGCAATTCTCACATCGCCCTGGCGCGCTTCTTGCCCGTGGCGACTTATTACTACACCATGCTGCCGCTGACGATCAAATGATAGCGGGGTGCAGCAACAGGCGCCAGTACCCGCTGATGCAACGCCCGTCTCACGTGTGCGCAGCAAGGGAGGTTGCCCATGGAACCTAACCCGAAGGAGTACTATCACACCTTGTTCGAATATGCTCCAATTTCCCTCTGGGAAGAAGATTACAGCGGAATCCTGCGCCTGTTCGAAGAGCTGCGCGCCAGGGGAGTGCAATCTCTCGAAGCTTACCTGGCGGATCATCCGGATTTTGTGGATGCTTGCATGCGCCGGATTGTGGTACGGGAGGTCAATCAGCAGACGCTGGTCATGTTCGGCGCCCCCTCGCAGGAAACTTTCCTTGCCAGGCTGGATCAGGTCTTTGGCGATGGCATGCGCCATCACATGCGCAGCGAACTGCTGGCGCTGTGGAACGGAGAGCTAAGCTGGAGCGGCGACGGGATCAATTACACGCTCCGCGGCGAGCCACTTGATATCTTGCTCCATTGGCGCATCCTGCCCGGCTCCGAGCAGACCTGGGAGCATGTGCTGGTGACGATCGAGAATATCACCGCCCGCGTGCGGGCGGAGCGCCGCCTGCAGAATCTCTTCGAAGCCTCGCCGATCTCGCTGTGGGAGGAGGATTACAGCGCGGTCAAAGCTTATTTTGACGATCTGCGCCGCCAAGGCGTGCATGACCTGGAAGAACACCTCCACAATAACCCGCAGGTGGTGACTGACTGCATGCGCCTGATCAAGGTGCTCTCGGTCAACCAGAGAACCCTAGAGCTCTTTGGTGCCGACTCCCAGGAATATTTGCTGGCAAACCTGGACCAGATTTTTCGCGATGAGATGACCAAACACTTTGCGCGGGAGCTGGTGGATCTGTGGAACGGGCACCTGGTTTACGAGCGCGAAGGGATCAACTACACGCTCAGCGGGGAGGCGCTGTACATCCAGCTCAACTTCCGGGTGATGCCAGGACACGAGGAGGATTTCGCCTGGGTGCTGGTGGCAATCCAGGATATCACAGTGCGCAAAAAAGCCGAGCAGTATCTGCGCTACCTGGGCACCCATGATGTGATGACCGGGCTTTACAACCGCGCCTACTTCCAGGAGACGCTTACCCAGCTTGAGAAGGAACGCCCCAAGACCCTGAGTGTGATCATCGCCGATCTCAACGATCTGAAGGTCACCAATGATACGCGCGGTCACCAGGCCGGAGATAATCTGATCCGCCGCGCGGCCGAGGTGCTTAAGACAAACTTCGACGAGGAATGCGTGGTGGCGCGCATCGGCGGCGACGAATTTGCTATTCTCATGCCGGGTGTGGATACACAGCACGCTGACGAAGCAGTTGAGCGCCTGCGCCTTCTGGTAGATCTGAACAACCAGTACTACCGTGATCCCCAACTGGGTCTCGCCATTGGCGCGGCGACCTGCCAGGCTGGCCAATCGCTCGAAAAGATGATTAGCCTGGCGGACGATGCCATGTACACCGATAAGGCGGCGCAGCGCCGCACTTCACACCCTTCTTAGCCTAGGCGCACCTCTAATTTGTTGTCGATACTTTCTTGATGCTGGGCTTTGCTGCCATCCTGGTCAGCAGCCTGGCGTTCTCTACGGGGGAATGTTCGTAGGTTGATTTAGGTGCAGGAAAACCTGCACCTAAATCTTTATTATTAACCTCACACCCCCTGCACAAGTTCTGCAGATTTGTTTCATACAATAAGCCTGAAATCATTGACCGCGAATGTTGCTTACTTTACGGCAATAGGGAGACAAAGCTATGAACAAAAACAAAAAAAGAACCTTCTGGATCATCCTCATCCTGCTGCTGGCAGCCGGCGGCGGGGCGTATGCCTACTTTAACTATTTTGCCCAACCCGTGCAGGCAGCCGTCACGGAGACACCGCTCCAGACTGCCGTTGCACGCCAGGGCGACCTGGCGATCTACGCCAGCGGGGCGGGCACGGTGGTCGCTTCGACAGAGATGGGAGTTGGCTTTGACGAATCCGGCACCTTGACCGAGCTGCTGGTGACAGTGGGGGATGAGGTAGAAGCCGGGGAAGTGCTCGCCCGTCTGCAGACGAACAACAGCGAGGAAGACATCGCCACAGCGATTGCCGATGCCGAGCTGAACGTGCTCCTGGCACAGCAAGCCCTGGATGACCTGGTGAATGCAGATGTTTCCCTCTCGCTGGCGCAGGCGCAACTGGCAGTGATCGAAGCCCAGACAGCTCTCGAAGAAGCCACCAGTGACCGCGAGTTGATGAACTACCAGCGCTGCCTGGACAGCACGCTGGACGATTATGAAGCAACATACTACGATGCCCTGGACTTCTACAACCAACTGGCTGAGCGCTATGAGCGCGATTATGCCTCGCGCCCGGGCACAGATCCCGACAAGCTGCAAGCCAAGGCGCAGCTAGAAGCAGCCGAGGAAGCAGTGCAGGCTGCCCTGATCAACGTGAACTGGTGCAAGAATCCCTACAGCGAAGAAGAGAAAGCCGAGGGTGATGCCCAGGTAAACCTGGCACAGGTCGAACTGCTGGCTGCCCAGGCGGAGGTGGAAAGCTGGCAGAATTACCCCGATCCGATCGATGTGGCTGTCGCGGAAGCACAGTTATCCAGTGCGCAAGCGAAATTGGCCGAAGCGCAGGAAACCCAGCCAGTGCTGGAGCTGGTTGCCCCGATCAGCGGCACGGTGCTGGAGATCAATGCAACCGTCGGCGAGGACGTGGGCACTGCAGCCATCGTCACCATCGCCAACCTCTCCGAGCCGATGCTGCAGGTTTACCTGGATGAAACTGACTTTGATAAAGCCATCGTCGGCTACGATGCAGAAGTAGTCTTCGATGCCTACCCGGACGATCTCTTCACCGGCAAGGTGGTACAGGTGAATCCCAGCCTCTCCAGCACCCAGGGAGGCAGCCTTGTCACACTATACGTGCAATTGGACCCGCTCACCATCGACCAGCCGCAACGCCTGCCGCTGGGGATGAGCGCTACGGTGGATGTCATTGCAGGCAGCGCAACCAATGCCGTGCTGGTTCCGGTGGAAGCGCTGCGCGACCTCGGCGATGGCAGCTATGCTGTCTTCGTTGTGGAAAATGACCAGCCCGTGCTGCGTGTGGTCACCATCGGAATTAACGATCTCACTTATGTGGAAATCACCAGCGGGCTCGAAGCGGGTGAGGTCGTGACAACCGGCATCGTCGAGACGGAGTGAGGCAAACATGGATAAACCAGCCATCATCCAGACCGAAGAATTGGTGAAGGTCTATGGCATGGGCGATGTGCAAGTGCAAGCGCTGGACGGTATTACCCTGCATATCGCGGAAAACGAATTCGTCGCCATCATGGGCGCATCCGGTTCTGGTAAGAGCACGCTGATGAACATCCTGGGATGCCTGGACCACCCCACCAGCGGAAAGTATTTTCTGGCAGGGGAGGATGTGAGCAACCTGAGCAAGTCTCAACTGGCAGTGATCCGCAATAAACGCCTGGGCTTTGTCTTCCAATCCTACAATCTGCTGGCGCGCACCACAGCGCTGGAGAACGTAATGCTGCCGTTGCTCTACAATCGCAACGGGAGCCACGGCGAAACGAGCGCCAAAGAGAAGGCCCTGCAAGCCCTCGCCGCGGTTGGGCTGGCGGATCGCACCCATCACCAACCGCAGGAGATGTCCGGTGGGCAGATGCAGCGCGTGGCAATCGCCCGCGCGCTGATCAACGACCCCTTGCTCATCCTGGCTGATGAACCCACCGGTAACCTTGACTCGCACACCGGGCGCGAGATCATGGCTTTGCTTGCAGATCTGCACCAGCGTGGGAGCACCATCGTCATGGTCACGCACGAAGATGACATCGCCGCCTATGCGCAACGGGTTATCCGCCTGCGCGACGGCAAGATCGAGAGCGACCATCTCAACGGAGCCAGCCATGCCATCCCGGTGACCCAGGAGGCGCTCCATGAAAGCCAGTAAAGTCGTGCAGATTGCCTGGCAGGGGCTGGCGCGCAACAAGCTACGCTCCCTGCTCACCATGCTCGGTGTGATCATCGGTGTGGCGGCGGTGATCATCATGATCGCTATCAGCGCGGGAACCGAAGCCACGATCAAAGAGCAGATCACCAGCCTGGGCTCTAACCTGATCTATGTACGCAGCGCATTCAGCCGCATTCCGATGGGGATGGGCAGCTCTCAGGGCGGTGGACTCGTCTTCGATGATGCCGAGGCCATCGCCGAAAAGGTGAACGGCATCCAGGGTGTCGTTGTGGAGATGAGCTCATCCGAAACCGTCAAAGCCAGCACGGTCACCGTAGAAGGGGTGACCATCCAGGGCACCACTCCTGATTTTCCCTCCGTGCGCGATATGACGATCGCCAGCGGGCGCTTCTTCACCGATGCAGAGCTCGAGCGTAAATCCAAAGTAGTTGTGCTGGGTTCCACACTCTCTGAAGAGCTCTTCGGCACAGAAGATCCCATCGGAGAGGTGATAACCGTTGGCGATACGAAGATGACCGTCATCGGCGTCTTTGCTGAGCGCGGCATGGTGGGGAACACCGATTTCGACAGCACCCTCTACACTCCCATCACTACCGTGTTCCAGAAATTCACCTTCTCCATGTTTGCCCGCATGATGGGCGACAGTGTGAACATGATTTACGTGGAACTGGAAGAGGGCGTCGATATGGAGGAAGTGATCTTGCAGATAACCCTCCTGCTCGCCAAGCGCCATGAGGTGGATCTGGATGAGCTGGATTTCACTATCACAACCCAGGATGATGTGATCACCACACAGGAATCAACCACTGCAACCTTCCGCCAGCTTCTCGCCTGGGTGGCAGCAGTATCGCTGGTAGTAGGCGGCATCGGCATCATGAACATCATGCTGGTCAGCGTCACCGAGCGCACACGCGAGATCGGCATCCGCCAGGCAGTTGGCGCCAGCCCGGGCGATATCCGCTGGCAATTCCTCACTGAGGCGCTGATGCTCAGCCTGTTGGGCGGACTGCTGGGCGTAGCTGCCGGGGTGGGCGGCGCATACCTCTTCGAACGCCTGGGCGACCTGCGCACCGTCGTTGTGCCCGATTCCATCCTGATGGCTTTTGGCTCGGCTGCTGCGGTGGGTATTTTCTTTGGCTTCTACCCGGCAAATAAAGCTGCCCAACTGGACCCCATTGAAGCACTGCGACACGAATAAATTACTTTAGGCATAAGGAACCATAACACATGAGAAAGAGAACTACATTCATCACATGGATCATCCTGCTCAGCCTGCTTCTTGCCGCCTGCAGCAGTGCAGCCGCAACTGGCGAAACAGATACTACAGTGCAAACCTCTGGCACGCCCATCCCCGGCACCGATACCGCGGCGGGAGAGCTGCCCGAATCGATGCAGTTGGTTTTAGGCACTCTGCAACTGGCTGACAGCGACACGCCGATCACCAGCGAACAAGCTGCTGTCCTGCTTCCTTTATGGAAAGCAGTGCGCAGCCTGGGCAATAGCGACACGGCTGCCCAGGCGGAGATCGACGCCCTCTACGTGCAGATTCGCGGCACCCTGAGTGAGGAACAGATTGCCGCCATCGAGGAGATGGAACTCACTCCTCAAACCATGATGGCGATCTCCGAAGAGCTGGGCATCGACACTGGATTTGGCAGCCGGGAAGAGATGACACCCGCAATGCAAGCCACGATGGATGCCTTGCGCGCCAGTGGTGAATGGGCTGGAGGACCTGGCGAGGGCGGAGAGCCACCGGAAGGTTTTGAACCGCCATCTAGTGGCGGTATGCGTGGAGGCGGTGAGATGCCCGGAGGTGGCGGTATGGCAGGAGGCGGAGATATGCCGCCTGGTGATGTGACGGGGTTCAGCCCTGAACAGCTGGAAACCGCGCAGGCTTCAGGCGCGACCAACCGCACGATGAACAATACCATCAACAGCATGTGGCTGGATGCACTGATCAGTATACTGGAAGAGATTGCTGCCCAGTAAATGAGGCGCTTTCAGCGGTGGTACAATAAAATCGCCCACGCGGAGCGAACCATGATGCTCAAACAACGGATCCTGGTTGTGGATGATGATAAAGAGATCGTGCGCCTGATGCGCGCCTATCTGGAGCAGGCAGGCTATGAGGTGCTAACAGCCTATAACGGCGAGACCGCCCTGCACACCATCCGCCGCGAGCGCCCCGACCTGGTGCTGCTCGACCTGATGCTGCCGGAGCGGGACGGTCTGGAGATCACACGCCTGCTGCGCAGCGACCCGTTACTGGCGCATACACCAGTGATCATGCTCACTGCACGCGTCAGCGATACGGATAAAATCGTTGGATTAGAGATAGGCGCCGATGATTACATCACCAAACCATACAATCCACGCGAGGTGCTGGCGCGGGTGCGCGCTTGCCTGCGCGTGCGCGCCAGCCTGGGAGGCGATTTCTACAGCAAGGTTCTGCGCGCTGGCAATCTGGAGCTGGATACGGGCACACACCGTGTGTCTGTAGATGGGCGTGAAGTGAGCCTTACCGCCACCGAGTTTGATCTGCTGCAGGTGCTGCTGGAACAGACCGGATACGTCCTGCCGCGCACCGAGTTGATCCGCCGCGCCTTGGGGGGCGATTTCATCGGCGTTGAGCGCACGCTTGACAGCCACATCCGCAACTTGCGGGCGAAGATCGAGCCCGATCCCAAGCAGCCGCGGTATATCCACACTGTGTATGGCGTGGGCTACCGCCTGGAAGGTTAGCATGAACCGCTTGTGGGTGCGCCTGAGCATCGTCATTGGGCTAGTCACGATTTTGGTGGTGCTTTTCCCCATCCTGGAACGGGCGCTTAGCCTGATGCCCGACCCGCCGCCGAGGCCAGCCCCGCCCTATCCCGAGCTGCCCCCTGAAAGCATGCAGGGCTTGCAAAGTTACTTCGAAGGTTTCTTCTGGCAACGCACTTTGACCACACTGCTGGTGGGGGGGGTGATTGGGGTGATGGCGGGCATTCTCTCCAGCCGCTGGCTAACCGCCCCGCTCAACCGCCTGGAACGCGCGGTACAGGCGATCACCCAACGCAAGCTCAACACGCGTGTACCCGAAAAAGGCAGCCACGAAGTGCGCTCGCTGGCAAGATCCTTCAACCAGATGGCAGCCGAGCTGGAAGCCGCCGAGACGCTGCGACGCAACCTGCTGGCGGACGTGAGCCACGAACTGCGCCACCCCGCTCATCTGCTGCAGGGCAATCTGCAAGCCATCCAGGATGGGGTCTACCCGCTGGAAATGCAGGAGATCGAGCGCCTGACCAGCCAGGCGCGCCACCTGACCACGCTGATCAACGATCTCTACCTGCTCACCCAGGCTGAGGCGCAGCAGCTCCCCCTGAACTGCCAGAAGTCTGAATTGGGCGAATTGTTGAAGGGCGCGGTGGAGGTTTTCCAAACCAGCGCGGCAAGCAGCAAAGTCCAGCTATTACTGGAGATACCCGAACAGCCAGTTTTGGGGGAAATCGATGTGATGCGCATGCGCCAGGTGCTGCATAACCTGCTGGATAACGCCCTACGCCATACCGCCGCGGGCGGCGAGGTGCGCCTGGAGTTGGAAGCTCAGGAGGGGCAAGCGCGCATCTTGATCAGTGATACCGGCGAGGGTATTTCACCCGACCAGATTGACCACGTCTTCGACCGCTTCTACCGCGGCGATAGCGCCCGCTCGCGCAGCAATTCGAACGGCGCCGGGTTGGGGTTAGCGATTGCTCAGGCCTTCGTCCAGGCACACGGCGGGGAGATCACGGTGCAATCCGCCCCAGGGCAGGGTGCCACCTTTACCATCACCCTGCCAGTCAAGCAAGGCTAGGCAAAAGGGCAGCGCGGAAGGTCAGCTCCTGGGCAATGCCCGAGGCTGGCGCATAGACCAGAGCCGGAAGCCAGCGCCACCAGGCTGACCAGCCCTGGAATAAACGCCAGCAGCGACTGGCCCGGCTCGGGTACCTGCAGGATATCGAGCAAGGTGTATGCCAGACCCATCAGCAGCGTCACGCCCAGCGCCAGGATAAATGGCAGTGCAGGGCGCTTGTTTTCCACCACATGGTCGCCATCCAACATCTGGTAGCGGTCGCGAGTCTGCTCGCATTCCGTGCGCGGATCATAACGCGACCAGGACACACGGCGAAACTTCACCCCATCTACCTCCCTCACAGCCATGTGCTCATGCTGTGATTCCAACGGGTCGCCTTCCTTTCATAATGTCATGATCGAGGCGACGATCACTCCCTCTGGCAAGAGAGATGCCGACAACCGCTGCAGCGTCTGGGCGGCAGAGGGCGAGCATCTCCGGCGAGTTGTCCACCCCATCAATGTCAATGCCCTGCGCCAGGTAATCCAGCAGCAGGCGCCCCGTCCCGCAGCACATCCCAGGCCTGCGCCATCAGCCCTTTATACTCGTAATCTGCATCCGTTATCATATTATGGCCCTGCTGTAATGGTCCTCCTCGCCGACGGATTCCCAATCGCATAGGCGTCCACGGCAGAGACCTGCCAATAGTACGACTCGGAGGGGTCATAGAGCGTTACAGCCTGCTGCGTGCCATCGACCCATGCCTTCACATACATATCGCCGCTCAGGTGACCCCATTCCACCAAATAGCGATCCGCCTGGGCAACAGCCTGCCATTCTAAGGTTGTGGCATTACCGGGAAGGGTGCTATTATCGGCAGGCGACACCAAGAGCGGCGCGGGAAGCAATGTCCCGCCCGACCCGGCAACGAATGTCCCCTCTGAAGTTGGACCCAGGGAATCGGGGTCTTGTGGATCATAGTGGGCGCTGAGCTGCCAGTAATACCTAGTGCCAGGTATCAGGTTGGTCATATCCTGGTAGGATTGCAGCCCCGTGGCGCCTGTATATACGTTGAATACGAAATCCGACAGGTTTGGGTTGGGTGAAACAACCAGATAGGTTGAGATTGCTGCGGGGAAATCACAGCTATCCCATTTATATTGAGGGATCAGGGTATCGATGGTGGAATGGTCGCGAGGGTAGAGCAGAACAGGTCGATCATCGCAGGTATATTCAAAGTAATTACGCGTCACTTCGGGTAGGAAGGTGCGGTAGATCGGGCCATACTCCCAGATCTCATCGGTCAGGTTCTCGTCCTGATCGAGCCCACCGAACATCACCACCACCTGACGGCCAGAGTCGTACGCCGCGCCCATCCCCCGGCGGGCGAAATCCGGGCCTGAATCGATCAACAGCCAAGTTGGTACCGCACCGGCTACCTGATCAGCAGCAGCCAGGGCAGTCGTCTGCGACTGTGGTGCCAGCCACCAGAGGCTAACCGCAGTAATCAATAACCCGATCACCAATAATAGCAGGTTCCGCTTTGTCATTGAGGTGACATCCGCTCAATTGTGGCTTTCGTTATCCTATTTCTTTGTGGCTGAGCATGATTATACCAATTCGCTTGCCGCACCTTTCGCAGTGTGTGGCTCAACCGGCAAAAATCTCCGCCACCAATTGCTCTGCTGTTTGATCCTGGCTCACCGTATCTGTGGGGATGCTCTGCTCGTGCAGAATGCGGTTCATTGTATCCCGGGCGTGAATAGTCCAGATGGAGCGATTATAGAGCTGCTTCCGCGCTTGATGATAGAGGCGGCAGGCATCCAGGTAACGCTTTTCCATCTCCAAAAGATGAGCCAGATTGATCAGGGCAAGGCCAATGCCATTGAAATGCTTGTGATCAGACCAGATGGTGAAACTGTGCAAGTAATACCTCTGAGCGCGGGCTAACTCGCGCCGCCCCAGGCAAGCATCGCCTGCCAGGGAGGCGCACCCAGCCTCTGCTGCCCAAGCTCCGTGCTGGGTGAACAACGACAATGCTTCCTCATAGCGGTTGAGTTTCTGTGCAGGGTCAATATCTAATTCTGCCAATGCGACGAGAAAGCGGGCGCGGGTGATTCCACCTTTATCCATGCCCAGCAGGAACGTTCGCCTCAGATCATAATGCACAGATGGGGTGTGCGTGAGCAGCACAGAGGTCGCCCAAGCTAACCCTGCCAGGAGATCATATTGATTCCCAGCCTCGGCCCAGTCCCAAGCCGCCAGGGTTTCGCGCTCAATGCCTTGGCGTAGTATTTCCGGAGGCTCAGGGCGGGTGAAATGATCACTTAGCCGCTGGGCTTTGACGAGCATGCACTTGTCAGAGGGATTCATGCTCTATGCAGCGCATCCAACCTCTTCTTATTCTCGTACGGGGCGATAAAGCAAAGATAATCGTCTTCTAGGATCTCTACGCCTATTCTCTGGCTTACTTCATCCAGTATCACCAGGCGCTCACGCAGCTTCTCGCAGGCATATTCTTCGCACCGGGCGCAGTTTTCCAAACCCCTGGCAATCACACACGGCCTCACCGGGCAGGCCGCGTCGATCAGCTCTGGGTTCTCTGCCATGCAGCCATCACAGAGGATTGCTGATGGATCTAGGCGAAAGCCGAAGTACTTGAACCAACCATCGCTCAGCTTCTCCTGGTTGGCGGGATTTAGGGCTACATTTGGCCTATACGCCAGGCACAGGTCGCAGCGGTAGCCACAACGGGTGAGAATGGGCTCAATCATGTTAGCCGTGAGATGCGGTATATGCGATGCCAGGTGCGCTGACCGCATTGCGAGCAGCGCATCAGCCGGCGAGGATTCCCAGCTGCGCCCCAACGAATGCCGCCGAGCTCCCAGATCGAGCGTGCAGCGCCGCAGGGGCACTCTGCTATCCATTCCCGCGATTCAACTTCCATCTTTTCAGCCAGCGAACGCGGCAGCAATGTGGTAAATATCTTTTGGATGAGGCTCATCGATGCCCTCCTGCGTCTTATTTATACGCGCGAACTGCCCCAACCCCCTGAGCGGTTGCATTGGGGCAGTTCACAGTTCAATTGGATGTGCTCGCTGAGCGAGCGTTTACTTCTTCTCTGAGGCGAGGAAGCGGGTAACCTTCGTTCCGCATTTCGGGCATTTACCCTGCACCATCCTGCGGCCCTTGCCAGACACCTTGATTTCGCCGCCCTTTACTTGCACTTTTGCACGACACTTGACGCAATATCCTTCAAAATCCATGGTTATCTCCTTCCTTTGGTTGGTGGATAAGGCACTACAATACGAGTATATACTACTCTACACCTGAGTCAAGCGATTTTGGGATATATTATGCGGGGTGTGACTCTTCCAAAATTCGCTGTTATGGCTCATATATATCCTGGATCACCGCAGACACATTGCCAGCCCGGTCGCGGAAGACAACGTAAATGGTAGGTCCATCTGCTGTCGCTAACCACCAATCCTTTTCCGCCAAATACGGCTCCCACTCTGCACCAGACAAATCAGCGTTCTGACTGATCTTCATTGCATCCACGCCGCTGAGGTCATCCTCCGCGGTCAGCCGCAAATGAACATGTTGGTACCCATAGCGAAAATTGCTCAGGGTCAGAGGCAAATAGATTGTATTGGTCAGCAAGTTGGTTTGTAAAACACGTGAAGGAGTGGTATCTTGGCCCACCTCTGGCAGCATCCCGGTAATGCTCAGAGTCCCGTTCGGGGCATTGGGATCATAGATAATATCATCCTGGTACAATCCAGATATTATGCCACCACTACGGAATTTGCAATAAACAATCCGGGGAAGCACATATTGCCCATAAGTGGTGATTTCCCAGGGTTTGGAAGCCACATAAGGCTCCCAGGCTGCGCCGGCAAATCCGCCATCGTTGGAAACCATGATCTGAGCCACCCCACTTGGCGAGGTGAAATTCAATGTGACAGATGTCTGATTGGTGTAAAGAGCGCCACCATTGATCGAGATTGAATAATCAGGAGGTTCATCCATGACCAGTGTGCGCTTCCAAATGCCGGCCTGTGTGGCAGCATACATATTCTGCGGATCCTGGTGATCAATCGCAAGGCTGTAAACAGCCCGGCTGCCCATTCCCTCATTCATTGCCACCCAGCTTTCACCCAGATTATCCAAGCTGCGGTAGAACCCGCCCCAGGTGCCAGCGTAGAGCACCTGCTGATTGCCCGGGTCAATCGCAAAGCCAAAAGGCTCCGAAGGCAACCCCTCGCCAATCGGTTGCCAACTTTCCCCACCATTATCCGAACGAAAGAGCACCAGCCCAAATGCCGCCGAAAAATACACCACCTGGCTGTTGTACGGATCTACTGCCATCAAACGAACAAAGGGTGTCTGGAAGAAACCATTGTTGATCGGCTGCCAGGTTGCTCCCCCGTCAATGCTTTTATATAAGCCTGCAGATGCAATCGCAGTGTAGATGATATGCTGGGCATTAGGCGCCACCACCAGGGCATGTACCACATCCACATCTGATGGTAGATTTGTGCTTGAATAAACCCAGGTCTCTCCCCTATCGTCACTGCGATAAATGCCACCCTGAAATCCTTCCAGATTTCGAACGCCAGCATACAGAACTCCATGAGGTGAAATCGCGATTGAGGTGGTTACCATTGGCGTTAGGCGGTTCCATGTTTGCGCGCCATCAGATGTCTTATAAATACCATCACGCTCAGCTAAATAAAGAACTTGTGAGTCTTCTGGATCCATCACCATGACGTGCCAGCGGGCGTTGCCACATTGGGGCACTGGAAGCTCATTTCCACTTGGGAACCAGGTGATTCCGCTATCCTCACTCTTAAAAACTGGGGTGGTGATGCCCTCGCAATCGAATGTATACGCATAGAGAGTATTCGGATTCTCAGGATCAACAATCAAAGAGGAAAAACGCAACCCATAAGGTCCCTGGGTCGTCCAAACATCATCGCCGGCTACGCTGGGTTGAGCACTTCCTAACAGAAGCACTCCCGCAAATATTAAGATCAGAATAGGCCAGTAGACACGCTTCTTCATCAGTCATCCTCCGGTAGTGTTTCGATTTTATTTGGCATGTACAATATTGTAGCAATATCAACCCTTAGTAAAATCTGATCTCTTCGGTGCTTTTCAGAATCGCCCCTGCATCGCATAATTTCACGTGCGTCTCGGTGATGATTTGCGCTGCCTTCTTACTATAGCTGCTGTGGGCGTCCGTAACGAGAGTCGCCTGGTATCCCAATTGCCTCGCCCCGAGGGTTGTAGCCTTCACACAGCCATGCGTCACCAGCCCGGTGATCACCAGATGGGTGATATGGCGTGACTTGAGGATCTCATCCAATGCAGTCTCCTCAAAGGCATTGCCATGCTGCTTGTGGATCAAGATATCGATATTCTGCGGCTGCATGGCAGGATGTAACTGCCACTCTCTCGATCCCTTTACCAGCATCTTTTTCGCCGAATGCTGGACATAAATGACCGCCACCCCGGCGTGGTGCGCCTGGTTAACCAGTAAATTGATGTTGTCGAGCAGTTGATCGGCCTGGTAGATCGGCGCGGATTTCTCGAAAAGGCCCTGCTGCACATCGATGACCAACAAAGCCATCTGGTTTCTTGCTTTCGCGGTGGGTGTTTGACTGGTGGGGCACATCTTTTCCTCCTGTTGGAATACAAAGATCACATATCAATACATCTCCTGCGCGTCGCTGGGGAGCCTGCGTACATGAGACAAATGGGCGCTCACCCGCTCATCATCGCCATATGGATATTCGAAGCCAAAATAATCTGCCACGCGGATCGCCACCTTGCGGAAGAGGCTGCACATGGCTAGCAGGGCATCCCAGGTATGCGCCGGGTCTGCGTCCGAGTAAGTCTGCATCAGCAGTTCATAAAGTTCTGGCTCGAGATATTTGTGGAAGTATTTGCCCAATTTGCCGGGGCTCACGGAGAAATTGGTCTGCATCCCGATATACCATTCCAACATTTTCATCAACTGCGGGCGCACATACCCATCCAGCATGCCTTTGGCATAAGGGATTTCCCCGCGCCACAAGCCCTTGGCAACGTAAGGGCTTACCCACCAGAATTCGTTAGTGCAGTCGTCGAAAGCCTTGGCAGTGGGGGGCTTGGGCAGGTAATCGCGGTCGCTGGGGGGTGGCTGATCCGGGAATCTACCATCCTTATCTAATAGAATGATGCTATGGCTGTCCTGGACAAATTCATCCGGCTTTTCGACCGGGTTAATTCCCAGGTCAATGCGGTTGCCATCGGCGAATTGCATCAAGTAGCAATAGCCATCACCTGGTTCGGGGGGTGGGTCTTGCATGTCAACCGGCAATTGCAGGATCATCATCTCGCCGAAGCGCTTGATCCACTCGTGGTTACGGACGAAGGGAGCCATTTCCGTGACCAGGTAGACGATATCGTAATCCTGGAAGAAATCGCGTGGCGCGTTGGGGTTAGCGCGCGAGCCGTTCATCACCACAGCGCGGATGCGCTCATCATCGCGGGCAGTTTGAATGATCAGCTCCAGCATTTCTTGTTCACTACGCAAAATTCTTCCTCCTTATCTCTGTGCCTGGATCGCAGCAGCCCATTCATCGCGACCGAAGAGGACGAAGCGATAAGCCTGCCCACCCTTGATGCGCACTTCAAGTGAATTAGGGAAGAGGGGGATAAGCCCCAGGAACTTGGTCCAGGCCTTGTCCAGCCTGTCGATATCCGCGACGGCAATCTCGGTGATGCCGCCTTGAATGTTGATGCTGTGCGCCTCAAAGATCAGCCGAAAGTTGGTCAGGTACAGCTTACCGCCAACGGTTTCGATATTCTTTTGCAGATTCGCGGGGCCTTCCTTGATGACAGCTTCATCGGGCATTCGTTGAGTTTTCACCTGCACCTCCTAATCAGCAATGTCATACACCAGATGGATATCTTCCGGTTCCAACGCAAAAAGCTCCGGGTCGGGCTCTTCCGCAAGCGCACAACCCTGCTGCAGGTAGAAATTGACCGTGTGCTCGGAGGGGGTGGCAGAGATGTACGTGCCCTTTGCCCCACGTGCCCGCGCCTCAACGGCTGACAGATCAAACAATTCCTTACCCAGCCCCTGGCCGCGGTAGTCGCGGCTGATGTGCAGGAACTTCATTTGCAGAAGATCACGGCTCTTGCCAAGCCATTTGCTATCCAGGATGACAACGCCGATTAGTCTTTCCGCTTCGAATAAGCCATAGAACCACCCGCCTCGATCATAGCACTCGTATAGCAGTGGCGTGTACAGGTCCGCCTCGCCGGGAGGCCAGCCCTGCATATCATAATGCTCTGGCTCAAGCACTAATTCCTCCTGCTCCAGATGATAAACCCGATCGATCACCTCGCGGCGGTCGATCTGCCAGATCTGCTCGATCTCATCGCGTTGTAGCAAACGCCTTGTAATCATCCCTATTCTGAATCTAACCTCCTGCCATTGAAATCATTCGCCAAAGCTGCTATTGGCAAAACAATTATGGTAAGAAAGAGCCTTAGGGATCATACAGCATACCAATTAAGATTCTAACCATGGCTCGACGCACACACGGT
Organism: Anaerolineales bacterium; assembly: GCA_016932955.1. The sequence continues at coordinate 3,910 of JAFGBV010000053.1, read as the reverse complement.
TGCGACCGGACTCTTTCGCCTGGTAAAGTGCTTTATCAGCGCGTTTGACAATTGCATCGTAGGTGTCTGGTTTGCTTTTTTCTGTGATGCCTATGCTCACTGTGTAAGCCACAGAAACACCCTCATGGGGTATTCTGATCTTCTCCACTGCAGCGCGCAAACGTTCACCAATGCCCTGTGCTGTTTCCAGGCTCGTATCTGGCAATAGAATGATGAATTCGTCTCCGCCCAGCCTGCCGAACAGATCCCTTTTCCTGAGGGCGGTTTTGATCTGATCGGCAAAGCGGATCAACGCATCATCCCCTAAGGGGTGACCAAAACGGTCATTGATCTGTTTGAAACGATCCATATCGAGGATCATCAGTGACAATGGGGTATCAAAACGCCTGGCACGGTCAATCTCGATCTCTGCCCGGCTGTGGAATGCTCGCTGGTTCAATAGACCAGTCAATGGATCAGCATCCGCCAGGCGCTCCAATCGATGGGTCGTTTCTACAAACTCAAGGTGATCTTCGATCACATTGCGAAACTTCTCCAGTAGGTCCGCATAGTCTGATGAATATTCATTTCCTTCGTTGTCTAGCACACAAATTGTGCCAAAGGGGGTGCCATCGGGCCAGCGGATTGGGAAACCCAGGTAGGAAATCATGTTCAGTTTCACATCCGGGTTATTCCGCCACTCAGCGGATTCCAGCGCATTGGGAACAAGAAGCTTGTCTTGGCTTTGGATCACGCGCTCACAATATAACCCTGAGCCCTCAAGGTGCTCTTTATCACCCACATGATAAGGATTCCCATCGCTGTGGCTGGAGACAAATACCTCAATATCTCCCTCGTTAATGTGCATAATCAGCGCTGCTGGCACGTTCAGGATGCGCGTGAGGAGGTCAACAATTCCCTGCCATTCCTCGATAAGTTTGTCAGAAATCGCTCGATCCATAAACTCATTGAAACCTCAGAGATGAATTAAACTGAGGTCCTGGAAATAAGTATATACTGAAAATCTCGTTTGGGGAATAAACCAGCAGAGAATCAATTCAGGGCTTTCAAAAAAAAGCCCTGAATTATCGACCCCAGGAATGTTGCCGATGGGCACGTCTGGTATCGCTTCAAGGGTTCCAGGTTTGCGTGTCTTTGCGCAGAGTCTCCAACTGGCGCCAGTGCTGCTCAATCGCCATGCGTCCCTTCTCGGTGATCTGCACCTGGGTATTGGGCCTCTTCTCCACAAAGCGCTTCTCTACCTGTATCAAACCGCCTTCCTCCAGCCTGGCGAGGTGGCTGGATAAATTGCCCCCGGTCAGGCCGGTCAATCGTTGCAGGAAGAGGTAGTCGGCGCTCTTGCAGGCAGCCAGGGCGGTCATAATCGACAAACGGGCAGGCTCATGGATCAGGCGATCCAGCCCAGCTAATTCCTCGAATGGCGTGCTCATTCCTCCCCCCCTTTATGAGTGGGCAACGTGCGTAACAGGAAGATATGCCCCCAAATTCCTGCTATCACCGAAAATATCCCGATAGCTACAGCGATGCCAAGCATCTGGCTTGCCAAGCCAACTGTCTGCCACCAGTCTCTTATACCAACAAGGGGTAAAACACTTACCACCGCCATCAGGGTAGCTCCCAGGGGATAATAAAACAGAAAGCGCCCCTTGACCAACCAGGTGATGCGGATGTAATCTGCCAGCAGACCAGCAGCAAAGACGAGGCCGAGCAGACTGAGCGGCAGCTCGTGCGAGATATCGAGCAAATACGCGCCGAGAGCCAGAATACCCCCGACGATGCCAACCAACCACTCCAGGCGCAGGCTTTCTGGCGTGCGCCTCACCTGCCCAAAAGTGCGGAGGTAATAGCGGTCGATCGCAATGAGCAGCAGCAGCGAGCTAACTACCGCTGACACCGGCAGCAGGAAATTCCGCGCCGGGCCATCCAATCCGTTAGCCCACAAACAAACCAGAATGAGCAGAAGTCCCAGGGGAATGGCTCGCAATCCCTGCAGGTTGTAGTAATTGGTGGCGATGAAGCGGATTTGGTTTTGACTTTGCATATCGCTCTCTCCTGCATCGCAATATAGTTTGCATTACAAACTATATTGTATAGCAAAATCGGCAGTTTGTCAATCCCCCGCGTTCTGTTTGTTAGCGCAAGACCACAAGAGCTGCGCCAGGTACCATACCTGCGTGTTGATCAATATCCAGTCGATCAAATGTTATGGGGCTTCCAGCGAAGCGGAGTGTACTATCAGAAAAGCATTTGCTCGGGGAGAAAATTGGAGGCCAGGGTGTAAGCAACCGCACAAAGCATACAACCGGCAAGCAAAAGCAACACAATTCCCAGAACAAGGTTGGTCATGTTGCTGGTCTTACGCCGCTCCAGCACCGCCTGGGAGGGGTCTTGAGGGTCGTAATATACCTTAACCTGCTGGTTCACCAGGTAGCGGCGGGTGATCTTGGTTGCCCCGCCAACCGTGCTGAAGGATTTATAGCCATCCAGGGTCACCTTCTCGCCGGTGTACTGCTTCCCGCCCACCTGGTAGATATACTTCACCTCCGGCACGTAGGCGATCCCGCTTTCGGGATCGTACGAACCAGACTGGCTGACCTGGGATTGGGTGATCTCACCCTGGGTGGTCAACCAATTCTGGGCAGTCCCCACTTCCCGCCTTCCCCTAAAGCTCAAGTAGATATACAAAACCCCCAGTGGGGCGAAAACCAAGATGCACAGCCCCGGGCAGCCAACCCCCAGGATGAGCTGATATAACTGTTCGGTCGTCATGCCTAACCTCCTCAAGAACAGTAAACCGCGCAGGATGAGCGATGAATAATCTTCAACTGGACAATTGCTCTAATACGATTTGCCCCTCATAAATTCATGAACCACTGTCTATCTATCGACACCTGCTCGACTTCCACCTTTTTTGTTGCTACTCCTAAAGATAATTGCTTCAACTTATCTAGAAGTTGATCTCCATCAACCAGATCAATTGCAGGTGCCCCATCACGCGTGGCTTCTTTGATCGCTTCTTTTGTAAATGCACCTGTCGTTATCAATAAACCCTTATCAGCCCTTCCAACCATTGCCCCACGGAAATCACGTACTTGGCTAGATCCAACAGCGCCTTTCCATCGTTTCGCCTGAAAAATAACATGGAAGCTCAACAATCCCCCCAACCGTAAAATGCCGTGCCCATCTATACCACCATCACCTGATTGACCCGTTACTTCTACTTGCATAAAACCAGACTCGCGTAGAAGTCTCTGGATCAATCTTTCAAATGCTGATGGAGACATTTTTAAAATCACATCAAGTAATTCTTCTTGCCACTCAATCTGTGCGCTAGGCTCGACATCCTCATTGCTTGACTCTTGTCGGCTTTTCTTCATCTGTTCGCGTACAGTACGAACAACATCTTTTTCATCAACTGTTTCTATTGTTGAGCCTTTTTCAGTAAGCGACCACACACCACGAACTGAATTTTCTATGAGCCCATACCGTTTCAAGTAAGTTCTTGTCCACATCAAACGATATTCAATCTCTGTCATTCCACCTTTTTCAGGGTTATGTAATATTTCTAGTTGTTCAGGTGGAATCTTAGCAAACTCAGAGACCTTATCATTAATTTCCTCATTTGTACCCGACCCGCCAAGAGATTTCAACGCTTGAACTACTGGATTCATAAGATCATCATACTGCAAATCTACACTCGTCATGTGGCATTCCTCCTCACCCCTATACGTTACGTGCAGTATTTCCATTCTCTTGACAAAGATCGCCCAACAACCCACCCAATTGCATTATTCTATCATTCTCTATCGTAAAAATAAACAGGCAGTAGTTTTGCAGATTTAACAATTAGCCCACGAAACGGGCAGAGCAGGAGCAGAATAATCTAGAATTTGCTGAACGTTCGCCCCAT
>JAFGBV010000052.1 GCA_016932955.1 Anaerolineales bacterium | reverse complement strand
TCCCAGCCGATGTCGCCGTGGATATACTCGGCATCCAGCTTCAGCTTATCGAGCACAATCCGCGTCGCATCCAGCACATCCACGCCAATGCCGTCGCCTGGCAGCCAGGCTATCTTATATCGGGGTTGATGAACAGACTGACTCATAATTCTCCTATATTCATTTGTGGTTTGGAATGGGTGAACGGTCGTGACATACAAAACCTCACGAACAGGGTCGCCCCCGCCGCATCCCCGATTATAGGCGATTACATATATTGTGGCAAGGCGTACGCCTCAGTTGGGATGCTCTTCACCCATTGAGGGCTGGGGGCTACCCTCCAGATTGCAAGGATACTTCCGCTACCCACAGCAACGCAGAATGAGTATACTATCTGGTGGAGGTGAAGCATGGGAAATCCACAGGCCTGGCATGAGCTGATCTTCATTTTTTCGGTGACGATGGCCCCAATGTTTTTCTTGCTCGGGGTGGCGGTGGGGCTGGTGTTCTTCATGCGACGGCGGGTTTTAGAGACTCAGGCTGCGTGGATGGGGGCTTTTGTCCTGGCTTCAGCGTTGATGCTCCTGGCGCAGGCGCTGGGGATCATATTCTATGCGGTGCTGACGCTCGTCTCACCGGGGCTAATTGACCCGGGATGGCGCATCCCCACGCTGGTGATCTCGGCGGTATGGGGTGTTCTGTGCATAGTGATGTGGGTGGTTTCGCAGGCAATTGGCATCTTCAAGATCACCCCCGTGGTCGTGAGAATGAGCCGCCACTGGACACTGGAAAGCCTGGCATACTATTACACTTTCTACGAGAGATTCATCCCCGCACGCTACCGCCTGCCACCCAACCGGACATTTGCGCCCAGCCGCAGGCTCAACCGCAGCCTGCGCCCGGCGCAATTGAAGGCATTTTTGTACTACTTCCTAGCCACAAGCATGGTATGGCTGGTGCCGCTGGCTTTTCTGACCATGGCAGTGATCCATTGCGTGCTGGCGTTCGGCATCCTGCTCTCGCCGGATCTGGAGACTGCGGCGGGGTTCACAACGGCGATCATGATGGCGCTAATCTTCCCGATCTGCTTATCGGTGTTGGTCGTCTCGATCCCCTGGACAATTGCCTACTGGCCCAAGCGCACGAAATGGCTGAACCGTGCTTTCCGGCTGATCAAGTTGATGAATGAGCCCCCCCGCCCCCCTTCATCCTCACTATAGCAGTGGCGAAGCCGCCCCAGGCGCGCCATCCAGTCTTCCTATCTGTACACCGCCATATCACCTCTTGCACATTTCCCCAACCTCTCATATACTTTGCTACTTATGGACGCATCGATCACCCGCAGCACAACCCATGAAGAGCAAGAGGTGGCTTACCAGCGCAAGCGCCTTGCCGCGCTGGAAGGCGAGTTGGCGCAGCGCGAGTTAGAGCTGGCCACCCAGCAAGGCGAGTTGAAGGCGATCGAACTGCTCTACCTGCGCAAGGTTGGCTCGCTGCTGATGCAACTCGATGTGCTGGATGCGAAGATCAACGAGCTGCTAGCGCGCTTCAACCCCGAAGACACTGCCGCAGCGGAGAAGGCACAACAGGCCCGCCGCCACGCCGAGGAAACCCGCCAGGAAGTGGGCCAGGCGCAAGCCATGCCCGAAGAGCGCACGCACTTCACCCCCTCCGACCAGATCAAGAACCTGTACCGCGAGGCGGCCAAGGCGATGCACCCCGACCTGGCGACCAACGACGCCGAGCAGGCGCTGCGCACGCAGTGGATGGTGGCAGTGAACGCCGCTTACCAGGCCGGCGACGACGAGAAGCTGCGCTCGCTGCTGGAGGAGTGGCTCAACAGTCCTGAAGCAGTGCAGGGGGAAGATATCTGCGCCGAGCTGGAACGGCTGACGCGCAAGGTGGTACAGGTAGAAAAGCGCATCCACGCCATCAAGGTGGAGATCAGGCGGCTGAAGTCAACCTTCGCCTGGGATCTGCGCCAGCGCATCCAGTCTGCCCAGGCCCTGGGCAAAGACTTGCTGGAAGAGATGGCTGCCAAGACGCAGCGGCAGATCAATAAGAAGCAGTCGCTTTTAGAAGAGCTGATGAAGAAGGCTCCCCCGCCCAAGAACGGGCAGGGAGGCCCTCCTGTACCAGCAGGCAACGAGAAAGGCTAATGCGCAAGAATCGGGTGGAAGCCAGGAGAGAACGGCCTATAATGCTGTTCAGAATACCTGATTCTTGAGGATGAGATGGACACAACTTACTCCGACCACACTCAGGCCGCTGCCGATTACCAGTCGGTGGAACAGGCAATCCATTTCCTGGAGCAGAACCACCAGCGCCAGCCCTCGCTGGCAGAGATTGCCGCCAGCGTCAACCTGAGCGAGTACCACTTCCAACGCCTGTTCACGCGCTGGGTGGGGATCAGCCCGAAGCGCTTTTTACAGTTTCTCACCAAAGAGAACGCCAAACGCATGCTCGAATGCTCCACCAGCCTGCTGGAAACAGCCTACGCCAGCGGGCTTTCTGGGCCGGGGCGACTCCACGATCTCTTCGTCACCTGCGAGGCAGTAACTCCCGGCGAATACAAGCAGCGCGGGGAAGGGCTGACGATCCGCTATGGCTTCCATTCCAGTCCCTTTGGCGACTGCATGCTGGCGCTGACCGAGCGCGGCATTTGTGGCCTGGCCTTTGTGGAAGGGGGGGGAAAGGCGCAGACGTTGCAGGAGCTGGAGCAGCGCTGGCAGTATGCCCGCCTGATTCCAGACCCAGAGCTCACCGGCCCGCTGATAAGGCGCATCTTCCAACCCTCCAGCGCAGGCAGCGACCCGCTGCGCATCTACCTGCAGGGCACCAATTTCCAGATCAAGGTCTGGGAAGCCCTGCTGCGTATTCCGCCCGGCTGCCTGACGAGCTACGAGAACCTGGCGCGGGCTGCGGGTAGCCCCGAGGCTGTGCGGGCGGTGGGGAGTGCGGTGGCGCGCAACCCCATCCCTGTGATTGTACCTTGCCACCGGGTGATCCGCAAAATGGGCGAGTTTGGGCAATACCGCTACGGCCCGGCACGCAAGAAAGCCCTGTTGGGCTGGGAGATGGCACATACCTGTTTGGAGCAAGAGCTGACATGAAAGTGCGCATATGGATCGCATTGATCGCCGTGTACATCGTCTGGGGGTCCACCTACCTGGCCATCCGCTTCATGGTTGAGACGATGCCGCCCTTCCTCTCAGCAGGGGTGCGCTTCTTGCTCTCGGGGTTGATTCTGTTTGCCTGGCGGCGCGCCGCTGGCGACGCGCGACCTAGCGGCGGCGAATGGAAAGCGGCAGCGATCATCGGGCTGCTCCTGCTGCTGGGCGGGAACGGCGCCCTGGTATGGGCCGAGCAGCGCATCCCCTCTGGCATCGCTTCGCTGTTCATCGGCGCCACACCGCTGTTTCTCGTCCTGATCGATGCGCTCCTGCCGGGAGGGCGGCGGGTTGGCTGGCTGACCTGGGCCGGCGTGCTGGTCGGCTTTGGCGGGATCGCACTGCTGGTGAGGCCTATGGAAACTGGGCAGAGCGCGCTGGACCCACTGGGGGTGGCGGCATTGCTGGGGGCGGCTTTCTTCTGGTCGATCGGCTCGCTGTACAGCCGCGGGGCACCACTGCCGAAATCGCCGCTGCTGGGGACGGGGATGGAGATGTTGGCGGGAAGCCTGGGTCTGTTCGCCATGGGCACGCTGACGGGCGAGTGGGGGCAGTTGGAGCTGGCGAGCATCAGCCTGCGCTCGGTGCTCGGGCTGGCTTACCTGATCACATTCGGGTCGCTAATCGGCTTTGTCTCGTACACCTGGCTGCTGCGCAATGCGCCCACGCCGCTGGTGGCGACCTATGCTTACGTGAATCCTGTGGTGGCGATCTTCCTGGGGGCGGTGCTGGGGGAGGAATCGATCAGCCCACGGGTGATCATCTCGGCGGCGATCATCATCGGCTCGGTGGTGCTGATCAACCTGGCGCGCACACCGCGCGCCCGGCTGGCGGCGGAAAGCTCAGGGGAGGGTTAAGGCAAGGGAGTGATTCTATTCCCAACAATGGGGGTACAATGTCAATATCGCTGGGGGCAATGTTCGCGTATAATGAGAACAGGTTCTATCACCAAAATAGGATTTCAGCTAAGTTGTTGAACGTAGTCCGATGTTGATAACAGGGTATCAAGCTGCCTGATAGAGCAGGCAAAGATTAGAAACGCGGATTGGAGGGATAATGAGCACTACTTCACTTGCCGAAACCTTGCGCAACGTTCCCTGGTTTGCGATGCTAAAGGAAAACCAGCTCCAGAAAATGGCTGCCATTGCAGAGGAAGTCTCCTGGCCTGCCGGGGAGCTTCCCTTGCGGGAAGGGCAAAAGGGTAAATACATGTTCATGGTGTTAGAAGGGCAGGTCGCGCTGGATATCCATGTGCCGATGCGCGGCCGCGTGACCATCCTGACGGTAGGACCGAACGAGATCTTTGGCTGGTCATCGGTGCTGCCGGTGGTGGCGATTGCTACGGCGACGGTGCGCACGGTGCAGCCAACGCGTGCAGTGGCGTTCGATGCGAAGCGTCTGCAGGAGATCTGCGAGCAGGATCACGAATTCGGCTATGCTTTTTACCGCCGGATGAGCAACATCATCGCCGGGCGCCTAACCGCCACACGCTTGCAATTGCTGGACATGTATTCCTTTGAGGGAAAGGAAACCATGTAATGGCTATGCCCTTACCAACCCCCGGGGAACAGATCATCATCCCCAAGCCTGATTTGCAAACTGTGTTCGATGCGCTAGGAGAGGCCGGTTACACGCTAGTCGGCCCGACGCTGGGCGAGGGCGCGATTATCTACGACGAGATCAGCAGTATCAATGACCTGCCCATAGGCTGGACTGACCGCCAGGAGGCAGGAAGCTACCGCCTGGAGCGACGCGCTGACAGCAATTATTTTGGCTATGTGCTCGGCCCACATTCCTGGAAAAAGTACCTCTTCCCCCCCAGCCACCGCCTGTTCAGCACCGAGAGCAGCGACGGGAGCTTTCGGATTCTGCCCAACGATGAGCCGCCGCCCCGTTATGCCTTTATTGGAGCGCGCGCCTGCGAGCTCGCCGCGATCGCAATCCAGGATCGTGTTTTCATAGAAGGAGAATTGCAGGATCCCCACTACCAGAAGCGACGGGAGAATGCCTTCATCCTGGCGGTCAATTGCACCGAGCCAGGGCAGACCTGTTTCTGCGTGTCGATGAAAACCGGCCCGGCAGTCAGCTCAGGGTTTGACCTGTGCCTGACAGAAGAAAAGGATGTTTTCCTGGTGGAGGTAGGATCGCCGCTGGGAGCACACATGCTGGCAAAGGTTAATGGCCGCCCGGCTTCGGCGCTGGAATTCAACCGCGCCCGCCAGATGATGGTGGAGGCCAGCGAGCGTATGGGGCGGCATGTGGAAACGCAAGGCCTGCCCGAGCTACTTTTTGACAACCTCGATCACCGCCACTGGGATGACCTGGCGAACCGCTGCCTCTCGTGCGCAAACTGCACGATGGTCTGCCCAACCTGCTTTTGCTCCGATGTGAAAGATACCAGCAACCTGAGCGGCACGCGCACGGAGCGCATCCGGGTTTGGGATTCGTGCTTCAATCCGGAGTTTTCGTATGTGTTCGGCGGCAACCTGCGCCCGGGGATCTGCAACCGCTACCGCCAATGGCTGACGCACAAGATGGCCTCGTGGGTGGAGCAGTTTGGCACCTTCGGCTGCGTGGGCTGTGGACGCTGTATCACCTGGTGCCCGGTGGGGATTGATCTGACAGAAGAAATCGCTGCCATCCGAGGGGAGGGATCATGATCACATCACCAACTATCCAGAGCACGCTAAGCTCACACACCATGGACCCTATGTTGCCCTTTCCGGCGCGCATCCTGGCGATCCGCAGCGAGGCGCCGGGGATCAGCACATACACACTGGAATTCGAGGACACCGAGCTAGGGGCACGCTACAGCTTCAAGCCGGGGCAGTTCAATATGCTCTACATGCCGGGGATCGGCGAGGTAGCGATCTCGATCAGCTCGGACCCTGCCACGCCAAGCCCCCTGCTGCACACCATCCGCATTGCAGGGAATGTAACGCAGGCAATCGCCCGGCTGAAGGTGGGGAATGTGATCGGGATGCGCGGGCCGTACGGGAGCGCCTGGCCGGTGGAGGTGGCGACAGGCAAGGATGTGATCTTTGTGGGTGGGGGTATTGGGCTGGCACCTTTACGCCCGGCGATCTATCACATTATCAGCAACCGCAGCAAGTACCAGAAGGTGCAGGTCCTAGTGGGAGCGCGCACGCCGGCAGACCTGCTATACCCGGGAGAATACGATGCCTGGCGGGCACATGATATCGAGGTGTTGCCCACCGTTGACCGGGCGGATGCTTCGTGGAAGGAGCGGGTGGGTGTGGTACCACTGCTGTTCTACTCACTGCGGCCCGACCCGAAGCAAACGGTGCTGTTCACTTGCGGGCCAGAGATCATGATGCGTTTTGTGATCTACGAGGCGCGGGCGCGGCGCATCCCCAAGGAGAAAATTTTTATCTCGCTGGAACGCAACATGAAATGCGCGGCGGGATTCTGCGGTCACTGCCAGTACGGGCCATATTTCCTTTGTAAAGAAGGGCCAGTATTTTCCTACGACAAAGTGGAAGAGCTCTTAAACGTGGAGGACTTCTGATGGACAAAAAACACAAACCGCGCCTGGCAGTGTTCAAATTCGCCTCCTGCGACGGCTGCCAACTTTCTCTGCTAGACTGCGAAGACGAGATCCTGGCGATTGCCGAGGCGGTTGAGGTAGCCTACTTTGTAGAGGCAAGCAGCCGCATGCTGCCAGGACCGTATGATGTGGCGCTGGTGGAAGGCTCGGTAACCACCGAAGAAGAGGTGCAACGAATCCTGGATGTGCGGCGGAATGCACGTTTTCTCGTGGCAATCGGCGCCTGCGCTACGGCGGGGGGCATCCAGGCGCTGCGCAACTGGGCAGATGTGAATGAATACATCCACGCGGTATATCCTACGCCGGAATACATCGAAACGCTGGAGACGTCACGCCCGATCAGCGATCTGGTCAATGTGGATTTCGAACTGCGTGGCTGCCCAATCAATAAAGCGCAACTGGTGGAGCTGGTGACGGCGCTATTGATCGGCAAGAAGCCCAGCGTGCCAACCCACAGCGTGTGCGTGGAATGCAAGCAGCGGGGGACGGTTTGCGTGATGGTCTCGCAGGGCAAGGCCTGCCTGGGTCCGGCGACGCAAGCAGGATGCGGGGCACTCTGCCCGGCATATAACCGCGGCTGCTACGGGTGCTTTGGCCCCTATGGGGGCGGCAATCCAATCCCGCTGGGAGAGGAGTTCCTCGCCTTGGGAATGAGCAAGCAAGAAGTGTCGCGTGCTTTCCGCAGTTTTAACGGTTATGCGCCTATGTTCCGGGACGCCAGCGATCACTTTGAGAGAGGGTGAAACCATGACAGAAAAACGCATCAGGGTTGATTACTTACCGCGCGTCGAGGGCGAGGGCGGCTTGAAGATCAAGATCCGCGACGATCAGGTGACGGAAGTGCAGGTGCATATTTTTGAACCACCGCGCTTCTTTGAGGCCTTCCTGATCGGGCGCGGCTACAATGACGTGGTGGATATCGTGGCGCGCATCTGCGGGATCTGCCCAGCCGCGTACCAGATGAGCGCCTCGCACGCGCTGGAGAAGGCGCTGGGAATTACGCCGCCCGCGGGGGTGCGGGAGCTGCGCCGCCTATACTATTTCGGAGAGTGGATCGAAAGCCACGCTCTGCACGTGTACATGCTGCACGCGCCAGATTTCTTGGGTTATCCCTCGGTGCTGGAGATGGCTGCGGAACCGGCGCTGCGCCCAACCGTGGAACAGGCGCTGCGGATGAAAAAGATTGGCAATCAGATAATGACGCTGATCGGGGGGCGGGAGGTGCACCCGATCTCACCCTGCGTGGGGGGGTTTAGCAAGGCACCACGGCCCGCGGAGCTGAACGCGATGCTACCGGATTTGGAATGGGGCCTGGAGGCTTCCCTGGCAACCACGCGCTGGGCAGCCACACTCAATTACCCGAATTTCGAGACCGATTATGAATTCGTCAGCCTCAGCCACCCCGACGAATACCCACTTAACGAGGGCACGATACGCTCATCAACGGGGCGGGATGTGCCGTTCGAGGAATTCGAGAAGCATTACCTGGAAACACACGTGGAACACTCGACTTCGCTGCACTCGCAGGTGATGGCGAGCGGCAACAGTTACATGGTGGGGCCGCTGGCGCGGGTGAACCTGAACTTCGAGCGCTTCTCGCCGGTAGTGAAGAGCATCGCTGAGGAGATCGGCTTCAGCGTGCCGGAGCGCAATCCGTTCAAGAGCCTGATCGCCCGCTGCCTGGAAATCGTCCAAGCATACGACGAATCGATCTACTTGATCAAGAACTACCAGCAGCCCCGCCCCAGCCGGGCTGCAATCCCTGCCCAGGTAGGGCCGGGAGAAGGCTGCCATGGCACCGAGGCGCCGCGCGGCCTTTGCTATCACCACTACCGGGTGGATGATAAGGGGCTGATCTCGTTTGCCAAGATCACGCCACCAACAGCGCAGAATTACAAACGCATGGAACAAGACCTGTGGGAGTTCACGCCAGGCGTGCTGCACCTGCCGCTGGAACAGGCAACCGCCAAGTGCGAGCAGCTTGTGCGCTGCTATGATCCGTGCATCTCCTGCTCGGTGCATGCCCTCAACGTGGTGATCGAGCGCGAGTGAGCAGGAAGGGAAAGCCCAGCGGTCACCATGTGACCAGCCACGCCCAGCCCAGGATACGGGTGATCGGGGTGGGCAATGAATTTCGCGGCGACGATGCTGCCGGCATCGTCGCCGCGCGTGGTTTTGGGCAAAACGCCCCGGCGGGGGTTTCCACTTGTGAGGCAAACGGGGAGGGGGTGGCGTTAATGGCGCTTTGGGAAGGGTTCGATACGGTGTACCTGATCGACGCAATGCAATCTGGGGTGCCAGCGGGGGAGGTGGTTCGCTTCGAGGCACAGGCAGGCCCGCTGCCCGCCAGCCTGCACACGGCATCGAGTCACGCCTTCGGGGTTGCACAGGCGATCGAGCTGGGGCGCAGGCTGGGGAGGCTTCCGCGGCGGCTGGTGGTGTACGGGATCGAGGCGAGGCAGTTCACCACCGGGCAACCGCTCACGCCAGAAGTGGAGCAGGCCGCTCGCCGAGTGGGGGAAGCCATTGCGAGGGAGATCAGCGCATCAAGCGCAGGTTAATAACGCAGCACCAGCGGCAAACGCAAGAGGTAGTGCAGATCCACAACCCAAATATCTGACAATACGATGTCCATCGCGCTGGCTTCCACACGGATGGAATGTGCTCCCGGCTCAGAGAGTGTGACGGTGAAAGAATCGCTAAGCCCACCGAGGTGCGTGGCAGCCCAGGCATCGTCGACAAACCAGGTGTAGGTGATGGGCGGGGTGGTGAGGAGGGGGGTGACGACGGCAATGAAAGTGAGCGGCTCACCGACGCCTGCCCTACCGGGCGGGGCGCTGATTTCCACACCTTGCGGCAGGATGCCCACTTCCACAGGATTCAAAGCCTGGACTGAGCCAGCCAAATTGCCCACCGTCACCGTGATCATGCGGGTTCCGGGGCTGTCCCAGGTAAAGGTCTGGCTGAATGATAGCGCATTGAGGGTCTGGGTGATCGTCTCCTGCTCTGCCGTCTGGATAACACAGGTGAGTGGCAGTGTGGTGGTGGGCGGCTCTACGGAGATGAGCAGGGTATATTCTTCTCCTACTGGGCTGTAGGGCAATCCATCGAGGCGTAGCGCCTGGGGAGGTGCGAAGATCTTGATGCTCTGCACGACACGAGCACGCCCGCTGACGTTCTCCACGCTGACGCTGACCTGTTTGCTGCCGGGCTCGTCCCAGGTGAAGGCGACGCTATCGCTGAGGCCGGTGGTGTGCACCAGCGAGGGCTGACCGGTGGCCTGCCAGATATAGGTGAGCGGCTGGGTAAGGGTGATGGGTAAGGCGCTGACGGTGAAGGTGTAAGGGTTGTGCTGGAGCCCCTCCAACGGGCCAGCAAGGGTAACTGCCTGCAGGGGGATGGAGTCGGTGAGGCGGATGGAAAATGCGCCACTGGCCTGCCGATGGATGTTGGCGGCGGTGACCTGGATGTTCTTGACCCCCGGCGCGCCCCAGGTAAATGAGACGGCATCTTCTAAATCCATAACGACATTGGTGATCGTGGTTTGCTCATCTACCTGCCAGACATAGGTGATCGGCAGGGCGGCATCCAGGGGGCTGACCTCTGCAGTGAAGGTGTACACATAACCGGTCGCGCCGATATCCGAGCCATCGATTGCCAGCTCCTCTACCGGGCGGATCGTGTTTTCAACCAGCACTTCGTAGCCAGAGGCCGTCTGATCGAGGACGGAGATGACGATCTCGTTGACAGTGTCGGTGTAGGTTTCACCAGCCAGCCACATGGCGCCGGCATCGCCGGTATCGCCGTTATCGTCCACATCTAAGACGTGGGCAGGCTCGGAGCGACCCTCTTCTACCTCATGGATGACAACTGCCGATCCGGGCAGATACGTATCATAGCCAACCCGGTTGCGCGCCTCAATGGTGTAGTAATGGCTGGTCGAGCCATTGATCAGCACCTGGATGGAGAGAGGATTTGTGGTTTGGGGTAAGGTGAGCTGCTCAAGCATAACGGTGGCGCTTTCGCCAACATCGACCACGAGGATGCGATCAGCAGGAATCCATTCCAGGATCGTCTTATGGTAGGAGATAGTGCCTTGCATGAGCGAGCCAAAAGTGGCATCCGTTCCGCCGTAGTCGGCAGCATACCAGACGCCGCTCATCACATCCCACTGGTTGTCGTACACTTCGCCATAGTCACCGGAAGAATGGGGGAGACCAAAGCCATGCCCAGTCTCGTGGGCGAGGACGCCGATATTCTCATAACCCCAGGGAGGCTCCCAGGTCATGCGCCAGGTGCGCGTGACACCATCGAGGGTGAGGGTCATTGCGCCGCCCCAGGCACAACAATCGAGCACATCGTTGAACATCAGGTTGATGCCGTCGTAGTTGGGATAGTAGATGTAAGGATCGCCGACGGCTGTGCAATCCTGCGCGGCAAGGGAGTGGAGGAGGTTACCGTTGCTATCGAAGTAGGCGCTGCGCGGCTTGGGAAGCACGTACCAGCCATGCGCGCTGCTGCCGAGCAAGTCGACCTGATCATAGGACTGCTGGCGCCAGTAGTGATCCAGACCGGGAAAAGCGGGTGAATACATGCCGAGGAAATAATTCAGGTCTTTCGGCTCAGCGGATACGTCAGAAAATTTGCACATCACGGAAACCCAGGGATGCGAGCCAAAGACACCTTGGGGGGCGCGGGCGGCGGAGGCGTCGATCTCGTGCACCTGCAAGGTGCCGCCGGGGGCGCCTAGCCACTCACCGCTAACGGTGAGGGGCTGGCGGTTCCAGGCAAGCACGCCATCCTGCTGGGCTAAGAACTGCTCATCAAGGAACAGGCGGATCGGTGCGCCCTGAGCAGTATCCAGGAAATAAAGCACCTGGCTGAGGCCGGTGCCCGGCGCGCCATCTCCCCAGAGGATAGTAAATGTGCCCTCCAGGGTGACGGTTTGACCAACCTGGGCTGCCGCCCGGTCTGCTTTTGGGTAACCTGAAGCCGAGGCAAGGAGGATAAGGATCAAGATGCCAACCAGCAAGAGCCACTTCTTCATAAATTATTCCTTTCGGGATGTATTTTCCCGCTCACGATAAGGCAATCGCTGGCAAAACCATGCAGAGCTATCATGGCAAACAGGATTGCGGCGACGGTGGTGGCGGGGGGTGAAAATATGGGCAGGAGGATGGCGCACAGGAAGGTCTGCTGAACGCCTGCCAAGAGGCGGCTCAACCGGCTGGTGGGCAGCCTGTATAGCGGCTTGCCCTGGCGGCGGCGCAGCCAGGCAATCGCCTGTAAGAGGAAGGGGTACAAGCCGATGATGAGGTACCACCAGGGTGCCTGTCCATACTGCACAACAAGGACAACCGCAATGAGGAAGCTCAGCTCGTTGAGGCGTGTTTCGAGCATGGTGCCGAGGAGTGTGGGATTTGTTCCGCGCTGCACGATGAAGGCATTCGCCCATCCGATCAGGGTGATGAGGATCAACAGCGCGCCAGGGAGCCATGCCTGCCAGCCAGACGGGCAGGGTGAGATGAGGAAACCCGCCAGGGCTGCAACGAGCACACCGCGCCAAATGGTGATGACGGTAGCGAAGCCGAAGTTGGCAACCAGGCTGCCCTCAGCGGAGTGGGCGTTATGCTCCAGGCCGCGCCACAGGCTCCAGAGGAGGTAAGCGAGGGCAAGGCCGCTGAGGATCATCCAACGGGCGGCGTAAGCAGGTTCCCACCAGGATTGGACAAAGCGGTAACCGAGCACCCACAAGACGGCGCAGGCGAGGAGGTAACCCACCCAGCGCAGGCGCAGGTCGAACAGGGCGGGATTCTGCTCGTATGGCTCGAGGCTCATGGGGGTTATTCTACCCCAGACCCAGCAGTATGCGCTACCCTGGGGAGGATTCTGAGGTAAATAATTATCACAGATCGCGACGGTGGAAGAGACGAACGGCGAGAGAGATGGCAACCAGGGCATAGAGGGCAGCGTAGATGATCATCGCCGGGCTGGGGACGGAGGTGGAAGAGAAGGGCGAATAGCCCAGAGCACCGACGATTGGCGACTGCATCTCGTAGGCGGCGCGGCGCCAGAGGGCCTCGCTGGGGATGAGCAGGCTGCAGACGATGCCGACATTGACTGCGGCCTGGTTGTGCATGAAGGAGCCGAACTGCTCGATCCAGCCACCAATAAAGGCCACACCATACAGGCCAAAAACGAGCACGCCATTGGCAATGGTGGAGAAGACGGCGCCGCCTGCCAGGGAAACGCCGAGCAAGACGACCACATTCAACCACATCAGGAGGATGCCGCGCAGCATATTGGGCGGGGTATAGCCCGCAATGAGGTAGCCCAGGAGCAAGACGCCTCCTGCCATCAACAGGAGGTAGAGGGTGAGCATGATGGTAAAGCCAAGCCACTTGCCGAGGACAATTTCCCAGCGACAGAGAGGCTTGCTGACCAGGGTGTGGATGGTGCCCGAGGCGATCTCACCTGACAACGTATCGACGGAGGTGAGTACGGTCATGATGATGGTGAGAAAGTTGACCACATAGAGGCCAGCCATGATCATGAAGTTTTTTATCTCTGCCATAGCAACCAGGGGCATGCCTCCGTACGGGCGGTTAAAATCTTTCTGGATCTCATGAAAGCCAATGGCATAGACGAGCAGGAAGAGGAGGCCGAGGAGGAGAGCTGCCCAAAGCACCCAGCGGCGGGCGGCTTCACGGAAGGTGAGGCGGGCAATGGTGAAGACGGCAGGAAAGGGGAAGGGATTCATAGACCGCCATCCGTGCCGACGATCTGGATGAAAAGATCTTCGAGGGAGACCTTCTGGGGCTGGAACGAATAGACATCGGCACCGTTCTCGACCAGGTAGCGGTTGATGGCGGGGAGGTCGGCTTCGCCAGATACGGTGAGGGTGAGATGCTCGCCATCGATGCGCACATTCTGGCTCCAACGGGCAAGGCCTTGGGCAAGCTGGGGGTGGAGGTTGTGCGCCCAGACGGCGAGGGTCAATTCCCCTTCGATGAGCGTGTTCAACTGGCTGGTCTGAATCACCTGCCCGTGCTTGATGAAGGCGACGCGGTCGCAAGTGATCTCGACTTCGCTGAGCAGATGAGAATTGAGGAAGACGGTGGTGCCCTTCTGGCGCAGGTCGCGGATGATATCGCGCACGAGACGGCGGCCTACGGGGTCGAGGCCAGAAGTTGGCTCATCGAGGATGACCAGCTCGGGATCGTTGAGCAGGGCCTGGGCAAGGCCAATGCGCTGCAGCATACCTTTCGAGTAGGCGCGTAGCCGCTTTGCAGCATGAGGGGTAAGGCCAACCAATTCCAACAATTCGTCAATGCGTTGTCGGGCGCGCGCGGCGGGCATGCGGTACAGCTCGGCGTGCAGGGCGAGGAATTCGCATGCGGTGAGCCAATCGTGGAAACGGAAATGCTCCGGCAAAAAGCCGACGCGAGCTCGCGCGGCGGGGTCTCCGAGAGGCATGCCAAGCAGGCTAGCCGCACCGGAGGTGGGACGGATGAGGGCGAGAAGCATCTTGACGGAGGTGGTCTTGCCGGCGCCGTTGGGGCCTAAAAAGCCAAAAACCTCGCCGCGGGCTACGGAGAGGGAGAGATCAGCGACGGCGACCTTGTCGCCAAAGGTTTTACGCAGGCTAACGGTTTGCAGGGCAGTTGTGGTGTCAGTCATCGGCAGGGTGAACTATATCACAGTTAGAATACACCTGGGGTGGGCGCTGGCGGAATTCCACCAACGCCCACCCCAGAGCCCATAAACAAGTGGTTACTCAATGGACTCGGCAATGTTGACGCCGGTGGCGCCATTGCCGGGGCCAGAGAGGGCATATACGATCCCCTCTTTCACCCACATCAGCAGATACTGGTGGGGAGCATCCTCCCAGGCATCGACGATGAGAGTACCGGTGGCGCCATCCACAGGGACTTCGCTGTAGCGGGTCTGGTACATGGGCAGAGGAACAACGAGGGTGGTGGCCCAATCAATGTTCTCGCTCATCCTGGTAGCGTCTTCTTCGCTCATGCCCAACAACTGGAAGAAGGCTTCGCCAAGGTGGTTCATATCCAGGCCGTCGGGGGCGGTGACGGTGGGGCTGGGCATCTGGACAAATGTAGTGCAGCTCGGGATAGTCATAGCAAGGTCATCGGGATCATAAGCCTGCTCTCGAGCCTGTTCAATATCGATCACACATTCGCCATAGGTTGCTACGACCTGGTGAGGAATATCGACGGTGACCTCAGCGCCATCCAGGTCATCGGGCAGCTCGATATCGGAACGGCCAATCTCTTCGAGGATGGCACGTACGCGGGGCAGGTCGACGACGATACGCACCTGGCCGCTGGGGGAGACTTCGAGGGTGGGGACATCTTCAATGTTGGTCGGCAGGCGAACAGGGAAGCCAGCCGCATCACTGGCTTGCTGCGCGTTGCCGACAATGAGGGGCTCGCCCTCGATGGTGGTTTGAACCGACTCGGCGAACAGTTCTTCCAGGCTGGTGGACGAGCCAAGCTGCTCGACCTGGGCAGGATCGACCTCGACGATAGCGAACTGTTCAACGCGGAATAGGCCGAGGAATGAGGAGGCGAGGGTGCGAACGGGTGGGAATGCCAGGGCGACCGTCAGGATCAAAACAAAGGCCAAGGCGGTCCAGGCCGGTCGGTAGCGACGAGAAAAGATCTTGTTGATCATGGTTTCATTCTCCTTATTTTGGATTTGTTCTTGCAAGCGAGCGCGCCCCAAATGGACAGAAAGGGGGATTTCGCCGGGGCGGGGGTCGAGGGAGGCCAGGCGTGACGAGAGGCGGGCGGAACGAGCGGCGAGGGTCTGCAGCCGCGACTGGCAGCAGGGGCAGCCTTGCAGGTGGGATTGCACACGTGCAGAGGTGCGGGAGTCTATCTGTCGATCAAGATACGCTCTAAGCTGACCATCGGAAATGTGCATGGCTTTCTCTCCTCTCATTGCTCTCCAAACAGTGCGCAGTAAGCACGCTCGAATTCGGCCTCAGCGCGCGAAAGCAGCGTGCCGACGGATGCTGGGGAAACGCGCAGGGCGGAGGCGATCTCGGCATAGGACAGTCCGGAGTGGCGCATCACCAGGAGGTGGGCAGAACGGGATTTCATTTTGACTAATGCCTGCTGCACCATGCGGCGGGTCTCAAGCTGCTCGACCTGCGAGAGTGGGTCGGGGGGAGCGTTGGTCTCCAGGGCATGCCAGCCCGCGGCAGTCTCGTAGCGCCAGCGACGGTATCGCGAGCGCAGGGCGTTGTAGCCGAGGTTGACAGCCACACGGTAGAGCCAGCCGGGCAGGTTCTCTGGGCGAGAGGGAGGGCGGCGGTGCATGCGCCAGAATACTTCAACGGCGAGGTCCTGCGCCTCATCATAATCGCCAACCAGGCGGTAGAGCACCTGAACGATGCGCTCCCAATGCTGCTGAAAGAGGGCTTCGAAGGCGGTGGTCTCCGGTTGGATACGCTCCATGCGTGGTTTCACATGCTCTATTGTAACAGCCACTATGTGCTCCGCTTTGATACACGCTCAATTGGTAAACACCGGTGGAGAGGAGATTGTGACAAGATTTACAGGGGGGATAGGATTGAGCCCACAGAGCGCTGACCACCTTGCGTTGCCCGGTCTTTCCGTCTCTACATCTCCACCGGATGCTGGATTTCTCGATCTTTTCCGTGTTTTTGCTCGTCTCTTGCCCGGACATGTTCATCTATATCCATTTTTCGCTGAATTTCCGGCTTGCTTTGACCGACTTTTTTAATGTACAATCAATACAAATCCACAGATTTCACGGCAGATTTGAACTGGTAGCGTGCTTTATACTTAAATAGCCAGGCGCGTTCGATAAAACGGTGCAGAAACTGCATTTCTGAAAGTTCAAACTTGAATGGATGGCGGCAGCGTACTGCCGGAAGGCGTGCTGTACTGGGCTTTAGATGGAATTTCGCAGATTAGGACGAAGTGGTGTAAAAGTCAGTCCATTGGGACTAGGTACAGCCCGTATGGCTGGATTGGGATGGCATGATCATATAGCTCCCAAAAAAACAATTCAGGTGAAGGGAGATGCTATTCGGCAAATCCAGACGGCTGTTGATCTGGGCATAACATTCTTCGACACGGCGGACAACTACGGCCAAGGCTTGAGCGAGAGCATCTTGGGTGAAGCCTTACGTGGCCGTCAAGAAGGCATCATTGTGGCAACTAAGTTTGGGGAAGATCCAATGCCAGGCCAGGAGGATCCCTGGTCTTTAGATGCAGATTTGGTGGAGCAAAAATGCGAGGCCAGCATGCGCCGCTTAGGGGTCGAATGCATAGACCTGTACCTGCTCCACCGCCGCGATTATCCACTCGAAAAAGCATCAGAGATAATGAGCATACTTGAAAATCTTGTGCGGGTTGGCAAGATCCGTTACTACGGCTGGAGCACGGATGATGTCGAAAGGGCGAGGGTCTTTGCACACGGGGAACACTGTACAGCCATCGAGCATCGTTTGAACATCTTCAACGACAATCAAACAATGCTAGACCTATGCCGAGAACAGGATTTGGCTAGTTTGAACCGTGTTCCATTACTCATGGGCGTGCTCACTGGGCGTTGGTCGCCAGAGACGAAGCTGGAGAATGGTGATCCTCGGGCACGATGGTTTGAACACAAAGAATTTCGGGATGTGCTGGCCTGCGCGCAGGAGATTGAACCTTATTTAACCTGCGATGGGCGATCTTATGTGCAAGGGGCATTGGGATGGATCTGGGCGCACTCCCCTTTGACAATACCCCTACCAGGTTTTCGCAACATGGAGCAAATACAAACATTGGCACAGGCGCAGCAATTTGGCCCTCTACCCCCAGATGCTATGCAAGCCATCGCCAAACGGGTGAGAAGCGGCTAACACCGCTGAGCCAAACCGTTGGGCTGATACCTGATCGAGATAGGCGGATAAGACATGAGTTGGAAAATATTCGAAGAAGATTCTCCTAAATTAGCTGCATTGGCCTATGAAAAACTGAACAGGAGAATTGCATACTTGGCCACGCTAAAGAAGGATGGATCACCTCGCTTACATCCCGTCACGCCGTTCATCGGAAACGGGATGTTGTTCATCTTCACCGAACCATCTTCACCGAAGATTCAAGATCTTCTTCGAGATGGACGATATGTGATGCATTGTACTGTTGGTGGTGAAGGCTCCTTGATTGAGGTTTCGGTGTCGGGTGAAGCAATGATGATCTCGAATTCCCGTGTGTGGCGAGAGCAGGCAGAGAGGATCGCGGCTTCACCGGTAGTTATGGATAGTTATGCTTTGTTTGATTTTCAAGTCAAAAGAGTATTGGTCGTTGAATATGATGAGGAAAGGAAACCGGTCATTCGTCGATGGAGAAGAGATGAAGCCAGGAATTAAAGATGGTCTATGACCACTGCATTGAATGCGGGAGTCCAGTCCATTGTTATCTTGGGTACAGGATTTGATTCACGAGCATATCGCGTGACCGACCTGGATCCCCAGCCGTTCTAGAAGGCCACAGCACAATTCAGCCTGGTACTTGATGGGCGGCGAGAATGGCTTCCACAACCTCGTCGGTCGAGATAAGGCTTGCTTTGGGATTGTTTTGCAGGTAGGTGAGTGTGTTTCCGACCGAGAAATGATCCCCATGTGAATGATTGGGTTTTGGGACGGGTCAGCATGTGTACTAGCATATTGCGAGCGCAATTGGTCACATAGGCAGGGGGAGAGGAGATGGCGGGATAGGGGTAACAACTGGCGTATTGGTGATCGTTGGGATCGGGGCTGTGGTTGGGGATGGCGAGATGGGGCGGCAAGCGGAATACGCGTAAGCGTTGGAATAAGGACCGTGGTTAGGGTTTCTTGAATAGGAATGGGAGAGCAACCAGGAAGGAGAAAAAGCACAATCGCAATAATCAGGATCACTCTTTGATAATTATTCTTCCCTTGCTCAATCATGCGAACACTAACCCAACTCTGCCACCCACTGGCTGACAGCCTGATACATCTCCTGTGATTTCACAAGCGGAGCCAGATGCCCATAACCCTTCTCAAGCAGCAAGAGGCTCGCGTTGGGAAGCTTCTCGCTCAATGTTTTGCTGTCTTCATATCCCGCATCATCTTCGGATGTGATAATCAGGTTACGACCTGGCCAGGCTGAGAATAATCCAAGATCAACAAATCCCTCCGCATTGAATTGCAACGCGTTTCGTAAATCGATGGTCAGCACCCTTTTGGAAAACCGCCCCTTGAGTGTTTCGCACAGGAGAGTCCGGCTCAGCTCAAGTTTGGGGATCAATTCGCCGGGGAGGTTGACGGTATCAATCTGCTTCAGGAGTTTGCGGGTGAAGATGAGCTTTAACAGGGCAGAGGGGATTAACTTGATTAAGCGGAACAGGGGCGTTCTCGGGGCAGGATGACCAGGCGCCACCGTATTGACCAAAATCATTCCCGCAACACGCTGAAAATATCGCCGAAAAAACACCTGCGCAGTAATCCCAGATCCGGATTGCCCAAACAGAATCACCGGGTCGCTCGCTTCTTTTTCAAGCACATACAACAAGGAGGCAGCAATCTCATCGAGGCGATTGGTTTCGATCAGTGACAAGGCAATTACTTTGAGCTGGCTTTCAAAAGCCAGGATTTGGCGATAACCCATTTCCAGGGGAAACAGGCTAGAAATATGCGGGGGCATCAATAAGGTGTGCGGCCCATTCCCGCATACGATATACTCTAACGTTTGACCATGATAGTCGAGGCGCGATTTGGGGTGGGTCCGGATAAATTCATGATAAATGCCTTGCTCTTCTTTCAGTGGCAGTGCATCCATAATTTTATCTCCCTTCTCTCATTTGCAGCCCATCACTGAGGTGTTCAAACAGCATCCATTCAAGGCTCAGTTTATTAACATACTGCAAATTATCCGAATCGTTCATTGTCAGGAAGATCAATGTAATGTTGAAAAAATGGCAAGGACAACCGGAATATCTGTTCCGGCGTGAAACAAGACTGAACCCCACAGGCTGTCTGTTTTTTGCATGACAAAGCCCCATGCGAGCGCCAGCGGCAAGAGAATCGCCAGGAACAATAAGATATCGGAGGAGTACGACACGCCAGTATGATGCAGGGCAAACGGAATAGCAATCACTAAGTTCGAGCAAAACTTTCCCACAAACGGGCTATATTTTTGCAAGAACAACCCTCGAAACAGAAGTTCTTCATTGAACGCATTTCCGATCACAAAAATCAAGATCCATGGCGACCATGACAAAACCTTGTCCAACTGTAAATCTCTTCCGCCGAAAAACAGCTCCGATACGGGAATAGAGCCTGCCGCGGCCACAAAAAAGGCGACCAAGCCGATCACCAGGCCTTTCTTGATATTGCCTCTCTGGAGGTAAATTGAGGATAGACTGCTACCGGATGCCTTCGTCAGCAAGATCACAGAGACAATGATGATCAGGCTACTATCCAGCTTATCGATCACAATTCCCGCTGGCGTTTTGATGGAGATATTGAAGAATTGCAATAACCAATCCCGAGAAGGAAGATAATAATCAATGGCTGTTGCCAGAGAAGCAATAAAACAAGCAAACAGCACCTGCCAATACTTATCATATCGCAGGCTTGCGCGAGCCAGAAGGGCAGAGACCAGGAACCCTACAATGATGATGATCCTGCCGATGAGGTCATAGTTTTGAGGCAGCACCGGCCTCATATGGCTGAATACAACAAAGATGAGTAAGCCGAGTACCAAGAAAAGTGCCAACAGAGCAACTCTCTGTCCCGATTTGTACACAGGTGTTTGATCATCTTTCATGGTTATCTCCATCGGTGACGGCCAGTAAGGGGATAGGGCATTCACTACGGCGTGGTTTCTGGTACTGCTATCTTACCGCCGTGGTAGTGGAGAAAATATACTTTCTCATTATTTTCAAAAATACTTTCCGTGCCATGAAAGCTATCGAGGGTGCCGTGCTGCTGGTTTTCATAGCGCAAACTGCCCTTCTCGAATAACGCCGGTCCTCGGAAAGGATATTCGGGCGTAACTAAGCGCATGGCTTCTCTTAGAAAAGTATAGACTTTCATGGGGTCGGAGCAGATGGGAAGGACTTGCCCATAATAGTTCATCACCCAGAGCAAAGAACCTTGCGCGGCATAGATATGTTCTGTGCCTGTGAATGGGTTGAAGCCATAGTAACGGTCTAAATAGCGGTAGCCTTGACCGGTAAACTCAAAACCTCGCCATCCGTCATCGAATGTCTTTTCCTGGCCCTCACCACCACTGGCGTAACCTGAGACCTTTCCCTGCAGTATGAAATCTAGAAGAGACATGGAGTCACCTTTATTCACCGTGAAAATCGACGATATAAACCAGGCACTCTGCTAGCCTGGTTAGATTGATTTTATCAGCAATCTTTATCGAGCCAATGGCATCATTGGAACAATGTTGGTGGATAACAAGTTGGCAATACATTCCTGTCTAAATCTGGACCACACAAAATAGATTGCCATCTGGATCTTCGAGCAAAACATAATCCGCCTCAGGAGGGTATCTCCATGGATAGCGCGGCTTGCCAGAATTGCAGCATGCGCTCAAACTCATAACAACGAATTACGAAAGAACGCCACCCGGGTGAGCCCTTGCTATCGCAGAAACAAGTGCCGCATGTCGCTCCGGCCAGCGTAGAAGCGCAAACTTATAATAGAGCGGCGACCACCCCGCCGCAGTGAGGCGAGCGGGAGTATCCGAGCGGACCACAGCCCCCCAACGAGTCGTGCGACCATCGCCAGTCCGTAGCCCGCCAAGATCGCGAACATTTATGCAACCATCCCATTGAAGAACACGTTCGTTGACCAATGAGCACCTCCTACGCGATCTGAATGCCTACTCGTTCCAGGAGGCCACGGCACAATTCAGCCCGGTACTTGATGGGCGGCTTATCCGGGCGATGTGAATCAGAACCGGCGCTGATCAGTAGGCCACGAGCCTCGGCATATTCCCGGTATTGTTCCGTCTGTTGGGGCGAATTCTTGGGGTGATACACCTCCAGACCATCCAGCGGGGCTTCCAGGAGGAACTCATCGAGCAAGGACACATCAAAGGTCACAAATCCATCACCATGACCTGGATGCGCCAGCAGGCAAATCGCACCGCTGCGGTGAGCGGCCTCCACGACTGCCGTCGGCTCGTTGAAAGCGAAGCCAAGCCTTGCTGCCACAAGAGCTTTCCTCAAAGAGGGGTCATCGAGGCTGTAGCCGTGTTCTTTCAGCGCTGCGATGAAGGCATGCGGCTGTTGTACATTGGGCGTGGCTAAGAGGGTTGACAATACCCTGGCGGGGAGGGGGTAACCCTGCTGCTGGATCTTCTCGTACACCTGGCGGGTATTCTCCTGCTGGCGGCGCAAAAGGTCTTGGGTCAGGGCGCTGAGGGCGTTCTGCTCAGGATCGAACCCGAAACACAGCAGGTCGACCATCTCGCCTTTCCAAGTGGTGCTCATTTCAACACCCACCAGTACGGGGATGTGTTTTTCCAACGCCAGTTGTTGAATGGTCAGAAGCGTATCGGTGCGATCGTGGTCGGTGATCGCCGCCAGGTCGAACTGCTCTTGCACCAGATGATCAAGCAACTGTTCGGGCGTCCAATCGCCATCACTGTAGATGGTATGCAAGTGGAGATCAATCGCTGCATTGGCAGCGAGATGGAGGCCAGTGGTGGATAGGTTCACAAGGGAACTCCTTGTATCCTCAGGCAAATGCACTTTTGCGTTTCCAATAGATCACCAGAAGCACCAGGCTATAAACGCCGGTAGTCAACAGAATCACATCCTCGTAAACGCCATAGCGAGCGATTTGGAAGAAGGGTGTAAAGGGAACCGCGAAGAATATCAACATTAAATAGACGAGCTTATCCGCCTGTGGCAATGCCATTGTCAGCACAAGCAAGGCGAGTGCGGTGGTTGGGCATGGAAATGCGCCAGGCATGATTAGACTGTTGCGGCTATGACCAGATAGCATGCCCACAATCGGATAACAAAAGACCAGCACCATTAAAAACAAGGTGATATATTTTTGCCACTTAACAATAGGGAGAGAGAATAGCATCCTGTTCTTGAAGAGATCTATGAATAACAAGACAGCGACCAGGATAAATAACAAAGCAAAAACGTAGTTGCCACGGCTGTTGCCTGCTATTCCTTTGGCGAAAACCATGAAGAACATGATGCCATTCCATACGAATGTGATGGCGAGAAACAGCTTGATTGCAAGGCTTGAAAACCTGCCAGGTTTGATTAAAAGCCATCCAAGCAGCAAGATCGCGGTGAAATAGAAAACCAGTTGGATTGGCCAAATCTGGGAGCCGTATCCATCCATGATGATCCAGAACTCTTCTTTGCTGACCATTTTTCTTCTCCAGGTGCGCGCCACAAATAATTATACAGTTTTCTGCAATTTTGTAAATTCGCAGTCCTTTGGGCAAAGGATGGATCAAGATCATCAAAACGAAATTGACCCAGCGCTGGTATGCTGGGTCAATTCGTTTATGGGAAGTATATTAGTGAGTGCGTTTCTTGAACACCAGCGCTAACGGCAGCAAGACGAGGGGAAAGAGGCCGGCGGTGCAGGGGCCGGAGCCATTGGAGGATTCGGAGCTATCGCTGGTGGGGGGGATGTGGGTGGGCAGCGAAGGGTAGGGCTCGGGTGTGGTCGGCGCTGGGGGAGCGGTGGGGATTGC
>JAFGBV010000051.1 GCA_016932955.1 Anaerolineales bacterium | reverse complement strand
GCTTAACTATCCCGCCGGCGGGCTTCAGCAGCCAGTTCAGTGATCTCACGGATGTCAGCGAATTGGTACTCGCTTGGTGAGACTGCACCAATTGCCATTTTCATTAACGGAGATTGCTCAGGCTGTCCGTTCTTATCCGTTGTGCGGACAAAACCTTGCTCACGGTCGATGAAGCTGTAATGCGCCAGCACCTCCGTGGCAAAGCGAGTCTTCATGCGCTCGCGGATGGCATTTGCCCGCTCCCCCGCGGTGATGATCACGAAATTATCGCCGCCGGCATGCCCCACGAAATCATTGCTGGTACCCAACTCATCCAGCACCTCGCCGATCAACATGGCAGTAAAGCGCAGGACATCATCGCCTGCCACAAAGCCGTAGGCTTCTTTGAATGCCTCGTAAAAATTGATACGGACGTCCATGAAAGCCCAATTCTGTTTCTGAATGATCTTGCGTAGCTGCTCCTCGATCAATGCACCTGCCGGTAACCCCGAGCGAGGGTCAGTCAGGCTTTGCTGTTGGGCACGCGAAATAGCCCGCTGCACGCGCAGCTTGAGCTCCTCGATATCGAAAGGCTTGGTGATATAGTCATCCGCGCCCAACTCCAGACCCGCCAGTTTGTCACTGCGCTCATCTTTTTGGGTCAAGAAGATGATCGGCACATGACTGGTACGCGTGCTGGTGCGCAGGATACGGCACACTTCAAAACCATCAATATCCGGCAGCATGATATCCAACACAATCAGGTGGGGCAGGTTGGAACGTGT
The DNA here is from genome assembly GCA_016932955.1 of Anaerolineales bacterium. The sequence goes on along the minus strand of JAFGBV010000051.1, from coordinate 9,897 downwards.
CTTATCGAGCGCGGTGTTGCCGCGCTCTGCTGTATCTACTTCATACCCCTGACCAGAGAAGTAGATTTTCAGCATCATGGAGATGTCTTTATCATCTTCGACGATCAATAAACGGCTTTTTCCCATTACAGCCTCCAGTGATGTTACATATGCCTGAAATTCCGGCGTGCGTTATGCCGGATACGTTCAATATCCTCTGCGGTCACTGCTTTTTCAAATGAGCGGAAACCGCTGAGTTGGAATCCATGCCTGTTCGCTATACGAGTAATCTCTTCAACTCTCTCAAACGTGATATCCTTGCCAAGTGTATAATCCTCAAAACGACCTTCCAGAGCTAAAGCCATTGTCTCAGCCATGCAGGCATAAGCTTTCTGCGGAGGAAAGCCAAAATCAAAGTGGAAATCCACCTGCCCCGGAACCTGAACCATACCACCATCAATTACCAATACATCATCGCGCAACTCAACCACGCGAGCCGAGACATCCCGTGGCCGGGCAACATCACAAATCACGCTGCCTGGCTGCAGGTCTTCCGGCTCAATCACAGAATGCATCGAGCTTGTGACAGTCAAGATCATCTGCGCTTGCCTTAGCACGCTCATTTGCGTGCTGGTATGCAACCTGGCGCGGCTTCCCTGCGCCACCAATTGCTCCCGCAAAGCATCCAGGTCTGCCTGGCGTCGGGCAACGAGATATAACTCGCCCACACTGCGGGAGAGCACTGCTGAACAAGCCCTACCAATTGCACCAGTTGCGCCGACCACCGCAGCAACAGCGCCAGGCAATGGAATCTCCATCTCCTGAGCAGCCCGTTCAACAGCCTGTACTGCCATTGACACCGTATAAGCATCACCCGTAGTCACCGGGATATCCAGCTCTCGGGCAACGGTTTTTCCGGCGTCACCAATCACAGAGGTGTAAGCACCCAGCCCTAATATTTTAGCACCAAGTTTCTCAGCCAAGCGTCCAGTTTCTATAATCTTACGATAGACTTGCTTTTCTGGCAACTGCATGAAGTGTTTTGGTGTCAAGGGGCATGCAATCAACCAGCCTTTGATCTGTTTGCCGGTGCTAACAGAGATTATTCCGTCCACTTCGGATAGATAGACTGGCGGGAAATGCGGAGCAACGTGGTAGATGATCCAGTCATTGACCAGGCGCGCTAACAAAGGATATTTCCGGGCTATATCGCGTTTGGGATCAATGGGATGGATAATGAAAGCGAATGAATCCACAACTCACCAGGAGTCCTCGCTACTTTCCCCCGGCCGCGGGTAGAGGCGAGGGTGTAGCTTGGCGAATTTCAACCCGTGGTGATCACTGTCTTCGAAGACAAAGTTTTTCTCGATGACCCTACGCTGCGAGGAAGCAAACAAGACCACATCAGACTCGATCATGCGGGCAGGAAAAATGATCATGCCCGCCCCAAGCCGGCAGTTGTGTCCTACGCAACCGCCTAATACAGGGCGGTTGGCTACCCCCAGTTTGCCGTTGCCGTCTAGCGCACGGATTGGTGAAGGTAAAAGATTGTAATCGGTAAACGTGGAACCTGCGCCGATGAAGGTGTTGCGTCCAATGACGCACATCTGTAAGCAGGTGTTCTGAGCAACCATGCTATTGTCCATGAAAGTGGTCATGAATAAGGCTGCCCGAAAGGGTAGGAAAGCGCCATCACCGACCACTGAAAGCATCAACTGGCAGCCCTGTCCCACGTTGACATTATCCCCAATCACGCAGTTTTCGATGACTACGCCAGCACCGATGGTCACATTATTACCGATACTGGTCGGACCGTGAATCACTGCGCTGGGGTCAATAGTGCAGTTGCGCCCAATCTCCACCACACCTGAACAATCCAACACTTGTTTACCTTCGTACATGGCCTTCACCAGCACCGAGAGCTTGAACAACACGTCTCGATCCAGGCGGTCTTCGAAGCGGGCGCCGCGTGCAAAAAGACCATAAACCACATCGGCGATGAAGATGTGTACCCAGGTGTCGATGGCTAATAAACTACATTTAGGTACCTGGAATGTAAGATCGCCCTGTTCATAAGCCATGTAGGTGGGGACATGATAATAACCAGCCTCGATGGTGTCAGTATCAATCACCAGAGGCCTGGCTGACTGTTCAGGACCATGCGGGTAATACCATAAATCAACCAGATAGTATTCACCATCTTTAGTATATGAAACTGAAAGCGGTAAGGCATGCTCGCGGAAGGAAGGATCACGAATGGTAAACGCCGCCCGACAGGCGACGCCCAGGTCCTTGGCTTGCTTAAGAAAAGCCCCGATATAGCTGCTGTCAAAATACAGGTTGTCGCTGTATACCAGGCATTCCTCCTGGGTTTCAGGCAGACTGGCATTGGGGGGTATTTCCATCTCGCGATGTACATAGGGCGCAAGGACGTCGCGCTGCGAGAGCCACAAAGGCTTATTCATGATCCGTAAATCTCGGGCCTTTTCATTAAAAGGCGAGATGTAATGAGGATTCTGTAAAATAATCTTAAGCATGGCTACCAGTATTCGTAAGGTGTGCGGGTTCCCTAATCCAGGGATTTCTTCCCGATAATGATCCGGCAGGCGGGATCCCCCTTTGCCATGCACTCGATTTCTTCGACATTGTAGAATTTTCCACCACTAACCCAGTATAAGGCTTCCTGAAGTAAGCCCACGGTCAGGTGGCACACGGGAGTGTCAGAATTCCTTCCCCAACAGAATGGACAACGCTCGACATTCCAATAAAAGCAATCACTATCCTCATCTACCACAACAAGTTGGTCCGAGTAACGGTTGAATATCTCAGCAAAAATTTCGACGCTTGTGCGAAGTTTTACATCCATGGGCAACAAGCGGAAAGCCAGGTCTGCAAAATTCAACAGGGTGCCAAACTCGCGCAGCCCGTGTTTGAAACATGCCCGCCCAGTGCGCAACGCCAGACCCCGCCCACCACGTGGCCCGTAAATTTCCTCCAGCGCCTGCAAGATCCTCCCAATATCCGAAAACTTGAATTGCTGGTCCAGGTTATTCTGCGGATAATTGTCGATATAATCAGGCAGTCCCGCCTGGTTGAGCACAGCGTTCACCCCGATTTTTCCAATGACCTCTTCCATACCAATAAAAATGATCCGCCCAAGCTGGTTTGGATAATAATACTGTGTTGTCGGAATATCTTTCATGGAGTTTGATCCTCAAAGCTAAGGAAGTTATGTAAAGTGTCCATGAATTGCTGTGGCTCGTCAAGCATGATGAAATGACCAGCGGTATGGAAGCGCTCAACGCGGGTATGCGGAATGCCCTCCAGCATGGTCTTCCACTGAGCCGGGTGTACAACTACATCTCTATCACCATACATACCCATGGCAGGGATTTGAACCTGGCTGAGGTGAGGCCGCAGGTCAGTCCGGCGCAGTGAGGCAATGCTGAGAAAGAAGGATTCCAGGGTCAGCTTGGACATGTCACGATCCATCATCTGCGCCCAACGCTTATCGCGCGAGTAGAGTGGAGCCAACAGATGATAAAAGGCGCGGAACGCCCACATATTGTTAAATAACACAAAAGCCACCGGACGACGCCCGAAGAGCTTAAGCAAAAAGTTTAGCGAGCTGCCCACGATGGGCGAGCCAACCACGACCACTTTGCTCACCCGCTCGGGGAATCGAATAGCCACAGCCAGGCTGACCGTGCCGCCCATGCTATGACCAACCAGAGGCGCCTGGTTGATGCCTAGCTGTTGCATGAACTGGTCTACAAGAATGACAAAGTCCTGTACGGCATAAGTATCCCGCTTTTTGCCGGACTCGCCAAACCCCCAAAAGTCCAGCGCATAGGTACGGTAAAAACGTCCCATGGAAGCCATGGTTTCCTGCCATAGTCCCCACGACCCCAGCCATCCATGCAATAAAATCACGGGACGGCCGCGCCCGTAAACCTCATAGTGAACTATACCCTGATCTGTAGTAAATGATGACACAATCGTCCGATCGAGGTGCGAGCAGTACTAGCCCTCACCTTTATCCATTTCTTCCAGGATGCTGTATAGCAGCTCTAATAAAACTTTTTTCACCGCTTCCTTATCCGTGGCAACGCAGGGGAGAAATTTCACTTTCGGATCCAGGCGTAAGGCTATACGCATGTCCTCCAGGTCCCAGGCGTCCTTGGAGTCTTGCTTGTTCGCCGTCACCACATAGGGGGTGGGCGCATAGGCGCGGAAGGTCTCCAGGATGTTGCGCGCTTCACGGAAGGTCTCAGGGCGCGTGCTGTCCACCATCACAATAAATCCCAGCATCCCCTCAGACAGGATCTCCCACATAAAATCGAATCGACGCTGACCGGGTGTACCGAATAAATACAGGACAAGGCTATCATCTACCGTGATACGGCCAAAATCCATGGCAACAGTCGTTTGATCCTTGACTCGTTCCGCTTCGCTGGAGATTTTCCGCTCAGTCGAGACAACATCAATTTCGCTCACCGAGCGGATAAACTCGGTCTTACCGGAGTTGAACGGGCCAGTCACCACCATTTTTACAGTTTGCATTGGATTATTTCCTCACATGCCATTGCTAGATTGACCGAATGCGGCTGATAATACGGTTGATCAATGATTTCTGCTCTTCCTTGTTCGCCTGCGGCAGGGCTGGACGCCCCTGTGGCACCGGCGGCGGCAAGCCGACAGGGCGGATAAGTTCAACCAGACCCGCCTGCATCAGGCCATACACAATCCGGCGGATCTCCAGGTCACTCTTGTTGGTCGTTTTGGCAATTAGCCGGATCGAATTTTTCGGATTGATGTATGAGACTACCCGCCACTCCTCTACGCTCAGGTTGACGTTGCGCAGATTGGTGCCGGGGCGGTCGGTGAACTTCAAGGCCATATCCAGGCTGGGGATTTCATCCTGGAGCTGCTCCCATTCCCGCATCCGCCGGGAGCCTTCAATGATGATGTTTTCCAGGGAGATGCGCACCATGATTTTATCATCCGGCGGCATCATATTCATCTCGAAGTGGAAAAGCCCTTCTACCCAGGTGAACAGGCGATTGACTATCGATATGAAGTAGAACTGCAGGCTGTTGAGGATATCTTGCTGAGAGATGTAGTTAGCGTTGATTAGCAGCAAGCCCAATTCTTTATCACTCATCGTGCCAGCGCGTTCTTTGATTGCCTTATACTGCCCAGAGTTTATCTTCTTCGCCTTATAAAGTACCGCGGCAAGCGTGTTGTCCTCGTGACCATTACGGGCATAGGATAACTTACCATCACGAAAGGATAACCAGATCTCTTCCGCAGGGCCTTCAACCACCAGTGTGCCCGTCTTTTGGGCTACATTAATAAGATTGAGAAGCTGGGTAATTGAGAAATCACGCAGATTGCCCTTAAGTGCCATATTGCGGCCTCCACCGCCCTCGCAGAGAAAACAAACAATTTCCTAAAAATTATACATGCAAGCCATCATTGCGTCAAATATCAAAGAAGCAAGTTCTCATGTGCATTCATTGCAGCTTTCATACCAGCTTGCAATTCCGTAACGAATGGCGTATACTGTGGGCAAGCTTTCCGCGCTGGCTCGGAGAAAAGATACCCGGGACAGGGCGGGCAAACTGAACATTGCACGGGGAGCCTGGTGATGCCAGGCTGAGAGGAAAGCCGTAAGCTTTCGACCCGCGAACCTGATCCGGGTAATGCCGGCGGAGGAATCGCACACTGCTATTCACCTCCGCCGCCTTGGTGGAGGAAATTTTTTAATGAAACGTGCCGTCATCTTTGCTAACGGAGAGCTAAACCTTTCTCCCGAGCTGCGCAACGAAATCCAGTCGGATGACCTGATCATTGCCGCGGATGGTGGCGCCTTGCATTGTCGCAAGTTGGGCGTCAAACCGCAGGTGGTGATTGGTGATTTCGACTCACTACAAGATGAAGACTTGAACACCCTACAGGCGGAGGGCGTCCAGTTGCTGCGTTTCCCCACCCATAAAGATGAAACAGACCTCGAGCTGGCCTTCCAATATGCCCGGCAACGTAGCTGCCAGGAAGTGCTGCTCATCGCCGCGTTGGGCGAGCGCTGGGACATGTCACTGGCGAATATCTTTCTGACAGCCCACCCGGCATACCAGGGGATGCATGTGAGGCTGGTGGACAATCACCAGGAACTGATGCTGCTGCGCAGTGGGGAAAGCCTGGCATTGAGCGGACAGCTCGGCGACACGCTCTCTCTCATTCCGCTCAGTTCACGAGCGCAAGGCATCACGACCCAGGGTCTGGAATACGCCCTCGCTAACGAAGACTTAGAATTTGGCTCACCGCGCGGTGTCAGCAACGTTTTCACGGCTGAGAGCGCCATCATTTCTCTGCGCGAAGGGTTAGTGATCTGCGTGGTGATCCATAATGGAGGTATTAGATGAACAGAAAAATCGTATTGGTATTCTTACTGGCAGGCTGGCTTTTGGCAGCTTGTGCAGGGTCCGCAACCACATCTGCACCGACCAAACCACCAGTAAGTAGTGAACCGCGCACGTTGCGCGTGATGACTCATGATTCCTTCGCGGTTTCTGAGCAAGTCATCACCCAATTCGAATCCGATAACAATGTAAAAGTGCAGTTCCTGGCCTCAGGTGACGCAGGTACAATGCTGAACAAAGCCATCCTCTCCAGAAATAATCCGCTGGCAGATGTCTTGTACGGCGTAGACAACACCTTCCTCAGCCGCGCTTTACAGGAGGATATCTTCGAGCCATACAATTCGCCCCTGCTGGCGCAGGTGCCAGCCGAATTTCAACTTGACCCGCAGCAGCGCGCTCTGCCAGTGGATTACGGAGATGTCTGCCTGAATTACGATATTGCCTACTTCGCAGAAAAGCAACTCCCACCGCCCGCCAGCCTGGACGACCTCTTCAAACCTGAGTACAAGGGGCTGCTGGCGGTGGAAAACCCGGCAACTTCCTCACCCGGGCTAGCATTCCTGCTGGCAACGATTGGCAAATACGGTCCGGATGGCTATCTTGACTACTGGCAGAAACTGGTCGAGAATGAGGTACAGGTAGTCAACGACTGGAACGCAGCCTACTATACCGAATTCACCCGCTCGGGCGGGACCCGCCCAATCATCGTCTCATATGCTTCCAGCCCGCCGGTCGAGGTAATCTTCGCTGAAGAGCCCCTGGACAGCCCTCCTACCGCGGCAGTCACCAGTCCTGAGAGCTGCTTCCGCCAGATCGAGTTCGTCGGCATCCTGAGAGGCACTCCCAACCGTGATCTGGCGCAAAAATGGGTTGATTTTATGCTGTCCATCCCTTTCCAGGAAGATATTCCGCTGCAGATGTTCGTCTTTCCAGTCAATACAGATGCTAAACTGGCTGAAGTGTTCACCAAATTCATGAGCATTCCAGATCAACCTGCCCTGGTGAGCCCTGAAGACATCGCGGAGAACCGCGAGAAGTGGATCGCTGATTGGACCGAAGCGGTATTGAAGTGAGCCTGGTAAAACGACCAGTGAGGTCCAGCAGCCCGCTGCTCACCACCGCACTGCTATGGCTGGCGCCGCTGGGATTCCTGGCACTGTTCTATTTTTACCCGCTCGGCAGTATTTTCCAGGTTAGCTTTGGGCGCGGCGAGACAGGTTGGATGGGTGCGCTGCTGGACACCCTCGCCTCCCGTTCCACTTACCAGGTGCTGAGCTTCACCATCTGGCAGGCGGTACTCTCCACCCTGCTGACGCTGGCGATTGGGCTGCCGGGGGCTTACCTGTTCGCCCGCTTCAATTTTCCTGGCAAATCCTTGCTGCAGGCGCTCACCACCATCCCCTTTGTCATGCCAACGCTGGTGGTGGCTGCCGCCTTCAATTCCCTGCTTGGGCCGCGCGGCTGGCTTAACCTGGGACTGATGCAGCTTTTCAGCCTCACAGAGCCGCCGCTTGTCTTGACCAACAGCCTGGCAGCCATCCTGCTGGCGCACGTCTTTTATAACACCACTATTGTCCTGCGTATGGTGGGTGATTTTTGGTCACACATTGACCCGCGCCTGGTCCAGGCTGCTCAGGTCTTAGGTGCAAACCGCTGGCGCACGTTCTGGCAGGTTACCGTGCCTTTGCTCCTTCCAGCGATCTCCGCAGCAGCGTTGTTGGTCTTCATCTTTGACTTCTCCTCCTTTGGGGTCATCCTGCTGCTGGGCGGGCCGCGTTTTGCTACCCTGGAGGTGGAAATTTACACCCAGACGATCAGCTTGTTCAACCTGCCGGTGGCAGCCTCGTTAGCAGTCATCCAGCTCGCCTGCACGCTCGGATTGACCATTGCCTACACCTGGTTGTCGAACCGGATCTCACGTCCACTGAGCCTGCGCCCCAAGACCTACACCAAGGAACGGCTGGCCTCCTGGCGGGCGCGGCTCTTTGCCGGCGGCATTCTCGTGTTATTGCTGACTCTGTTCATCCTGCCGCTGGCTTCGCTGGCGTTGCGCTCGGTCACCCACCTGGAATCCAACCGCTTGGATAGCCAGCCCATTCAACGCGGCCTGACGCTGGATTTCTATCGCGAGCTGTCTATCAATCGCCGCCAATCCATGTTCTATGCCCCGCCCACGGCTGCCATGGGACTATCGCTGGGATATGCCAGCGCGACAGTGCTGCTATCGCTTCTTTTGGGGCTGCCGGCAGCCTGGTCGCTGGCGAGCGCCGCACAAAATCCTTTCAACCGGCTGATGGACCCGCTTCTGATGATGCCACTGGGCACTTCGGCAGTTACACTTGGGTTAGGTTTTATCGTCGCCCTCGACCAGCCGCCGCTCGACTTACGCAATTCATGGGCGCTGATCCCCCTGGCGCATACATTGGTGGCGTTCCCCTTTGTAGTGCGCAGCCTGACGCCTGCGTTACGCAGCATCCGTCCACAGCTACACCATGCAGCTGCCACACTGGGTGCCTCGCCGGGGGCTGTCTTTCGCACCATCGACCTGCCTTTGGTAGGTCGTTCGTTGCTAGTAGCAGCGGTATTTGCCTTCACCATCTCGCTGGGCGAATTTGGCGCCACATCCCTGATCGCCCGCCCCGAATACCCGACCGTGCCTGTGGCTATCTATCGCTTCATCTCCCAGCCGGGTGCGATGAACTACGGACAGGCATTGGCACTCAGCACCCTGCTGATGCTGATCACCAGCATTGGCATTCTACTGATCGAACGCCTGCGCATAGCAGAAGTGGGCGAATTCTAACTGCGGGAATAGCTATGCTGGAGATTAAAAACATTTACAAATCCTTTGGCAACACACCCGCCTTGCGAGGCGTTTCCATTACAGTGCAGCGGGCAGAGATCGTTGCCTTGCTCGGCCCTAGCGGATGCGGTAAATCCACGCTGCTGGCGATCATCGCTGGGCTGTTCCCCGCTGACGAAGGCGAGATATTATGGGAGGGCAGCCCACTAGTGGGCATTCCGCCTCACCGTCGTGGCTTTGGGCTGATGTTCCAGGATTTTGCCCTCTTTCCCCACCTGAACGTCGCCAGGAATATCGCCTTTGGCCTCCAAATGAGCAAGCAACAACCAGAGAAAATCGAGCACAGGGTCAAAGAGACGCTCGAGCTGGTGGGCTTGCCGGGTTTCGAGAGGCGCGACGTGAACACATTGTCTGGTGGCGAACAGCAAAGGGTGGCACTGGCGCGCTCGCTTGCACCCCACCCGCGTTTATTGATGCTCGACGAGCCGCTTGGCTCGCTAGACCGCAGCTTACGCGAACGGTTGGTTGTCGATCTCAAGCACATTCTGCGATCCATGCAGCAGACCGCTATATACGTGACCCACGACCAGGAGGAGGCCTTCGTGCTGGCAGATCGGGTGGTGGTGATGAACGCCGGAGGCGTCGAACAGATCGGCGCACCCCAGGAAATCTACTGCAGCCCAGCATCCCCAT
>JAFGBV010000050.1 GCA_016932955.1 Anaerolineales bacterium | reverse complement strand
GGGGGGGGGGGGGGGGGGGGGGGGGGGGGGGGGGGGGGGGGGGGGGGGGGGGGGGGGGGGGGGGGGGGGGGGGGGGGGGGTTTGGGGTGATGGAAATGGCGGCAGCCTGGAAGGTGGCGGTTGAGGCAGCAGGAGCGTTTGCAGAGGGGGATTGGTCGGTGGCTGTGGGTGAGCTACCCGGCAGGGGAGAGGATGCTGCGCCACCAGGATGGATGAGCAGTTTCTGACCGACATAGATTGTTGTGTCATTGGCTGTGATGTTGTTCAGGCGGCGGATTTCGTCGACGGTGACGCCATACGAGAGGGCGATGCTCCACAGTGTTTCACCCTGGCTGACAACGTGGATGATTGCGCCATCTGGGGCGGGGGTATTGGTTTGCAAGGGTATAAAAGTGACTGGAGCGCTGGTTTGCAAGGGAGGGAAGGTGGTTGGAGCGCCTGGGGCGGGGGTGCCTTCATCGATTTCTGTTCCTGGGCGGAGATCGAGGGTGTAGTACAAGGTCCCGTTATCGTCCAATGCAATGCCTGCCCCCACGGCTCCGCTGGTGTAACCGGTGAGGGTGTGGCGGTGACCCCAATCGACCCAAATCTCGTACACTACGATTGCTACCGCCACCACGCCGACATCTCCGCCAGCTACGTTTTCGACCAGCCCAAGATCAGTGGGGATGGAGCCATCGCTATGCTGATGGGTGGAGCGTTGGATGGATGCCTGGTAGTCGGAGTGTTCCTGGGCATAGGCCATCAGCCAGGGGTCGATCTGGTAAGGCTGGAGGCCGTTTTGGGCGCGCAGGGCGTTGACGGCATCGATCAGGTTGTAGGGGGTTTCGCTCTGGGCGAGGGCGGTGTGTGGCACGGCCAGCCCGGCAGCGAGGAGCGCCAAGGAAACGAAGAGATAGATGCATTGTCTGGTGAGGCTGGTTTTGAGAACCATGGCTGCTAATGATCACAAGTGCAAGGCTCTGGCGACCTGTTCATCGATGAATTCGCCGGCGTCGAGCAGTTTGATAAAGGTGGCGACGATTTCGGGGTCGAAGCGCGTGCTGGACTGTTCCAGGATGTAGGTGCGGACGGCAGCGGGGGTCCAGGCAGGGCGGTAGGGGCGGTCGGAGGAGAGGGCATCCCAGACGTCGACGACGGAGAAGATGCGGGCGGCGAGGGGAATCTCTTGGCCTTTGACGCCGCGCGGGTAACCGCTGCCATCCCATTTTTCGTGGTGGCAGTAGGGAATATCCAGTGAGGGTTGGAGGAATTCAATCCCGGAGAGCATTTGCTGCGCCAGCATGGGGTGCTGGCGCATGATCTGCCACTCGTCCTCAGAGAGGGTGGAAGGCTTGAGCAGGATGTGATCCGGGACAGCCATTTTGCCGATGTCGTGGAGCAGCACGCCGCGGCGCAGGTGGACCAGCTCTTCTTCCGACATGCCAATCTCGATCGCTAGGCGCAGGGTCATGCGGGTGACGCGGTCGGAGTGGCCTTTGGTTTCTTTATCACGCATTTCGAGGGCGCGCGACCAGCCTTCGATGGTGGCTTCGTAGGCGCGCACCAGCTCGAGGTTAGCGGCTTGCATCTGGGCAAAGATACGGGCGTTTTCGAGGGCGATGGCGGCATTGGAGGCGAGGATCTCGAGCAGGTTGGCATCTTCGGATGAGTAGGCGTGGGTTTGGTAGGATTGGGAGGAGATCATCCCAATGACGCGCTCACTGATGCGCATCGGCACAGCGAGGATGGAATGAACGGAGGCATCATCGCCAAAATGGAGAGCGTCCACGCCGATCTGGGGTAGGTCGGCCTGGTCGATGATCAGCGACTCTCCGGATTGGATGATGTAGCCGCTCAGACTGTGGCCGTGTTCGACGTGCAGGCCGGTGTAGCGCTGGCCGCGATCGATGCAATAAACCAGGTTGATGGCGTCGCCTGGCTCATCAACCAAGGCGATGATGAAGGCATCGGCGGGCATCAATTTGAGGGCGGCCTGGTAGATGGCCTGGTAGATCTGTTCCGGCTCAAAGGCGTTGCGGATGATCTGCTGGCTGAGCCAGTGCAGAGCGGTGCGGCGCTCTGTTGCATCCAGGGCTTCACGGTAGAGCTGGGCGTTATCCAGAGCAACGGCGACCTGATTGGCGAAGAGGATGAGCAAGCGCTGGTCATCGGGGGAGAAAGCATCCGGGCGGGTGGTGGCAACCGAGAGCAGGCCCAATAAGCGCTCATCGTGCTCAATGGGAACCCAATATACAGAGCGGATCTCCGGGTCGATGGGAATCCAGCGCGGGTCCAGGGTGGTATCGGGGAGGTAGAAGGGCTTGCGATGCTGAGCAATCCAGCCGATCAGTCCGTTCTGCTCACCCAGACGACGGTGCAGTTTTTGCAATCCTGGCAGGTGTGCGCTGCGCCCGGTGCCAAATTCATAATTGATTTCATCTTGGGTAGGATCATAGCGGAAGAACTCGCAGTGTTCGGCATGCAGGGTTTGCATGGCAATTTGGGAGAGGGTTTCGATTTGCAGGCGTGAATCGAGGGTACGGTTGAGGGTGATGCCGGCATCGTAAAGCATGCGCAACTGCTCGGCGCGGCGTTGTGTTTCAGCCAGCAGGCGGGCGTTTTCGAGGGCGATGGCGGCGGAGCTGCATAGCGATTCGAGCAGCGCCTGGTCGCGCTCGTTGAAGGGAGCAGAAGATTTGTTGATGGCTCCTACCACGCCGATGAGCTTGCCCTGGCTGAGCAGCGGCACCAATAGCAGCGATTGGATGGCGGTTTTGATCTCTTCATCCGCCTGGGGGTAGAAGCGCGGGTCGTTATGGGCATCCAGCACCAGGGTGGATTGCTTGTTGTGGATCACCCAGGCAGCGATGCTGTTTGGAGGCAGGGCATGTTTCATCGCCGTTGTTTTCACCCCCAGGCCGCATTCTGCGGCGACGGTAAAATCCTCCAGTTGCTCTGTGCCAGGCTCGCCCGCAGCGGGGGAGGGTTTGCTCATCAGCAGCAGCGCAGCTTCCACGCCCAACAGGCGCAGAGTTTGCTCAACGATGAGGTTGTAGAGATGTTCCAGATCGAGGGTGGAGGTCATCACCTGCCCGGCCTGGTGGAGGATGGAAAGCTCCTCAGCGTGATGGCGCAAGTCCAGGTTGAGGCGGCGGATTTCCTGCTCGGCGAGCACACGCTCGGTGATATCTTCGAGTATCGTCTGCACCAGTGCGACGTTCCCCTCTTCGTCGCTGATCGGCGAGAGGTGGTATTGGACATGCACCGATTTCTCCCACAGGCTGGTGTAGGGGCAGTCTGCGATGATGGGCTGACCGGTTTTCAGGCACTGCTGCACGGCATCGCTGAAGCCGACTTTGATCAGGGGGGGGAAGGTGAGGATGTTGATGGATTTGGTTGCCTCAGCGGAGGGAGAGCCAAGGATTTGCAGGGCGGTGGGATTGACCTCCAGGATGGCGCCCTGCGGGTTGATCAGCACGATGCCCACGGTGGCTTTTTCGAACAAGAGGCGGTAGCGCTCTTCGCTGCGGCGCAGGGCTTGCTCGGCTGCTTTGCGCTCGATGGCCATGGCCGCCTGGGTAGAGACAAACGCCAGCACATCCTGGTCGGCGAGGCTGTAGCGTTCCTCGGAGGTGTAGGTCTGGACGGCCATCATGCCGATGGATTCCTGGTGGGTCTTGAGGGGCACGCCCAACCAGTCAACGGAGGGAGCGCCGACGGACTCCACCTCGCCGCTGTCGAGCAATTGCTGGTAAACTTCGGGGGTTGCGAGGAGGGGCTGACCGCTGCGCAGAACGTATTCGGTGAGGCCGCGGGCAGGGCGGGTGGGCGGGGGCGGCGGATCGAACTCATCGGTGTAGTAGGGGAAGGTGATCAGGTCGGCGGAGGAATCATAAAGGGCGATATAGAAGTTGCGCGCTGGCATCAGCTCTTTGATGGTGGCATGGATGAGGCCAAAGAGCTGGCTGAGGTCTTGGGCGGTCTGGGTGGCTTCTGAGATGCGGTAGAGGGCGGCCTGCACTTTTTCGGCGCGCTGGCGCACGGCAAGCTCTCTTCGCAAGGCCTCTAGCAACTGGGCGTTGTGGATGGCGACGGCGGCCTGGTTGGCGAAGAGGGTGATGAGCTGTACCTGCTGCTCGCTGAAAGGCTCTCTGAACTGGATATCGGCGACGTTGAGCACGCCGATGACTCGGTTTTCAATCTTCAATGGAATGGCGAGCACGTAGCGGAAGGGCGTATCGGAATAAATCTCCGCCCGCCCCTCCCAGGCATGGTAATCTTCAATTGTCATCAACTGACCAGTCTGAGCAACACGTCCTGAAAGCCCCTCGCCCAGGCGCAGGGTGACGCCGGTGTAATCACGCGGCAGGTGGTGGCTGATGGCCAGCCTGAGGCTTTGCCCGTCGGGCTGCATCAGGTATAAGCCGCCCATGGGGGCGCCGATGAGGTTGACGGTGCGCTCGATGATGGCGGGCAGCAACACGGCAAGGTTGCTTTGGGCGCTGATCTCGAGCGAGGTCTCGTAGATGGCGATGATCTCCTGCATGCGCTGCTCGAGGGATTGGGCGGCGACCTCCTGGGCGGTGATGTCGCGCACATAAACGAGCACTCTGGAACCCTCTGCGGTGTTGATCACCTGTGTGGAGACCTCCACCGGGAAAGGCTGGCCGTTTTTGCGCACGTTGAGCGCTTTGATGAAAACACCGCCAGTAGTTTGATGCTGCAGGGTGAGCTCAGGAACTTGCGTCAGGAACTCGGGCGGCACCAGGTCGGTTACGCTTAATTGGAGCAGTTCCCGGCGGGTGTAACCATACATCTTACAGGCTGCCTGGTTGCAATCGAAGATTTTGCCTTCCAGGTTTTCGAGGAAGATGGCGTCGGTGGAGGCTTCGAAGAGCTTGCGGTTGAGGCTCCGGTAATCAGTCAGGAGGGTTTCGCAGGCTTGCAACTCAGCCACGCGCTGCCTGCTCTCGTCCAACTCGCGCTGGAGCTGGGCTTTGGTGATCTGTTTTGCGCTCATACTCACCTCGATGGGATTCGCGCCAGCAGAAGAGAAGTACTTATCCTAATTTTAACCTAAAAATGCAGGTTATACGTACCCCAAGTTATTGAGAAGTTACGGATATACTGCTAAAAGGTTGACGTTTATAGGCGCCCGGGGTGACGCTGGTGGGGATGGAGGGGCGGTGAGAATTAATAAAGCCTGAGGCTGTCCAAAAAGAACCAAAGGAAGGAAATTAATGCACACCAGTGGGGGTTGGGCGAAGCCCAACCCCCACTGGTGTGCATATTCTTCTATTGGTTTATTCTTTTTGGACACTCCCGGGCTTATTGGAAGATCTAGACTCTCTCTCAAGCGAGCGGCTCAAGCACTAACCCGTAGACGTTCTCGCCGTTCTGGATGCGCACCACGCCCCAGGAGGGCTGGAGGGTCATGCCGATCTGCAGGGGGTAGGATTCGTCGACGTGGATCTGCGCCATGGCGCGCACGCCGTTCTCGAATTCGCCCACGCCGAGGGTGAGGTAGCGCTGGTCGAAACCCCAGGGCAGGTTGTAGATGCGGGTGAAGGTGAGCAGCTTGACATTGCCCTGCGGCTTGACGGGCTCGAAATCACGGCTCTTGCAAGCCAGGCAGCGATCATGGTAGGGGTAGTGCAGCTTGCCGCACTTTTTGCAGCGGTAAGCGAGGATGGCGATCTCGTATTTCATTTCTCTACCCTCCGCAGCACGAAGGCTGTGACATTATTGCCAAAACCGCCGAAGTTGACGGTGATGCCGTTTTGAGCGTTCTTGACCTGGCGCTCCTTGGGAAGCTCGTGGCGCAGTTGCCAGACGATATCCACCACCTGGGCGACGCCGGTAGCGCCGACGGGGTGGCCGCGGGCTTTGAGGCCGCCGGAAAGGTTGATGGGGATCTGCCCGCCGAGGCGGGTCTTGCCAGCCAGGACTGCCTTTCCGCCCTCGCCCTTCTTGAAGAAACCGACGTGCTCGCTCTCGGCGATCTCGAGGATGGTGAAGGCGTCGTGCAGCTCGGCGACGTGGATATCGGAAGGCTTGAGCTTGGCCATTTCAAAAGCCTGCTGCGAGGCGAGGGTGACGGCTTTGAGGTCGGTGGGGTCCTCGCGTTCCTGCAGGGTGTGGGTGTCGGTGGCCTGACCGAAGCCAGCGATGAGCACGGGGGGCTTGTTCAGCTTTTTGGCAATCTCGAGGGGGCAGAGGACGACTGCAGCGGCGCCATCGCTGACCGGGCACATATCGTAGAGGTGCAGGGGGTCGGCGCCGACGGGGTTGTTGACCACAGAATGAGGGCTGGTGAAGATACCCTCTTTGTCAATGGCCATTTCGACATGGGCGTAGGGGTTCAGCCCGCCCATGGCCTGGTTCTTGATCGCCACGGCAACGAGCATCTCGCGGGTGACGCCGTATTTCTCCATGTACAGGCGGGTGAACATGCCTGCCATGCCGGGGAGGGTGATGCCGTAGGGGTATTCGGCCTGGGGGTGGGTCATGGTGGCTACGAAATCGGTGGCGCGCCAGCCGGTGACCTCGCGCATTTTCTCGCCACCGACAACCAGCACGTAATCGTAATAGCCGGAAGCAACAGCCAGCAGGCCGTTCTTCACCGCCGAGCCGCCGGAGGCGGGGCCGTTCTCCACGCTGTCAGCCGCCGCGGGCAGCAGGCTCAGCCGATCGACCAGCGAGGAGGCGATGGAGGATTGGTGCTGGAACATGCCAGCAGCCATGTTGCCCACGTAGACGGCGTCTACGGAGCGGTCGCCCAGGCCGGCATCGTCGAGAGCCTTAAGCGAGGCCATGGCCAGCATATCCAGCAGGGTGTCTTCGTCGCGCCGGCCGAACTGGATCATGCCAGCGCCGATAATTGCTACGTCTCTCATGGTGTCATCTTCCTTTCAACCCGGCGATGCGCTCGCGGATGGTATCTTCATCGGCGAAGAGGATATGGCGGGTGGCTTCTTCCCACAGGTCGGGAGGCACGGGGCGGTCGCCGACGACGAGGCGGGGCTTGGCCTTTTCGTAGATCTCGCGGGTCAGGATGTAGGAGTCGCCGCCGCCCAGCTCGTGGGGGATCTTGGAGGGTTTGAGGGGGTACTCGATCATCCAACGGCGGAAGCCGATGGGGCTTTCGGCGACGATGAGTATTTCTTCCTGCCCGAGGTATTCGAGGTGGTATTCCATCTTGGCGGCGAAGAGGTGGGAGCCGATGCGCAGACCGCGGTCGATGGCGAGGGTGTGGTAAGACATGCCGACTTTTTCGGTTTCCATGCGCCCGTTGACCACGCCAACCAGGTAGCCGTCCACCTGGCCCATCAGGCAGTAGGGGCTCTTGGCGCGGTAGTAGTACCAGGCGAGCAACTCGCCATACAGGCGGGCGCTGACGATATTATAGTAGTCGCGCTCGATGAAGAGGCAGGGGTGGACGGATTTGAGGATTTCGGGCACGTCTTCCCGCTCGGCCTGACGGATGACCATCTTCTTGCCGTTGGCAAGGGTGACCACTTTGGGCGGGTAAGGCGGCATGGGGTATTGGGTGGGCCGCAGGACGGCCTCAAGTTCCATATCGATTGCCATACAGTTATCTCCTGATCAGAATTACGCGGGGTGAGCGCCGCGCGCTAACTATAATTCGCCTTGCTCAGCTGGTTGATGCTCTCAGTGTGCTGGGGGTTGTAGGCGTCGCCAAACTTGGTTTTGGGCAGGGTGGCCTTTTGCGCCATCAGCGCCTCGTATTCGTCATCCTCTACGTATGCGACGCAGCGCCCGATGCTCGATTCACCGTCTACGAAGCGCCAGGGGAAGAAGGCCACGTTTACGCGGCGGTTCACCAGCAGGTCGATATCGCCGCCGATGCATTCGGCATGGATAATGCCGTAGGGGAACATTTCCAGGTGCATGAGCTGGTACTTGGTGTCGTCGTAGTATTCGGCCAGGGACTGGTTGAACTTCTTTTTGAACACTTTTTCGGCCTGGCGCGCCTGGCGGGGCATCCAATCGCGGATGATGGTGTTCATGGGGTGGTCAGCGCTGCCGCAATCGACGCCGATCCAGCGCAGTTTTTTGGCTTTAGCCCAATCGGCGAACTCGCGGTCGGGGCCGGGGTGCATGACCATGTAGCGGATCTCGTTGGCGGTGGGCATATCCCAGCCGAAGTGGTGGTAGCCGGTGTGGATGATGAGGATGTCGCCGGGGCGGACTTCGACGCGCTCTTCGACCATCTTGGAGGTATAAACGTCGTAGTCGCCGCAGATATCGGAGAGATCGACGATAGCGGCTTCATGGGCAAGGAAATCCATCTCCAGCGAGGCGATATCCTTGCCAGGGGTGTGAAAGTGGATTTCGCCATCCAGGTGGGTGCCCAGGTGGTTGGAGTGGGTGACCACCTGACCGTTGGCGCCGTTGGGGGCGAGGCGCTTGAAATACTTTACCTGCAGGGGTTCGTAGGTGGGCCAGGGGGGTGTGGCGATGCCAAGGGGGATGGTGAGGTCAATAAATTTCATAGGGGTCTCCTTTTTGCTTGAAATCTTTTTACGTGGCGGGCGGATGCCATCCGCCCCTACTGCTCCTGGAAGGCCGCGAAGGCATCTTGGAAGCATTTTTGCGGGGCGCGCAGGATGCCCGCGCCCACCATGCCAACACCGGGGTCTTTATGGGCAATACCGGTATTGATCTGCGGCAGGATGCCAGTTTCCATCACCTTGCGCAGGTCGATGCCGCAGGGGGTGCCGCGGAAATTGAGCGCCGGGATGGTGAACTGCTCGTGCTCATCGAAGGTGATCTCATACATCTCGAGGGTGGTCTGCAGTGCCAGGTCTGGGGTGCCGCCGACGAACTTGGTGATTGCCGGGGCTGCAGCCATGGCTACGCCGCCGTAGCCGGCGGTCTCGGTGACGGTGCTATCACCGATATCGGGGTTGGCGTCTTTCTCCGTGAACTGCGGGAAATAGAGGCCTTGCACCTGCCCGGCGGGGGCGGTGAACCAGCGCTGGGGCATGCAGGAGATGCGGATGCCGAAATCGGTGCCGTTGCGCGCCATCACTGTCAGGATGCTGCTGCCAGGGATGTTTTCGGCAGGCTCCAGCATCGCTTTACCGGCGGGCATGCTCAGGTTGAGGAAGAAGTGATCATTGCGGTCGATGAATTCGATCACCTGGGCAAGGGTCTCGTTGCTGCGGCTGGTGCGCGCCAGTGCGGGGGCGATGGTGCGCAGGAAGAGGGAGGTAGCGGCGCGGTTGCGGTTGTGGCATTCGTCGCCCATGTGCAGTGCCTGGGCGATGAGGCTGCGAATGTCGATGCCATCGGGCAGGGTTTGCAGGGCGCGGTCGAGGGCGGGGTAGAGGTCGGTCTGCATCCATTTGAGGCGGGCGTAAACCTCCGCGCCCATCCCGCCGTAGCGCAGCACTTTGCCCAGCCCTTCGTTCTGCGTGCAATAAGCCAGGTTGCCAAAGGTTTTGTTTTCGATGATGAAGACGGGCATGGAGGGCGAGACGACGCCAGCCATCGGGCCGACGGCGTGATGGTGGTGGCAGGGGGTGAATTCGATCTCCCCTGCGGCGGCGATTTGGGCCGCCTGGGCTTCATCCTGGGCCAGGCCTTCGTAGATCAATGCGCCCATCACCGCACCGCGCTGCGGGCCGCACATGCGCTCCCAGGTGATGGGAGGCCCGGCGTGCAGGATCATGCGCTCGTGCATGCCGGGGATCACCTGGCGGGCGATGCCCATGCCCACAAGCACGGGGCGCCCTTGCTTGATACGCTGGCAAGCTTCGGCGTTGGCAGCCTCAATATCCACCCCGGTGCGCGTGGTGTGCAGGCGCCGGACGCCCTGGACGGGCGGCTTCCATTCCACATTGACCACGGGGATGTTTTGGGCCTCCACCGATTCGGCCATGCTGCCTAGTCCCACGTTCACCACGTGCACTGGCTGGCTGAATAGATCGTTAATCGTGCGTATGGTCATGGGTCATCCTTATTGAGAGGCGCTTTGTGCATGGATCACTGCCGCAGCCAGGCGTGCCGCTGCAGCGTTGCTCGGGCAGATCGTGACCCCTGCCTGCTCCAGCAGCGCAACCTGGCGGCTGAGCGACTGCGGATCTTGCTCGGTGCCGGTAACGGAGGCAATAAAGGTGATCTCATTGCCTGTATGCGCGGCCAGCGTGCGTGCCTTTTGCACCGCTGGGGCAAGCTCGGCGGCGGGGTCGGGGTGCGCGCCGTAGCCGAGTACCACATCCAGCAGGATCACCGCCACCTGCGGGTCTTGCGCTTCTTGCAGCAGGCGGCGGATGCGCAGGTCGTTGTCAATCATGGGGTGCGGGCGGCCCACGGTGAACTCTTCTTCGCCCAGGTCGATGGCGCTGTGCGCCTGGCTGCGGGTGGAATCAGGGAGCCTGTGCTCAGGTTGCAACGGTGCATTCGAGAAAACCGGCTGGGGGAGAATGTCGCGCCAAATTACCTGCGCCTCGTAGCAAAGCGTCCCGCCGGAGTAGAGCCCGCGCAGGTAACGCGCTCCGGGGCGGGGGGCTGCTGCAATCTTGGGCAACCCAGCCTGGATGGGTTGGGCAGGTTTTCCCCCCGCAGCCTGGATGGCCAGGTTGGCCGCTTCTTCGAGTGTGTGCGCCTGCATCCAGCCGCCCTGCGCCTTTTCGCTCGCTCCCAGCAAGCAGACGACGGTAGGCTTGTCGCTTTGCCTCACCTGGGCCAGCACTTTCTCCGCCACCACCGCCGCCGGGGGTTTGCTAATCAGCACGATCACGCCCGTGGCGGGATCGTGCTGCAGGGCTTGCAGCCCGGCGAGCATCATCATCCCGCCCACCTCTTCTTTCAGGTCGCGGCCGCCGACGCCAATTCCCTGCGTGATGCCGATGCCGTTCTTGGCCAGCAGCGTGGAGACTTCTTGCAGCCCGGTGCCCGCCGCCGAGACGATGCCCACCGGCCCGGCAGGTAAAAGGTTGGCAAACCCCAGCGCTACGCCGTTCAAGATTGCTGTTCCTGCGCCGGGGCCCATCAGCAGGAGGCCGTTGACCAGGGCATATTTTTTGAGCGCAATTTCATCTTCCAGCGATACGTTGTCGCTGAACAGCAGCACGTGCAGCCCCTGGTGCAGCGCCTCCCAGGCCTCATCCGCAGCATAGCGCCCTGCCACAGAGATCACCGCCACATTGGCACTTGGGTTGGCTTTCACTGCGCCACGCACCGTCTTGGGACGGAATTTGACCCCCGTAGACGGTGCTTGTTTTTTTTGTAGCAATTTTTCGGCTTCTGCCAGCGCCGCGGCGATTGTACTCTGATCGGCGCGCACGGCGATCACCAGGTCATTGGGCGAGGCTGCCTCTGCCTGGGGGGTGAGCAGCCCGGCTTCTTTGAGAATGCCTTTGTTCGCCTCGGTGGCCATCATCACCGCGGCATCTGCTACGCCCTGGAAAGCTGCTAGGTCGCGGGCCACCAGCATCAGGCTGACCGAGTCGTAATACTGGCTGGGTTTGATCAGGGTTTGAACGGGCAAGGGGGGGTCCTTTCTCTTCATGTGATGCGGGCGGCACTGCCCGCATCACAAATCATTCGTTTAGATCAGGCCTGCGTTGACCATCGCCAGGTATACCTTCTCTGACGTGTAGGGCGGTGCGCCGACGCGGATGCCGATGGCATCGCAGATGGCATTGGCAATGGCAGCCACGGTGGGCACCATGGAGTGTTCGCCGACCCCGCGGGCGCCCCAGGGGCCATCATCCTGGGGGACTTCGACGATGATAGATTGGATATCATTGGGTACATCGGTGGCAGTGGCGATGCGGTAATCTACAAAGGATGGATTCTGCAGCACGCCTTCTTTGAGCTGCAGGCTCTCGAACAGGGCAGTGCTGAGGCCTTGCACAAAGCCTCCTTCCATCTGTGCCCTCACCATATCGGGGTTAATCGCTTTGCCCACGTCAAAAGCCCCAACGCCGCGCAGCACTTCGACTTTGCCGGTGTCCATGTCAACTTCCACCTCGACGGCCTGTACGCCAGTGGTGTAGTGGACGACGGCGCGCGGGCCTTGCCCCGTCTCCGGGTCCAGCCCCGTGACGTAGGTGGGCATGAAGCTGCCCCTCCCCAGCACCGGCCCGCCGATCCAGCCCTGGTCGTTGGGCAAGGCGATGCCGTAGATGGCGATGTTCTTGAGGGAGATGGTCTCTTCTGTTTTGTAAGAGATGACGTTGCCATCCACGATATCGAGGTCTTCGATATTTTCGTTCCAGGCTTTAGCCACCAACTCTAGGATCTGCTGGCGGGCGTCGCGGGCGGCAGCGGCGACAGCGTTGCCCATGCTCCAGGTGAGGCGGCTGGCAACCGTTTGCCATTCGTAGGGACTGTAATCCGTATCCAGCGGGGTGACCACGCGCACATGCTCGATGGGTACGCCCAGGGCGGCGGCGGCCATTTGGGCAGCGATGGTGAAGGAGCCCTGGCCGAGTTCTTGCCCGCCCACGCTGACGGTGACGGTGCCATCTTCGTTGAGCGCCACCTTTGCGCTCGACCCGGCGTTGGGTGGCATCGCCGGAGCTTTCCACATCGCTGCGATTCCCTTGCCGCGCCGCTTATTCGGCGCTGAGGGCGGATCCTTATGCCCCCAGCCGATTGCTTTAGCGGCTTTCTCTAGGCACTCGCTCAGCCCGATGGGGTGCATCGTCATGCCGGTCGCGATGATATCCCCTCCCTGGATGCAGTTCAGCTTGCGGAAGGCTACCTTGTCCATGTCAATCTGCTCAGCCAGTTCATCAATGCACTGTTCCAGGCCGGTATGCATCTCAGGCATGCCAAAGCCGCGCATCGGCCCGCCAACGGGGTGGTTGGTGTAAACACAGTAAGAATCGGTGCTGACGTTGGGCACATTGTAAGGGCCGGTGCTGCTGTAACCGCTGGCGCGGGTGATGTTGACCCCGTACTCTGTGTAGGCGCCGGCATCCCAATAGAAACGGTTTTGCATCGCCAGCAGGTGACCGTCTTTGTCGCAGCCCATCTTAAAGTGAGCCACAAGCCCCTGACGCACGAAGGCGGTATAGAATTCCTCCTCCCGCGTCAGGCGCAGCTTCACTGGGCGGCCGCGCACCTGCGTGGCAATGGCAACCGCCAATGCTTCCATGCTCACGCCAGCTTTACAACCGAAGCCGCCGCCCACGTAGGGTGCGATCACCTGTACATCGGATGGCGAAATCCCCAGCGCCGTGGCGATCAGGCTGCGTTGAGCAAAGGGCGATTGTGAGCTGCCCCACAGCGTGACCTTGCCATTCTGCTCCACACGGGCGATGGCGATGTGCGTTTCAATGGGCACGTGCTGGATGTGGGGAATATGGTAGGTGCGCTCGACAACTGCGGCGCACTGTGACCAGGCGGAGTCAACATCGCCTTTACGGATCTTGAAGAGGTTGGAGATGTTGGTGCCAGGCTTGGGGAAGATGAAGTTTGCTACCTTGTAATCGCCCAGGTCAGGGTGGAGCACGGGGGCTTCCGGTGTGGCGCCATACTCGGGGTCGAAGACGCCCGGTAATGGCTCGTATTCCACATCGATCAGGGCTACGGCCTGCTCGGCGAGCGTTTCGCTGGTGGCGGCGACTCCGGCGATAGGATCGCCAACATAACGGGCGCGGCCGCGGCAAAAGATGTGGCGGTCTTGCAGGTAGAGGCCGGTGAGGCCGGGGAAATCTTCGCCGGTGACGACGGCCTTAACGCCTGGCAGGGCTTTGGCGCGGCTGATGTCAATGCGCTTGATGCGAGCGTGGGGATGAGGGCTGCGCTTGATGCGCGCATACAGCAGGCCAGGACCGAACTGCAAGTCGTCGGCGAAGAGGGCTGCGCCGGTGACTTTCTCCTGCGCGTCCACACGGGGAACGCTATCGCCGATGGGATGAGGTGTTTTGGGGGTAGAAGTTTTGGTTGCCATAGGTAGCTCCCATTACTAGGCTTGCTGGCGGCGGGCAGCGTCTTTGACGGCATCGACGATGCGCAAATAACCCGTGCAACGGCACAGGTTGCCCACCAGGGCTTCGCGGATCTCGTTCTCGCTGGGGTTGGGGTTGCGGTTCAGAAGTGCGCGCGACGAGATCAGAATCCCCGGCGTGCAAAAGCCGCATTGCACGCCGCTGTGGTCGATGATCGCTTGCTGAATGGGGTCGAGTACACCGTCTTG
Organism: Anaerolineales bacterium; assembly: GCA_016932955.1. The sequence goes on along the minus strand of JAFGBV010000050.1, from coordinate 37,087 downwards.
GGCCAGCCCTTCGACCGTGATGACCGAGGCGCCATCACACTCGGCAGCCAGCACCATGCAGGAGTTAACCGCCTCGCCGTTGAGCAGCACCGTGCACGCTCCGCACTCGCCCGCTGCGCACCCGTTCTTGGTGCCGGTGAGTGCCAGCTTCTCGCGCAGCATTTGCAGAAGGGTCATTTGAGACGGTACATCGACCTGCTCAAATTCGCCGTTAACAGTCAATGAAATGCGATGAATAGCCATCTTTCACCTCGTGACTTCCAGCCAGGTTTTCTGAAGCGCTTTTTCGGTTAATTTTTGCGCCATGGCTTTGCGATAGCGCGCGCTGCCGCGCACGTCATCGATCGGGTTGCACGCTTCCGCGGCCAGGTGGGCTGCGTGGGCAAAGTTCTCGGGGGTGGGCGGGGTGCAGGAAAGGTAGTCTTCGGCTGCCGCCGCGATCAGCGGGACTGGTGCGACGGAAGCCAGCGCAATGCGGAAACGATATCCGGAGGCGGAAGCCGGGTGTGGCCCGCCAAACACAGTCACCCCCACGATCGCCAGGTCGCTCCATGTATTCCGCCCCAGCTTCAGGTAGGTCCCTGCCCAGCCAGCAGGGGGCAGGGGAAAGTGGATCGAGGTGACTATATCGCCAGGGGAGAGGATGGTCTTCCCTGGGCCGAGGAAGAACCCCGCCAGGAACTCCTGGCGCAAACCGTTGATTCCGTGGATGTTCAAGATACCGTCCAAAAGCATGCAGGCCCCGATCGTATCTCCCGCTGGAGATGCGTTGCAAATATTACCGACAATCGTGGCGCGGCTGCGCAACTGATAAGAGGCCACCCGGCGGCAGGCCTGCGCCAGCAGCGGGTAATGTGCCTGCACCTGCGGGTGGGTAATAACCTGGTTCATGTTCACGGCTGCGCCAATGGTGAGGCCAAGACCTTCGTTGAAAATGATCTCCGATGTGCCATCCAGTTTTTTCACATCCACCAGGTAGCGGTCGCGCCAGATGCCGTCGCGCATGCGCACCAATATGTCCGTGCCGCCCAGCAGCGGGCGGGCATCGCCGGGGTGCTGGGCGAGGAACTGGCTGGCCTCCACCAGGCTAGCAGGCCGGATATAGTCAAATTCAGGCAGTTCAGGGTGGGCATTGATCGTCATAAGGATGCTCCTTGCTATCTATGCCAGAAACCAACTGTAGAGATTTTGGAACGTAGAACGCCTGGCGTCCTACGTTCCAAAGGTCTGAAAAAGGGGTTAGAAGTTAATGTTTTCCCGGTCGGGAATGCCGAACTTCTTGGGCGGCAAGAGCAGGAAAATGAGGTTGACCAGGATGCCAACGATGGCGGAGAATACGATGGCTGGGATGCCGTTGGGGAAGATGACGGGGATGGGGAAGGGGAATAGTCCATTCGGCATCCCGATGGCACCACCAATTCCCGCAACCAGGATCGTTGCCCCCACAGCAAGCTGGCGCGGCTCGAACAGGTTGACCTTCTCGGATTGGATGAGGGCAATACCTTGCATGCCGATCACGCCAAACAGATAAATGGAGAGGCCTCCGACTACAGAGGTGGGTAGGGTGTTGACCACTGCGGCGAGCTTGCCGATGAAGCCGAGCAAGATCGCCATCACGCCAGCGGTCATCAGCACGGGAACAGAGTAGCAACGGGTGATGGCCATGAGGCTGTTGTTCTCACCGTAGTTGGTTCCCGCACAGCCGCCAAGCAGGCCGACGATGATGTCGTCCGAGCCATCGGCAACCAGGTTGAGGCCGATGAGGCGCTTGATCTCCAGCGGGGCGCGGCCCAGCTCCTTAGCGAGCTGATCGATGTATAGGCTCATCTGGTAGAGGTGGGCAGTGCTCTCCGGGATGGTGGCAATGGCGATGAGGGCGATGCCGGCGATAGCCCCCCAGGCGTTGGGATCGCCAAAGGCGGGGAAGGTCACGTTCAGGCGGATCCAGTCGGCATCGGCGATGATGGCGTAATTCATCTGGTCGGGGTAGAAGATGGCAGAGACAATATACCCGACGATGGCGCCGAGCAGAACGGGAAGCATGCCGATGAGGCCTTTGCCTTGCAGGTAGACAGAGAAGAGGATCGTGGCGAGCAAGGTGATGAAGGCGACGACCCAGTTGAGCGAGGCTTCGCTGAGGGCGACGCCAGCGAGGGCGATGCCGATGACGATGGCGACGCTGCCGGTGATCACCGGGGGCAGGACCTTATCCAGGGCTTCTTTGCCGATGCGCATGATGAGCAGGCCGACGAGGATTTCGAGCACGCCTGTGCCGATGATGCCGACCTGGACGATGCGCACACCATCGGGGCAGTAGAAGGTGGTGGGGTCGGCGAAGCAGTCATTGGCGTAGAGGCTCATGGTGGTGACGACGACGGTGATGTAGGAGAAGCTAGAACCGTAATAGAGGGGGATGCGGCGGCCCGAGACGAAGAGGGCGACGATGGTGCCGATGCCGCTGGCGAGCAGGGTGACGCCAACATCAAACTTGGTCAGGATGGCGACCAGCACGGTGGCAGGGAACATGGTGAGCACTTGCTGGATGCCCAGGCTGATCATGGCGCCCCAGGGTGGAGCGTCGGGTGGCAGGTAGCCGGTGATTTTTGCATTTTCTTTTGCGCTCATGATGTGTTCTTTTTACTCCTTCGGGTATTGGGGGTGGGATACAAAACGATGTAGGGGAAGGGTTATGGCGTATGGAATCAAAACACTCCTTTCCTGAGTACTTCAGAAAACAGGTTCGAATGGAATATTTGTTGATGGATGTGGCAATACGGGAGCCAATGGCTGGCGCGTATGAGCAGCCATGCAGGATGAGGAGGAGGGGGAGGAAGAGAGTGGTTGGTCAAGTGGTTCTGCTTGCTATCTTGAAGCATGTTGGCTACGAGCGAAGCGGAAAAAGTGCGCGAGAACTCAAACCTCCAGAGAAGTGATTGATGTGCGAACTATTTTATTATGGTAACATACCTCTCCTTGTTCAAGTGGTAGATGTCATTATCTTACGGTGATTTTGCTCTCTATCAAAAGGTACTCTGGCTTGCGCTGCCTGGCTGTTCAGTTGTAAAATTCAGTGGATCAAGTACAATCGTTACGATGGAAAAGATCAAGGAGCGGCACTTCCCCTTGCGATTGGCGGCCTGGCTGCCGGCGTGTTATACCGCCTACCTGCACTGGTTACGCCATTTGCTGGAGAGGCTGGGGCGCGAGTGTGCGCTGGCTGCCTGGCAGGAGGCGCAGCAGGGCTGCGATGAGTCGTTGCTGGGCGTGATTCTGGGTGCAGGATGGCAGGAATCCGACACGGCGGCGGATGTGGAACAGGTGCTTGCCAGCCTGCCGGGCCAGATCTTTCCGGCAGAGGTTGAAGGTATCTCGCAGGCAGAAGCCCGCTGCCTGGTGGAGCAGATACCGCCGATTCCCCAGATCAGGCGCACTTTCTCTAGCCTAAATGTGTGGAAAGAGGCCAGCGCTTACGAGGCCTTGCACCTGCGCTTTGATAGCCTAGCTCGGCTCACTGAGGCACTGATTCGCCGCCATGGCAAGCAGGGTGAGCTGATTGCTTATGATGTGCTTCGCGAGGAGCGCCGCCGGGCCGCGGGAGGCCAGACCACCAGCGTGGCTGAGTTCCTGGCAGGCCTGACCACCCAGCCAGCAGAGGCCAACCTGTTTACGGCGGGGTTGGAGATGGAGGTACTGCATGCCGATCGGCATGCAGTTGTGATGCACGTGCGGCAGTGTGAATGGGCGAGGTACTTTCAAGAGCGCCATCCCCAGGTAGGCTACCTGATGGCTTGCAGTACGGATGAGACGGCTTACCGCGCCTCCAACGCGGCAATCCGCTTGCGGCGCACCACCACGTTGATGGAGGGGGGCGAGGTGTGCGATTTTCGTATCTATGCGCGGGGCGCAGAGGAGTGAGGCAGGATGAACATTGATACGGGAACGGCTGTGGTGATCGGGGCAGTGCTGATCTTTTACCTGCGCTTGATCATCTTACAGCGCCAGCGGGCGAAAGCCCTGCAGCAGACTGCCCAAGCGGCAGGCAAGAAGGGCAAGGGCAAAGCGCAGCAGGCGCCACCGCGCTATTCGATTATCAGCCCGCGCCGCCTCGACCGGGTGACTGCAGGGGTGGGGGTGGCGGCGATCCTGGCGGGGGTGTTATTGAATGTAGGGATCCTCCCGCCCGCGACGGTGCAGCCCTATTGGTGGGTGCCGATGGCTGCCGGGATTGTAGCATTTAGCTGGCTTTTCCGTCTGTGAGGAATGACGATGAATGATGATATTACCTGTCCTGCCTGTGGGCAAGGCGATGCGGTTGAGAAGGTGAGCACAATCTACCTGCTGGGGATTGGCCTGGCGAGGGGCGGGAATGCTCCGCAGGAGGGCGGGGGGCAGCCGCAAGTTGCCAAAGCGCCCCACCCCCACTGGAAAGAGCTCAGCAAGCGGCTGGCACCCCCTGCGGGTGGCAGGGAGGGGCTGGGCACCCGGCCGGTTAGCCCAGACATGGTGGTGCTGACCTTTACGCTGGTGATCCCGGTGTTCCTGGTGGGAATCCTCACTTCGCAGCGCGCGCTGCTGCCTGTGGCGTTGCTGATCCTGGCAGCGTTCTATGCCATCTACTTTGCGCTGCGCAAACGCTTGATGGCGAAGTTCGCCCGCGGGCAGGCGGAAAGGGCGGCAAAGGCGGAGCGGATCAAGGCGGGGATTGCGCGTTGGATGCAGTTGTATTATTGCGAGCGGGATGATGTGGTCTTCGAGCCGGGCAAGGGGCAGGCCGTTCCCGCAGAGCGCATGAACGGTCTTTTGTTCGAGAAATGAGCCCACAGGGCAGGCTGAGATGCCTCTGCGTGTGATCCCGGTGCGGACGATTGGTAGCTCGGCCCTTCAATTGCTGCAGGGCGATATCCCTGCCTTGCTCATGGGGGTTGCCTGGCGCGGGATCTATATTCTGCTCGCGACTGGATGGGTGGTTTACCTTTCAACCGAATCATATTGTGGCCCCCTGACTCTGAACGTGGAGGGGGATTTAATGCTTGATGTGCAGACTGCTGAGCCGGTTCATATCGCGGCCGGGGAGATTCTCTTCCCTGGGCTGGGGCTGGCATTTTCCACCCGCGCCGCGGCAGTCTGGCAGGTCCCTGCCCGGCCGGCGCAGCATGCGGGAGCGCGAGAATGCAAGCTTGCGCTGGAGCATACGCTGGCGGCTGCTAGCCCGCGCCGCGCAGGCGACGAGCAAAGCGATGACCTGGCTGCCGCGCTGCAGGCTGCCCGCCTGGCTGTGGAGCAGGCTGATGCGGCGGCTCTTCTCGCTGCGGCAGAGCGCTTGCTGGGGCGCGGCAGCGGCCTCACCCCTGCCGGGGATGATGTGTTGCTTGGCTTGCTGCTCGCCTTGCGCCGCTGGGGGGATGTGCTGGACCTCACCTGGGATATGCCTACCCTGAGCCAGCAGGTGGTCAGCCTGGCTTATGCTTGCACTACGACCCTCTCCGCCAACCTCATCGAGTGCGCCAGCCGGGGCGAGGCTGATGAACGTCTGCTGGCAGCCTTGGATATGATCCTGACCGGCGAGGGCAGTCCTGCCCAGGTGGGGGCAAATCTTGCCGCCTGGGGGCGCTCATCAGGCTGGTATGTGCTGCAAGGAATGGCATTGGTGATCAGAGCAGTCCTGTGCTAGAATTATTAGCACGAAATATTCTTCAGGTATCTGGTAGGCAGGTGATGAGGTTACGGGCTTGCAAAGTAATCCTTACGCAATCCATCTGATCGTTGCAATAGCCCTCTTGGTGTTTCTCGTTGTGCGCACCTGGCGGCGGCGCCAGGTGCCCGGGGCGCTGGCTTTGAATCTGCTGCTGGGAGGCATCCTGATCTGGGCGATCGGGTATGCTTTCGAAATCAGCGTAACCCGCCTCGAGTTGCAAGTCTGGTTTGCCAAGCTGGAATACGTGGGCATTTTGAGCGCGCCGGTTTTCTGGATGATCTTTGCCAGGCAGTACCGCCAGCGCGCCGATGGGTTTAACTGGCGTTTTGCTGCACTGCTTGCCGTAATTCCCCTGGTTCTGCTTGCACTCGTTTGGACCAACGAGGCGCACTGGTTGGTCTGGCGCCAGGTACGCCAGGAGCAGTACGGGGGCCTGCTCTTTCTGGTGGTGGAGCATGGCCCGGCCTTCTGGCTGGTGGTTGTGTTTGCATACGTGGTCCTCGCTGCAGGCATGGTCGAGCTGGCCCGCGCGCTATCGGGCGCGCCACGCCTATACCGCGAGCAAACTTGGGTTATGCTCTCGGGGGCCTTGGCGCCTTGGGTTGCTAATATCCTCTATATCACCGGCATCACCCCGCTGCCCTACCTGGATTTGACTGTCTTTGCCTTCACCTTTACCGGCACTGTCGCCAGTTGGGGCCTGTTCCGTTACAGTCTAATGGAGATTGTGCCCATTGCGCGCGAGGCCGTGATCGATAGCATGAACGAGGGGGTGATCGTACTCGACCTTCAGGAGCGCATCGTGGATATCAACCCGGCTGCGCGCCAGTTGATCGCCCTCGGCGATGAACGGGTGATAGGGCAGCCCGTCGCAGAGGCCCTGGTGAGGATGCCGGCGTTGGTCGCCTGTTTCAGCCTCGGCGATGGCGCAGAGATCGAGCTGCCGGATGGCGATGGCAACATGATTTTGGATGTGCAGGTGACCCCCGTGCGCGACCGGCGCGGCCGTGAGCTTGGCGTGCAGGTTGTCTTGCGCGATATCACCGCCCGCAAGCGCGCTGAAGAATTGCTTCGGCAGGCCAAAGAGGATGCTGAGGCTGCAAGCCGTGCAAAAACCCTCTTTCTGGGCAATATCAGCCACGAATTTCGCACCCCCCTGGCAGTGGTGATGAACTACGCTGAGTTGTTGCAGGAAATGACCGAGAGCCGCGGCGAGACGGAATATTCTTCGCGCCTCGAAACCGTCCGCCGCGCTGGCGAGCGGCTTTTGAAGATGATCAACGATGTGCTGGAGATTTCTCGCCTCGATTCGGGCAAGATCGAGCCCCTGCTCGAAGCCTTTGACGTGCGCAAGATGGTCGCCTACCTCAGCGCCGCTTTCTACAACAGCCTGGAGAAAAAGGGCAATGTGCTCACCACCGATATCCAGGTCAACGGGCCGGTTATCCTTGACCATGAAAAGGTCGAGCGTGTCCTGAGCAACCTTTTGGACAATGCGAATAAATTCACTGAGAATGGCAGTATCTGCTTGGCTGCCTGGCGGCAGGAAGAAGCCGGGCAGCGATGGGTGGTTTTCGAAGTTGCTGATACGGGGATGGGTATCTCTGCCGAAGAGCTCGAGAGCATTTTTGAGACGTTCGAAAAAGGAGATGCCAGCTCCACCCAATACTATTCCGGAGCCGGGCTTGGGCTGCCGATCTGCCAGCGCCTCTGCTACATCATGGGCGGCACCATCTCCGTGGCCAGCACCCCTGGGCAGGGCTCCCTCTTCACCGTGCGCCTGCCCGAAGCCACTCGCAGCAAGTTTAGCCATAAGATGGGTTAGCCCCCCTTCCCCCGTATAGGGCGGGCAGGGTGGGGGCAGATGATGCAATGACACACCCCGCAGATGAGACGCGGGGTGTGTCATTTAATAACCGTATTCAGTTGTCACTTACTCGGTCGCTTGCACTGGCTCTGGGAGCATCTTTTCTAAGATCATTTCTAGCGCCATGGTGTGGCTGCATGTGCCGCGGCTCTGGAAAAAGTCACAATCACAATGCCAGGCCGACTGCTCAAACTTGACGGTATGGGGGTTATTATCCCCGTCGAATGTTACGCTGAGGCTCTCAATGCGAATGCGGTCGCGCTGTTCTGCATAGCGCTTGGCCTTTTCTCGCTTGCGGATCAAGCCGGAATCCATTTTATTAGTGGTCTCCTTTCGTTCGAACAAATTTTGGAAGCAAAAGGCACGCGTAATGCGCGTGCCTTCAACGGTTTTATCCAAGCGATCCTATGGCAGAAAAAACTTGCATAGCGGGTTTTCTCCGGTCAACCTCAGTATAAGCCGATTCGACTAGAAAGTCAAATTAATGCTTCCGCCGCTTGCCTTTGATCTCATCCTTTAACAGCAGCGTGAGCACCACGCTGACGATGCTGACGATCAGCGAGCCCAAGAACGCATTCCAGAACCACGGGTCTGCCAGCGTGAAGCCGACCTGGAACTGCTGCCCCAGCCAGCCCGTAAAGGCGAAGAGCAGGGTGTTGACGATCAGGGTGAAGAGGCCCAGGGTGAGGATGATCAGCGGGCAGGTGAGGAATTTAAGCAGCGGGCTGAAGAAGGCATTGACCAGGCCGAAGATCAGCGCCAGCCAGATGAAGGAAAGCCAGTTCTCGCTTTGCGGCTGGATGCCGGGAAGAATGGCGATTGCGGCGTACAGGGCGACTGCATTGATAGCCCAGCGGATGATAAATTTCTGCATGGGAATGCTCCTTTCGTTTATCCTGTCTACGTGAAATCAGCCCTGCGGTTGCGCCGCCCTGAGCCCCCTCTGCTCACAGCCGCGACTCCATCCAGATCAGCGTTTGCTGCGGGCTGAAACCCGCTTCTAGCAACACCTGCCTGGCAAAGTCCGCTGGCAGGTTGAGCGTTAGCGGTCGCGATAAGGGGCGCATCCTGCGCGCCTGTGCCAGGAGTAGCCGCGTCGCCAGCGGCTCCACCTGCCCTGGCGCTGCCAGCCACAGCTCGTCGGTATAGCCTGCGCAACGCCGTCGGGTGATTACACCCAGCATCTCGCCCGCTCGCTCGGCTGCCCAATGGTGCACCGATTCGATGGTGAACAGGCGGTATAGAATCCCCAAAAGGTCAGGCCGTATCGCCGACCAGTTGAGCGGTAGGTGCCAGGATAGTTCGGCGGGGTAGAGCTGGTGCAGCCACAGCCGTTGCTGGGGCCAGTGATGCAGGCGGCGGGGACAGATGGCGATATCGCCGGCGGGCGGCGGGGATGTTGCCTCGTTGTTTGAATACCAGGTTGTCCGGCGGGCGCGTTCCCCGAAGCCCTCTGAACGATAGATGTGAATCGCCGGAGGGTTGTCATCTCGCACCTGCAGCCACACCGCCTGCACCTGGCGCGAGCGGGCGTAATTCATCGCTGTGGTGGTCAGCGCCCGTGCAATTCCCCGCCCGCGCTGCTCCGGGTGCACCGCCACATTGGCGATCAGGTAGCAGCGCTGCCCCTGTACCTTGATCGGGATCAGGCTGAGGTTGCCGATGATCTGCTGCTCCTCCTCCCAGACATAGCCCGAAAGTGGGGTGGGGGCGTAATCGTAAAAGGAACTCGTCCAGCCCAGCAATTGCGCGTTGCGCGCCGCCTCCCGCATGCTCTGCAGGTAAGAGCGGCCGTCTGGGTCGAGGGTCTGGTCGAAGCACAATTCGACCAGATCCGCCACCGCCACCAGATCGTGCCGCGCATCCAAGCGGCGGATATGCTGCTGAATCGATGAGAGCGAAAGCGCCTGCGATATCATTGCCGCTGATTCTACCTCGAAATATCCCTGGTTTGGTCGCCTTGGATTGGCGAAACCAGCACTTTATCCACCCGCTTGCCGTCCATATCCACCACCTCGAAATGGTAACGGTCGAAGTCAAAAGAAGCCCCCGTTTGGGGGATGCAGCCCATCATCGTGATCACGAAGCCCCCCAATGTCTGGAAGAGGGTTTCCCATTGGTCGGGTAGGGTCTTGATCCCCAATAGCTCACTGAACTCGTTCACCAGCAGCATCCCATCCAGCAGCCACGAGCCATCCGCCCGGTGTAGGATATCCGGGTCGTGGGCTTCGTCTGCTTCGGGCAGGTCGCCGACGATGGCCTCCAGCAGGTCGGTGGTGGTGACTAATCCCTGGATGCCGCCAAATTCGTCCAGGATAAATGCGATCGATGCGTGATTCTGGCGCATGCGTTCGAGCAAAGTGAAAGCTGGCATGTTTTCGGGGACGACCAGGGGTGGCTGCAGCGCTGCCAGCAGGTCGAGCGGTTGCCCCTCCAGTGCCTGGGCCAGCAGGTCTTGCGAGCGGATGTACCCCTGCAGGTTATCCAGGCTGCCCTGTGCGACCGGATAGTAGGTGTAGCGGCTTTGGAGGAGAACCTGGCGGATGTGCTCGGGGAGGCCCTCCAGGTCCAGCCACGCGATCTCTGTCCGCGGCGTGATCAACGAATTTGCCCGCAGATCGCTCAGCCGGAACACCTGCTCCACCATGCTCTCTTCGACCACCTCGAATACCCCTGCGCGGGTGCCCTGCTGGAGCAGGATCTTGACCTCTTCTTCGGTGACGGCAGGTTCGGAAGAAGGGCGGACGCGGAGCAGTTTGAGTACTGCCTGGGTAGAAAGGCTCAACAGGCTTACCAGCGGCGCTGCCGCATGTGCGAGTACCCGCATCAGCGGGGCGAGTCGGGCTGCCACCCGCTCTGGGTTTTGCAGCGCAACTTGTTTGGGGGCCAGTTCTCCCAAGATAAGTGAGAGGTAGGCGATGACGATCACCACAATGGCCACACCGATGGCTTCGGCATACGCCGCAAGCGGAGGAAATTGCTCCAGCCAGGTGGAGATTTCTTCGGCGATTGTTGCGCCGCCGAAAGCCCCAGTCAGGATACCCACCAGGGTGATCCCTACCTGGACGGTGGAGAGAAAGCGCGTCGGCTGGCGCGCAAGCTCCAGTGCAGTTTTAGCCCCGGCATCGCCCTGCTCAGCGCGCTGCTGCAGCCGCGCCTGGCGGGCTGAGACGATGGCAATTTCTGCCATCGCCAGCATCCCATTGAGCAGGATGAGAGCGATAATAATGATGATCTCAAGTGAGATGGCCATCGATGGTGATTCTCAATCCTTTCAGCACCCCTGGGAGCTGCTCTAGGCTGTATATGATGTGGAATCCTTCCCCGCCGCGTTGCGAAATGTGCGCTGAGGCAAGCCAGATCGCTTGCATCCCGCAGCGCCTCGCGCCGAGTACGTCTGCTTCCAGGTCATCTCCCACCATCACCACGCCTCTGGCAGGCAATCCCAGGTCTGCCAGGATGTGGGCGAAGTATTCCTTCTGCGGCTTGCGGTAGCCGATGGTGCGGTAACAGTAGATCTTCTCGATATCGTCGCTCAGTCCCACCCGCTCCAGGGCGCGGCGGATCTGCTCTGCGCTGGAGTTTTGTGCGTTGGTCGCCAGGGCGATCATCCAATCCGGCTTCAGCGCCGCAAGAACCCGCGTTGCCCCAGGCAGCGCCTCTACCTTCGGCCAGTCTGCCATTGCGCCGCCGAACTCGGGGAAGTCCATCATCAATGTCCCGCCCCAGTCAAATAGGATGCATGGTTTGCGCATGTTTCTTGCCGCCGGGTTTACACCCCTGTTTGCTTCTTTTTCCCTAAGCGATCCCACCGGCTAAAATTCCCCCGAAAGCATGCTCAGTACATTCCGTTGCAGCGTATCCTCCATCTCCCAGGCTTCCATCGCATGGCAAACCAGCTCTGCGTCACAGCCGTAGCAGCGCAGGAACTCCAGGATTGGGCAATAGCGGTCCTCGCGCTGGCGCCCCAGCTCGGTGACCAGGCGCAGCTCCAGGCTCACCGCTGGCACCATGTACGGGCCACAGGGCAGGTGCTCGAAATGCTTCCAAGGCCCCGCGCCGAAGGTTTCGACCGCATCCGAAGTGGTTTTCACCTCTACCGTGCTGATCTCAACCTCAACCCCATCGACCAGGAACCCTGCAATGTACTGGTGCTGCTCTTCTAGAAGGGTGGGGGGCATGCTGCATGGAAAAACTTTCAACGCCTGGGCGAACAGGTCCACCTCCTGCCGATCTTTCACCAGGATATCGATATCCGCCGCTGGGAGCTGAACGCCGTAGAGCAGTGCGGACGCTGTCCCTACCAGCCGGTATTCCACCTGGGGTAAGATCGGCTGCGCATGGTCAAGCACCTGGATCAGCGTGCTGATCAGCTTTGCTTCGCTGAGGGCGGGGTTGGGATGCGCTTGGTTTGCGTTCATGGTTGCGCCTCCTGTGCAGGATTGGGATGCTTTTTTATCATCGGGGTTTGGAATACCCCATACCTGTCCTCTGTCACGACAATTCCGATAGAGCCGGGCAGAGAGCACTCAAAAGTTGTTGGATTTAGTATGGGGTGCGTGGGTGGCATACACCACCACACTAACACCCTTTTCGTGCACCCGCTGGGCAGTGTATGTATGATGGATTTTACCATACTGGTATAATTTACCCGTATGTCTTCGATTGACGAGATCAAATCCAGGCTGGATATTGTTGACCTGGTTTCTGAGACGGTGAACTTGCGCCGCACCGGGAAAAACTACATCGGGTTTTGCCCCTTTCATGCTAACACGCGCACCCCGGCATTTGTCGTCTTTCCCGAATCAGGCACCTGGCGTTGCTTTGGTCAGTGCAACGAGGGTGGCGATATCTTTCGTTTTGTCATGAAAAAGGAAGGCTGGGATTTCTCCGAAACCCTGCGCTTTCTAGCCGATAAAGCGGGCGTCCAGCTACGCCCGCAGACCTCGCGCGAAGTGGAGATGGAAGAGGAATATGGCCGTCTGCGCGCCCTGCTCGAAGACACGGTCACCTTTTACCGCCACCAGCTACTCCATACCCCGGCCGGGCAAGGTGGGTTGGAATACCTGCACCACCGCGGCCTGAAGGATGAGACAATCGAGGCTTTTGGGCTGGGTTATGCCCCCAACGCCTGGGATGCCACCCTGAGCTATTTCAAGGGCAAGGGCTTCCGCGAAACTGAGCTGCATGATGCTGGCCTGGTCAGCGAGCGTGAGTCCGGCGGTTATTATGATCGTTTCCGCAACCGGATCATGTTCCCCATCCGCGATGAGCGCGGGCGCATGGCGGGTTTTGGCGCTCGCATCCTCGACCCTGAAGATGTGCCTAAGTTCTTGAACTCCCCGCAGACTGTTTTATTCGAGAAAGGCCAGTTGTTGTATGGCCTGGACCGGGCGCGCCGCTCGATCCGCAGCACTGACCAGGCAGTGATCGTCGAAGGTTACCTGGATGTCATCGCGCTCCACCAGGCTGGCTTTACCAATGCCGTCTCTCCCATGGGTACTGCCCTCACTGAGCACCAGATGCGCCTGCTCAAGCGCTTTACCCGCCGCATCGTCCTTGCCCTCGACCCCGACGCCGCCGGTGATAAAGCCACCCTGCGCGGCCTGGAGGTCGCCCGCCAGTCGCTTGACCGTGAGGTCGAGCCAGTTTTCGATGCCCGCGGCCTCTTGGGGCATGAATCTCGCTTGCAGGCGGATATCCGCGTCACCACCCTCCCCCAGGGTGTTGACCCTGACGAAGTGGTGATGCAGGATGCCGCAGCCTGGGAGCGCATCGTCAGCGAGGCCCGCCCAGTGGTGATCCATGTAATGGAAATGCTCGCTGCTGGTCGTGACGTGGAGGATCCCAAGGTCAAGAGTGAGATTGCCGGGCAGGTTTTACCCCTTATCCGCGAGGTGCCCGATAGCGTCGAGCGCGAGGCCTACCGCCAGCGCCTGGCAAGGCTCCTCCGCCTCGATGAGCGCGCCTTTCAAGAAGATCTTCCACTTCGCAGCGGGCGCCCAGCCCGCCGCCGCGCCCCGCAGCAAGCCGTATTGCCCGCCGAGAAACCCCCGGGCGGCGCCCCCACCGGGCGCTCTGCCATCGAGATGCATTGCATGGGCATCCTCATGCGCCGCCCCGACCTGGTCTACCGTGTCGATCGCGCCATGCAAGAGTCTGCTCTGCCGCGCATCTCCCACGAAGATTTCGACCACACTGAATACCAGGCCATTTTCGATCTGGTGCAAAAATCGTTGGAGCAGGATATCTCTGAGCCCTTGTCTTACGTGCTCAACAGCCTCTCCTTGCCGCTCATGGAGATGGCCGATGATGTTCTCAAGCAGACCCAGCAGTTAGACCCCAACGACGAGCGCGTCCTCGAAGACCTGATGCGCTCTGTGCTCGACCTGCGCCGCCGTGAAATTAACCGCAATATTGACCATCTCCGTTTCCTGATCCAGGCTGCCCAGCAAGAAGGCGATTTGCAGGTCAGCGAATATAGCAGCAGTATGAAGCAATTCAGCCAGGTGCGCAACCTGATCGATAAGGCGCTGGGCAAGTTCACCAGCCGCCTGGCTGTTGCCCATTAACCCCACAGCAAACGAGAATCAAACGGATAGTATCTCATGCCCCGAACCCCACACAAACCTCTCCCCAGGCCTCCCGACTTCAACCGCGATGAGAATGGCATGCCCCTGGTGCCCCTCGATGACGTGGATGACATCCTCTCCGATCTGGATGAAGGTGTGGTCATTGATGAGCCCGACGAAGCCCAGTTGGCAGGAGTGGAGATCAATGGCGATCTCAATGTAGAAGAATCGCTGGAGATGCTCACCACCGCTGTCAGTCCGGAGTTTGGCGAAGACCCCGTGCGTCTCTACCTCAAGGAAATTGGGGAGATCGACCTGCTCGATGCTGACCACGAATTCTGGCTGGCCGCACGGATTGAAGCCCCGCGGCGCATCGGTGGCGTTGAGCGCAGCCACCCCCTGGCGCGCAAGGGCAAGACCACCTCCACCGCCATCTATCAGGCGCTCTATGAGGAGATGCTCATCGCCTGGAAGCGTCTCCGCGAAGACGCCCAGCGCCTGGCTTATGAATGCTCGGATATGGGGCTGATGCTCGAAGAAGCACGCCTCCTGCGCCAGACCTGGGCCGCCCCGGGCACCTCCTACCTGCGCGGCTATCTCGATAACGGGCGCTGGGGGCAAGACCGCCTCTGGGATGAGGTCGCCCGCCATGCTTTTGGCGTATTTATTTTATTATATATCTTGCCAGATGATCTGGCACATCAACTCCAGCAGAACATCACCAGCAAGAATCACCTCCCCAGCCGTAACAAATTTGCCGCACATTTCCCCGCCGAGGAAGTGCTGCACCGCGAGTTGGAGAACATCGATGCCCTTGCCCAGGAGGCTCGTCAGGCTCTCATCCGTTCCAATCTGCGACTGGTTGTCAGCGTTGCCAAGCGGTACCTTGGGCGCGGCTCTTCCTTCCTCGATCTGATCCAGGAAGGCAACCTCGGGTTGCTGCGCGCCGTTTCCAAGTTTGACCCCACCCGTGGCTACAAGTTCAGCACTTATGCCACCTGGTGGATCCGCCAGTCCATCAGCCGTTCGATTGCCGACCAGGCTCGCACTATCCGCATCCCCGTCCATATCTTCGAGACGATCAACCGCTTGCTGCGCATCCAGCGCAAGCTCACCCAGCAATTCGGGCGCCTGCCCACCCCCGATGAGCTGGCGCTGGAGGCGGGCTTTGTAGATGCGCAAGATAGCCAGGCCATCCTGCGCGCCCGCACCGATGGCACCCCCGTCCCCGCCGATGTGCGCCACCGCTGGACCCGCGCCGCCGCCAAGGTGGGCAGGGTGATGCGCGCTGCAGAAGAGCCCATGTCGCTGGACAGCCCCGTTGGTAACGAGGATAACAGCATGCTTGGCGATTTCATCGAAGACCAGGACGCTCTCGAGCCAATGGATGCCGCTGCCCGCGAGATGCTCCGCGAGCAGATCAAGAACGCCCTCGAAGTCCTCTCTGACCGCGAGCGTGAAGTGCTCGAAATGCGCTTTGGCCTGCTGGACGGCAAAGACCACACCCTCGAGGAGGTCGGCCAGGCCTTCAACGTCACCCGCGAGCGCATCCGCCAGATCGAGGCCAAAGCGCTACGCAAGCTGCGCCACCCCACCCGCAGCCGTCCCCTGCGCGACTACCTGAGCTGATCGTTGAAATCTGGCTTCGGGAAAAATCCCATACTGACAACCTTTTTGTGCACCCCCACCAGTTTGTGAAAATTGACACCTGATAGGGCATGTGATAAACTTCCCTTTCGGAATGGTTGTGCGCTATGTGTGCGCCGCGTTTCTCCTGGGTTATACAACGCCATAATTCTGTGCTGAATGCAGGTGAGCAGCAATACCCTGCTTTCTTGTTCAGACTGTGGCGAATTTTGAGACACTTGAGGCGAGAAGATGCTATCTGATTTTATACCTCTTGCAATCCTCATCCCCCTGGCAATTGTACTGGCCTTTTTCGTGGTTGCCCTGGGTCACCTCTTCGGCCCGCACCGCCCCAGCGAGCGCAAAGACAGCCCTTATGAGTCGGGCATGAAGCCCTTCGGCCCGGGCACCCGTAAGGTTCCTGTACGCTTTTACCTGGTAGCGGTATTGTTCATTCTCTTCGATATCGAGCTTGTTTTCTTTCTCCCGTGGGCAGTGGTTCTGCGGGAGTTCGTTAACTTAGATCTGGGAGCATTTGCCCTGATTGAGATGGGCGTTTTTGTGTTGATCTTGCTTATTGGTTATGCTTATGCATGGAAGAAGGGAGCATTGGAATGGGAATAGAACAAAAGCTTGGGAATATGGGTGTTGTCACCCTCAAGCTGGAGCAGGTCGTCAATTGGGGACGCACCAATGCCATGTGGCCGATGCTTTTTGGCCTGGCTTGCTGCGCCATCGAGATGATGTCTGCCCAGGCGGCGCATTATGATATGTCCCGCTTTGGCATGGAGCTGATGCGCGCCAGCCCCCGCCAATCTGACTTGATGATCGTCGCTGGCCGCGTCACCCGCAAGATGGCTCCTGTTCTGCGCCGCCTTTATGACCAGCTCCCTGACCCCAAGTGGGTCATCTCTATGGGCGATTGCGCCTCCTGTGGCGGCGTTTTTAATAACTACGCCATCGTCCAGGGGGTGGATGAGATCGTGCCTGTGGATGTGTACGTGGCGGGCTGCCCGCCGCGCCCCGAAGCGCTGATCCACGGGATCATGACCCTTTACGAGAAGGTCAAAGGCGAGAAATTACAGGAATGGGCTTAGGAGGCTGGCCAGCATGGATGAAACCATCGAAAAGACGTTGATCACCCTCAAGGACCGTTTTGGGCTGCAAGATGGGATGATGAAGTATCCTGCCAGCCTGGTGGTCGCCCCTGAGAAGTTGGTGGATGTAGCCACTGCCCTGCGCAATGAGTTCGGCTTCAATATGCTTTCTGATATCACCGCCTCCGATTATTACCCCCAGGACGAGCCGCGCTTTCATGTCGTTTACAACTTTAACTCCCTATCGCGCAACCTGCGCATCTGCCTGCGCGTGCCTTTGAATGGCACCGACCCGGCCGTGGATTCCATCGAAGGCCTCTATCACAACGCCAACTGGCATGAGCGCGAGATCTTCGATATGTTTGGTATCCAAATCAACGGCCATTCCGACCTGCGGCGCATCATCATGCCCTACGATTGGGTTGGTCATCCTCTGCGCAAGGATTATCCCCTCGGCTATGAGGAGCCGCAGTTCACATTCAATTATGAGGACATCGAGCGGCGCAAGCACAAAGCGCGCTACGAAGAGGCATAGCGGCGATGGAACATACACCAATGGAAGTTACTCTCGATGAATTGAAGCACCTGGTCACGGAGCGGGCGCTGGAAGGCGAAACAGTGCTGTTGAATATGGGCCCCCAGCACCCCAGCACCCATGGCGTGCTCCGCCTCCTGCTCGAGCTGGATGGCGAAAAGGTCATCAACTGTATTCCTGATATCGGCTTTTTGCACACTGGCATCGAGAAGAACATGGAAGCTAAGCGCTACGAGCAGGCCGCGGTGATGACTGACCGCCTCGATTACCTCAACACCACCGGCAACGTCCTCGCTTACTCCCTTGCCATTGAGCGCATGGCCGATCTCGATGTTCCCCTCCGCGCCCAGGCCGTGCGTGTGATCATCGCTGAGCTGCAGCGCATCGCCTCCCACCTCGTCTGGCTCGGCACCCACGCCCTGGACCTGGCGGCGATGTCCGTGTTTCTCTACTGCTTCCGCGAGCGCGAGGCCATCCTCGATATCCTCGAGATGTGCTCCGGGCAGCGCATGATGACGACTTTCTTCCGGCCCGGAGGATTGTGGCGCGATGTCCCTGCTGATTTCGAGCTCGCCGTGCGCCGCTTCTTGCGCGAGTTCCCCCGCCGCATTGCCCAATACGAAGCCCTGCTGACTAAGAACCCCATATTCATGGACCGCACCAAGAACATCGGCGTTATTTCTGCCGAAGATGCCCTCAACTGGGGCCTCACCGGCCCCACTCTGCGCGGCTCGGGCCCCGACTATGATGTGCGCAAGATGCAGCCCTACTCTGGTTACGAGCAGTATGATTTCATTATCCCCACTGGCACGCATGGTGATGTCTACGACCGTTACCTGGTGCGTATGGAAGAGATGCGCCAGTCGGTGCGCATCGTCCAGCAGGCCATCGACCGCCTGCCCTATGGTCCGGTGCGTTCCAACAACCGCAAGTACGTTCCGCCCCCGCGTTCTGAGCTGGGCACCAGCATGGAAGCGGTGATCCATCACTTCAAGCTCTGGACGGAGGGCTTCATGCTCCCCAAGGGCTCGGTGTATAGTCCTGTTGAATCGCCGCGTGGCGAGCTGGGTGTCTACCTCGAGTCGGATGGCAGTGCGCACCCGCACCGTGTGCACTGGCGCACACCTTCCTTTGTCCATCTCCAGGTCTTGCCCTTGCTCTCCAGGGGGCACCTTGTTGCAGACCTGGTGGGGATCATCGGCAGTATCGATATTGTCTTAGGAGACGCAGACCGGTGAAAAAGCTGACTGAGATGTATGCAGACGAAGTCCAGGCAATCCTGGCAAAATACCCCCCCGAGCAGAAGCGCTCTGCGGTGATGCCTTTGCTCTACCTGGCCCAGCGCCGGGATGGCTTTGTGACCAAAGATGCCATGCAGGAAGTGGGCGAGATCTGTGGCATCACCGCCACCGAAGTTGCTTCGGTTGTGGGTTTCTACTCGCTCTATCATGACGAAAAGGCCGGCACTTACCGCATCCAGGTGTGCACTGACCTGCCCTGTGCCCTGCGCGGCGCTGAGGAATTCCTGCAGAAGCTCTGTGAGAATCTCGGCATCCAGGTTGGTGAGACCACCCCCGATGGCAAGATCACCGTCGAAAGGGTGATGTGCCTGGCGGCCTGCGATAAGGCGCCCATGTTCCAGGTGCAATCGATGACCGAGGATGGCAAACCGCACCTTGAGTACCACGAGAACCAGACCATAGAAAGCGCAACCCGCTTTATCGAAGAGCTGAGGCGGAAGTAATATGACCGAGATCAAAAATTATGTTCTCTTGCGCCACCGCGATGTGCCGGGGCTGGATCATCTGGAAACATACCGCCAGGAGGGCGGCTTTGAGGCCTTCCGCAGAGTCGTCACTGAGATGCAGCCCAGCCAGGTCACCGATGCCGTCAAGGCCTCTGGCTTGCGCGGCCGCGGCGGCGCAGGTTTCCCCACTGGCCTGAAGTGGTCCTTCATTGACCAGAAGAATTGGCCCCATTACGTTGTTGCCAATGCCGACGAATCCGAGCCGGGTACTTTCAAAGACCGCGAGATCATGGAGGGCAATCCCTTCCAATTTCTCGAGGGCCTGGCCATCTGTGCCTTTGCCGTCCAGGCCCATGCCGTCTATATTTACCTGCGCGGCGAGTTCTGGCAGATTGCCCACAGCCTAGATCAGAAGATCGCTGAGTTAGAGGCTGCCGGGCTGCTGGGTGAGGGCCTCTTTGGCAGCGATTACAGCCTGCGCATTTACACCCACCTCGGCGCCGGCGCCTACATCTGCGGCGAGGAAACCGCTCTCCTGGAATCGATCGAGGGCAAGCTCGGTCAGCCCCGCCTTCGCCCGCCCTTCCCGCCCTCCTTCGGCATCTACGGAAAGCCCACCATCGTCAACAATGTCGAGACCCTCACCAACGTTCCTCTCATCCTCGAGAAGGGCGCTGAGTGGTATCGCACCTACGGCACTGAGAAAAGCCCCGGTGTTAAGATCTTCAGCCTTTCTGGCAATGTCGCCAAACCCGGCAACTACGAGCTACCCCTGGGCACTACCTTCCGCTCACTCATCTTCGAGCACGGCGGCGGTCTCCCCGATGGGCGCCAGGTCAAGGCGATCATGCCTGCAGGGGCTTCCTCGTCCCTGATCGTTGCCACCGAGCAGGCCCTCGATACGCCGATGGATTATGAGAGCGTCCCCAGCGTCGGCGCCCAGCTCGGCTCGGCCTCGGTGATTGTTTTGGACGACTCGGTCAACATCGCCTGGATGATCAACAAGACCATCCACTTCTTCAAGCATGAGTCCTGCGGTAAATGCACCCCCTGCCGCGAGGGCACTTATTGGATGGCGCACCTCACCGAGCGCATCGCCAGCGGCAAGGCCACTCCTGAAGATGTGGAGCTTCTGCGCAGTGTTGCCAGCCAGATCCGCACCAAGTGCCTTTGCGCGTTGGGCGAGTTTTCGATCGAAGCCGTGCTTTCGGGCATTGAGCGCTTTCCCCAGGATTTCGAGGCGCTCACGCTGAAGAAAGCCTCTTAGATGGCATATCTACCTTGTCTATTGTATGGTGAATGATGAGCAAACAGGTTACGCTGACAATTGACGGAAAACAGGTGACTGTACCGGCAGGCACTTTGATCGTGGACGCAGCCAAGAAGGTTGGCATTGATATTCCGGTATTCTGCTACCACCCCAAGATGGAGCCGGTCGGCATGTGCCGCATGTGCCTGGTAGACGTTGGTCGCCCTATGCTGGACCGCGCTACCGGCGAGGCGCTGCGCGAAGAAGACGGCTCGCTTAAGATTCAGTTCTCTCCCAAGCTCGAAACTGCCTGCACGACTCCCGTTTCAGAAGGTATGGTTGTCATTGGCATGTCGGATAAGGTGCAGGCAGCTCGCAAGGATATTATCGAGTTCATCCTGACTTCTCACCCCCTCGACTGCCCCGTGTGCGATAAGGGCGGCGAATGCCCCCTGCAGAACCTCACTATGGCTTATGGCTCCGGTGAAAGCCGCTTCTTGTACGATGAGAAGATGCACATGGCCAAGCACGTTCCCCTGGGCGAGCTGATCTTCCTCGACCGCGAGCGCTGCATCCAGTGCGGACGCTGCGTACGCTTCCAATGTGAGATCGCCGACGACCCCGTGATCGGTTTTTACCACCGCGGCCGTTCCCTCGAGATCGTCACCTTCTCTGAGCCTGGCTTCGATTCCTACTTCTCCGGCAATACCACTGATATTTGCCCCGTTGGCGCCCTCACCACCGCCGATTTCCGCTTTGGCGCCCGCCCCTGGGAGATGCGCGCCACCGCCTCTATCTGCGCTCAGTGCCCCGTTGGCTGCAACCTGACCTTCAACGTCCGCCGCGAAGCCAAGACCGGCGGCGATATCGTGATCAAACGTGCGATGCCTCGCCAGAACGAAAAGGTCAACGAGATCTGGATCTGCGATAAGGGTCGCTTTGCCTACCACTTCGTTGAGAGTAAAGAGCGGATTACCCAGCCGTTGGTCAAGCGTGGGGAAGGGCTGGAGCCGGTCACCTGGGAAGAAGCCTTCGAGACGATCGAGTTGCGCCTGCGCGATGCCGGAGGCGATGTCCTCGCCCTCGCCAGCGGGCGCCTTTCCAACGAAGATCTCTTTAACCTGCGCGGCCTAGCCTCGGCCCTGGGCGGCAAGACTGCCCTATACACCCACATGGCCGGCGGCGACCTCACTGCCCAGGTGGGCGTGGGGCAAGGCACCAACCTAGGTGATCTAGGCGCAGGCTCAGCGATTCTCGTTGCAGCCTGCGATCTGGAAGAAGAAGCCCCCATCTGGTGGCTGCGCGTCAAGCAGGCTGCTCAGCGCGGTGCAACTCTGATCGTTGCCAACCCTCGCCCTACCAAGCTCGAGCATTATGCCAGCCACGTTGTCCGCTATGCCTATGGCGACGAAGCTGCCACCATTGCCGCACTGGTCAATACGCCAAAGCCAGCCGCCGAAGCCCTCGCCAAAGCCGAGAACCTGATCGTCTTCTACGGTAGCGAGGGGCTAGGGCTGCAAGGCTCGCAGGCGTTGGCCCAGGCCTGCGCCAACCTGCTTATCAGCACTAACCACATCGGCAAGCCCAATAACGGTCTCGTTGCGGTCTGGTCACGCCCCAATGACCAGGGCGCGTGGGATCTCGGCTGGCGGCCTGATGCTAACCTGAAAGCCGCCCTTGGAGAAGCCAAAGCGGTCTATATTGCCGCCGCTGACCCCGCCGCAGACGACCCCCAGTTGGCAGATGCCTTGCAGGCAGTGCCTTTTGTCGTCGTGCAGGAGCTTTTCCTCACCGACACTGCCCGCCTGGCCGATGTTATCCTGCCGGCGCAGGCCTTCACTGAGCGCGAGGGCACCTTCACCTCCGGTGAGCGCCGCGTACAGCGTTATTACCCCGCCGTCCTTCCCAATCCGGGCTGCAAAGCCGATTTTGCCATCGCAGCCGAGCTTACCAACCGCCTTGGCGCTGAAGCCGAAGCTGGCAGCGCTGCCCTGGTGATGAAGAAGATTGCCGCCGCCACCCCCGATTATGCCGAGGTATCCTACCGCCTCCTCGCCCAGGTGGAGGAGCAGTGGCCGATCATTGGCCGCAGCGATGTCTATTACGGCGGCACCTCCTATGAGAACACCCAGGGCCTGGGCGTGCAGCTTGCCCCTGCCGCCCAGCGTGGAAAGCCGCTGGCAGCCGCCCCGCTTCCCGCTGTCGCCAAGCACGCCCCACTGCCAGAGGGCAGCCTGCTCGCCGTGCCCGTGACCTTGCTCTACGACCGCGGCGTGACCGTGCTCACTGCTGAGCTCTTAGGCCAGCGCATCCCCCAGCCCTATCTTGCCGTCCACCCAGGAGATGCGCAGCACCTGGGCCTCAAGCCCGGCAGCCAGGTGACTTTCTCCCTTGGCGGGCGCCCGGTGCAGGCGGATTTGCGCCTCGATGAGAACATCCCACAGGGCGTTGCCCTGCTCCCCCGCAGCCTGGGCATTCCCCTCTTTGACCCCCAGGGCATTACCCCGGGTGGTAAACGCTAGATGGTTGAACGAAGAATGCTTGTGTGCAAAATTGTGAGATAAAGAGGTACGCATGGAACCTGCTTTTTTCTGGGAAACATTCATCAAATCGGGCATTCTCCTGCTTGCGCTGACGGTGGGTTTTGCCTATGTCACCTATTATGAGCGCAAGGCCCTCGCCCGCATCCAGTCTCGCTACGGCCCCAACCGCGCGGGTCCTTTTGGGCTCTTGCAACCTCTTGCGGACGCCGTTAAGTTGATATTCAAGGAAGAACTGGTGCCAGCCAAAGCCGATAAGGTGCTCTTCATCCTCGCCCCGGTGATCACGGTCTTGCCGGCGTTGATCATCACCGCTGTCATCCCCTGGGGGCGTTCAATCAACCTCTTCGGGCGGGAGATCACCCTCTACATCGCCGATATCAACGTTGGTGTACTCTACATCACCGCGGTCGCCTCCATCGCCGTCTACGGCATTACCATCGCCGGTTGGTCTTCCAATAACAAGTACGCCCTCCTGGGCGGGCTGCGCGCCACGGCCCAGATGATCTCCTACGAGCTGGCTCTTGGCCTTGCCTTCATCGCCCCCGTCATTCTTGCCGGCTCTATGAGTGTGCTTGACATTGTCGAGAAGCATATCTCCTACGGCGAGCCCTGGGGCCCTGCCTTCGGCTTCATCCTCAGCCTGCTGCGCTGGAACCTTTCCATGCCTCTCGGCTTTGTCATCTATATGATTGCCAGCGTCGCAGAGATCAACCGTTCGCCCTTCGATATGCCCGAAGCCGAGCAGGAGCTCACTGCTGGTTACCATGTCGAATACTCTGGCATGAAGTTCGCCCTTTTCTTCATGGCGGAGTACATCAAGATGATCGCTGTCAGTATGATCGGCGCGACGCTGTACCTGGGCGGGTTCAGCGGTCCCTTTGTCGAACAGGTTCCCATCCTGGGCCCGGTGTGGCTTTTTGTCAAAATATTGATCCTGTTGTTCGTGTTGATCTGGCTGCGAGCCACGCTGCCGCGCTTCCGCTATGACCGCCTGATGGCCTTTGGCTGGAAGCGTCTCTTCCCGCTTGCTTTGCTCAATGTGGTGATCGTTTCTTTAGTGGTTGCATTCGGAGGTTAGTAGAATGGGCGCGATTCGAGAAATTGCTCGTGGTATGTTTACCACTCTCAGTATGATCTTTGAGAAACCCGTGACCGTGCAGTACCCGGAGGAGAAGCGACCCGTGCGGCCGCGCTTCAAAGGCCGCCATGAGCTGCACCGCTACGACAATGGGCTGGAGAAGTGTATTGGCTGCGCCCTCTGCGCCGCCGCCTGCCCCGCCGATGCCATTTTTGTGGAATCATCTGAAAACACCGACGAAGAACGGTATTCACCCGGCGAGCGCTACGCCAGCACCTATGAGATCAACTTCCTGCGCTGCATCTTCTGCGGCTACTGCGAAGACGCCTGCCCCACAGAGGCCATTGTTCTCGGCGATAATTACGAGCTTTCCTTCACCAGCCGGCGCGATGCTATCTACCCCAAAGAGATGCTTCTCGTCTCTGTGCCGGAGGGAGGCAAGCCAACCCCCCAGAAAACCGAGCCCGGCGTCTTCACCCGCTCAATCCCTGTCATGGAAGATCCGAAGGACTAATATGACCGTTCAACTCATCCTATTTATCTCCCTGGCGCTCGCCGCCATCGCCACTGCCCTTGGGATGCTCTTCAGCCGCAGCGCCATCTATTCCGCCCTATACCTGGTGCTGAACTTTGCCACTGTGGCGATCTTCTATTTACTCCTCAACGCCCCTTTCCTCGCTGTCGCCCAGGTCACCGTCTACGCCGGCGCCATCATGGTGCTCTTTTTGTTTGTCATCATGCTTCTTGGTCCAGAGCGCCTCTCACCGCAGGATCGCCTTGCCTGGCAGCGCCCGCTGGCTATTGTCCTGAGCGTGATCTTGCTGGCCGAGGCTGCGTACGTCCTCATCGCCCAGCGCAGCGCAGGGGAGCAGAGCGTCATCCTACCCGACAATTTTGGCAGCCCTGCCCAGGTTGGCCTGGATCTGTTCTCCCAGTACCTGCTCCCATTTGAAGTTACCTCCATCTTACTGCTGGTCGCCATGGTCGGGGCGATTGTGCTGACCAGGGATGAGAAGAAGAAATGACCCTACCTGTAACCTACTACGTTGGCCTTTCGGCTATCTTATTTGTCATTGGAGCGCTGGGCGTGTTGATTCGGCGCAACTCCATCGTCATCTTCATGTCGATTGAGATGATGCTCAACGCTGCCAACCTGGCATTTGTGGCTTTCGCGCGCTACCACCAGGCAGTCAGCGGGCAGGTCTTCGTCTTCTTTATCATGACCGTTGCTGCCGCCGAGGTGGCTGTCGGTCTGGCGCTGATCGTTGCGCTCTACCGCACCCGCGAGAACATCGACATTGACGAAGTCAGCACTTTAAAAGGCTAGAATTCTGCAATACGGAGTCTGAGCATGTTATTAAGCGAAGCAACGAGTGTGGGTGGATTTTTCAACCTGGCGCCAATGGTGGTCTTCTTTCCCATCATTGGCCTGCTGATCAACATCATCTTCGGCGGCCGCCTGCCTGAGAAAGCGATCGGCTGGCTTGCCAGCCTGGCCTCGGGCCTGTCATTTGTAACTGCGGTGCTGCTGGCGATATCCCTCGCCGGTCACCCCGAGGCGGTCACCGTTCCGCTGGTGGATTGGATCACGATCGGCGAGCTGGAGCTGCCCTGGGCGTTCCGGGTGGATACACTTTCGGTTACGATGATGCTGGCGGTGGGCGGTGTGGGCACGTTGATCCACATCTACGCCATTGGTTACATGCATGAAGATGTGCGCCACCATAATGACCCTGGGCGCTTCCGCCGTTTCTTTGTCTTCTTCAACCTCTTCATTGCCACCATGATGCTGCTGGTGAGCGCGGACAACTATCTCATGCTCTTTGTCGGCTGGGAAGGCGTGGGTCTCTGTTCCTATCTTCTCATCGGCTTCTGGTACGATAAGGGCAAGGATGGCATCGGCAACGCCATTGCCGGCAAGAAAGCCTTCATCACCAACCGCATCGGCGACTTCGGCTTCCTCATCGCGGCTTTCTTGATGTTCCAGCACTTCGGCACTTTCCAGTTTGATGAGATTGCCGCCAAAGCCCCGGAAGTGGCGGCGCTGGCACCTGCCGCGATTCTCGCCATGACCCTCTTTATGCTGCTCGGGGTTACCGGGAAATCCGCCCAGTTGCCCCTCTTTGTGTGGCTCCCAGATGCCATGGCCGGGCCCACCCCCGTCTCTGCCCTGATCCATGCGGCCACCATGGTGACCGCTGGCGTGTACCTCGTCGCCCGTTCCTTTGCCCTCTATTCCCTCGTTCCCCTTGCCCAAACCTGGGTGGCCATGGTTGGCGGCATCACCGCTCTCTTCGCCGCCACCATTGCCGTCGGCCAGTTTGATATCAAGAAAGTCCTTGCCTATTCCACCATCAGCCAGCTTGGCTTCATGGTCGCCGCTGTAGGCCTCGGTGGTTTCGTTGCTGGCATGTTCCACCTCGTCACCCATGCCTTCTTCAAGGCTTTGCTCTTCCTCTCTTCCGGCTCTGTGATTCAGGGCCTGGAGCGCGGCGAGCACCATGTAGAACACGACCCCGCCCTGCGCCGCCGCATGAAACAAGAGCTACGCGGGCAGCATTTTGACCCGCAAGACATGCGCAACATGGGCGGCCTGCGTACCCGCATGAAGACCACCTTCGTCGTCTACCTTATCGGCACCCTTGCCCTGGCTGGTATCTTCCCCCTGGCGGGCTTCTGGTCTAAGGATGAGATCCTCCTCGAAGCCCAGCAGCTCAACATCACCGTCTACATCCTCCTCACCATCGCCGCCTTCTTCACCGCTTTCTATATGGGGCGCCAGATCATCCTCGTCTTCTTCGGCAAGCCCCGCAGCGAGCCGGCTGCCCACGCCCAGGAAAGCCCCGCTGTGATGACCGTGCCGCTGATGATCCTCGCTGCCCTTTCTGCGCTTGGTGGCATCCTCAACCTGCCCTACCTGCACACCTTTAAAGAGTGGCTTGGTCACACCCTCGGAGAAGTCTCGCATGCGGCTGAAGGCGCCGCTGAAGCGGTCGAAGGCGCCGTCGAAACTGCTGCCCATAGCGCCACCGCCTGGTACGACCTGGGCGGCCTTGACCTGCGTGTGGCGCTGATCTCCACCATCCTTGCCCTCGTCGCCATTGCTCTCGCTGTGTGGATGTACACCCGCCGCTACCAGGCCCTCCAAAGCCTGCCCGTTGCCCAGCGCCCTGATGATCCTCTGCGCGGCCTGCTTGGCCCTGTGTTCAAGGTGCTGGAAAACAAGTATTGGGTGGATGAGATCTACAATGCTATCCTGCTCAACCGTTACGTCGATCTTGCCCGTTTCCTCGCCGAGAAAGTGGACTGGGATTTCTGGCACGATTTCTTCCACGACACCATCATTGCCGGTGGCTATCGTGGCCTCTGTTGGCTTTTTGCCAAGCCCATTGACCTGGGCATCATTGATGGCATCGCCAATGGCCTTGCCGAAGGCATGCAGGGTCTCGCTGCTGCGATGCGCCGCCTGCAAACTGGCTTTGTCCGCAACTACGCCCTCGCTGTATTCGTTGGCGTCATTGTCATCATTGGCTATCTGGTGTTCCGTTTGATGTAGAAGCGAACTTCTGAACCTTACTTGACCGAGGAATTGAAATGTACATAGACTCAATAACTGCAGTTACCTTTCTTCCCCTGCTTGGCATCCTGGTGATCTTGTTCCTCAAAGCCGAGCAGAAGAACGCCATCCGCTGGGTGGCCCTGCTCACCTCCCTGGCAACCTTCGCCGTTTCGATCGTCATGCTGGTCTATTTCGTCCAGGCTGGCGGCGGGCAAATCAGTCCCGATATTGAGCTTGAGACGCGCGTGGCCTGGATCACGCTTGGCGGCTGGCAGATCAACTACCACGTCGGTGTGGATGGCCTCAGCATCCTGCTCGTCTTGCTCACCACCTTCCTCACCCCGCTCTCCATTCTCTCCACCTGGAGCGCCATCGAAGATCGCGTCAAAGATTTCATGATCTTCTTCCTCCTGCTCGAAGTGGGCATGGTTGGCGTCTTTGTTGCCCTGGACCTCTTCCTGTTCTACATCTTCTGGGAGTTCACCCTTGTCCCGATGTATTTCCTGATCGGTGTTTGGGGTGGGCCGCGGCGCATGTATGCGGCGATCAAGTTCTTTCTCTACACCATGGCTGGCTCTATCCTGATGCTCCTCGCCGTCCTGTGGCTGGGCATCCAGCAGGGCACTTTCTCCGTGCCTGAGCTGATTGCCAAGGGCGGCATCCCTGAGAACATCCAACTATGGCTGTTCCTCGCCTTTGCCGCCGCCTTCGCCATCAAAGTTCCCATGTGGCCGCTGCACTCGTGGCTACCTGATGCCCACGTTGAGGCGCCCACTGCCGGTTCGGTCATCCTGGCGGGCGTCTTGCTGAAGATGGGCACCTATGGCTTCCTGCGCTTCAACCTCTCCCTATTCCCAGAGGCTGCCACCCGCCTTGCCCCCTGGATCGCGGGGCTGGCGGTGGTGGGCATCCTCTATGGTGCAGCCGTTTCCTATGCTCAAAAAGATGTTAAGAAGCTGGTGGCTTATTCCTCGGTCAGTCACCTCGGCTTTGTGATGCTGGGCTTGTTTGCCCTCAACGCCCAGGGGATTCAGGGCGGCATCTTGCAGATGATCAACCACGGTCTGAGCACCGGGGCATTGTTCTTGATCGTGGGCATGATCTACGAGCGCCGCCATACGCGTGAGATGGATGAGTTCGGTGGTCTGTGGAAGATTATGCCCGTCTACGGTGCCTTCACGCTCATCGTCACTCTCTCTTCGATGGGCTTGCCCGGTCTAAACGGTTTCGTTGGTGAGTTCACCATCCTGCTCGGCGCCTTTGGCTCAAAGGCTATTGGCTCGCCTTGGTTTGCGGGGCTGGCTGCGCTGGGCGTGATCCTCGCGGCGGTGTATATGCTGTTTATGTTCCAGAAGCTCTTCCTCGGCCCGGTGACCAAGGAGGAGAACCAATCGCTCAAGGACATCAACTGGCGCGAGATCGTCACGCTGGTGCCGCTGCTGGTGTTCATATTCTGGATTGGCCTGTACCCCAAGCCGTTCTTTGCGCTGATGGCTCCCGCGGTGGAGAAGCTGCTGACGGGGCTGTACTAATTCGGGACGGGAGAAGGTGGAATGACCTTAAGCATCCTTGTTGATAACCTTGTAAGCATCCTCCCCCTGGTGGTGGTGGTGCTGTGGGCCTCTGTGCTGCTCGTCGTTGAGGCCTTCTGGCTGCACAACCGCAAAGGGTGGACGGCGCTGCTGGCGTGCATCGGCCTGGCGCTGGCGCTCGGCTTTGCAGTCGCCCAGTTTGGCCGCCCGACACAACAGCCTTTTGGCGGAATGGTGGCGGTAGATGGCTTCTCTACCTTCCTGAACATCCTTTTCCTCGGCAGTGGGCTGGCGGGGATTGCCCTTGCCTATGATTACCTCAAGCGCATGGGCATCGAGCGCGGCGAGTATTACCCGCTGCTGATGTTCTCGATCAGCGGCATGATGCTGATGTCCCTGGCTGCGGATCTGATCGTCATTTTCCTCGCCCTGGAGCTGCTCTCCATCCCGCTCTACGTGCTGGCAGCCTTTGCCCGCCCCCGCCTGGAGTCGGAGGAGGCGGGGCTCAAGTACTTCTTGCTCGGCGCTTTTGCCGGTTCCTTCTTTGTCTATGGCGTGGCGCTGGTCTTCGGCGCCACGGGCACCACTGCCCTGGCGAAAGTGGCGGCGGCGGTTGCCGGGGGGACGGCAAACATGGCATTGCTCGTCGTCGGCGGGGCGCTGATGTTGATCGGGCTGGGCTTCAAGGTGGCGGCGGTGCCCTTCCACATGTGGACACCCGACGTGTACCAGGGCGCTCCCTCTGCGGTGACCGCCTTCATGGCTGTGGGCGCCAAGGCAGGCGGGTTTGCAGCGCTGCTGCGCATCTTCGTCGCCACGCTGCCTGTGCTCGCCGCTGACCTGACGCCCATCCTGTGGGGCATCTCCGCGCTGACCATGTTCCTGGGCAATGTGGTGGCGATCGCCCAGAGCAACATCAAGCGTATGCTTGCCTATTCGAGCATTGCGCACGCGGGGTATATCCTGATGGCGCTGGTGCCCTTTGGGCAGGGCGATGTGGCCCCTGGCGCCGTAGCATCGGCCCTTTTCTACCTGGCTGCCTACGCCTTTACCTCTTTTGGCGCGTGGGCTGTTGTCATTGCCCTCGAGAAAGCAGAAGGGCAGGGCCTGGCGCTGGACGACTATGCCGGGCTGGGGCGCAAATACCCCGCCCTCGCCGCGGCGATGGTTGTCTTTATGCTCTCCTTCACTGGCGTGCCGCCCACGCTTGGCTTCATGGGGAAGTTTTACCTGTTCCGCAGTGTGATGGAAGGCGGTTACACGGGCCTGGCCCTCATCGGTGTGCTGACCTCGCTGATCTCCGCCTACTACTACCTGCGCGTGGTGGTCATCATGTACATGCGCGAGGGGGAGCCCGAAGTGCGCCCGGATACGTGGCTGCGGCTGACGGCCTTCGTTTCGGCGATTGCGACGGTGGCGCTGGCGCTGTTCTCGACCCCGCTGCTGAACTGGGCTGCGGAGGCGGTGCTGTTCTTGTTCTGACGCCGGCAGCGGATAAACCCAAGGCCTGCGAGGCTTTCTCAAAAGAAACAGTTGAAATCAGGGTCAGGGAGATTCATACAATTGAACCTGACCGCCATAGAAATTGCGCTGGCGGGTTAATTCCATTTTCGAGGCAAGCGTTTGCGGGATCAACCCTATTGGATCGGTATACCAGTTATGGCTGTAAACCAGCCAGACTCTGTTATGCCCGCTGATCAATGAAATCAGGGTGGGTATATCGCTTGCGGTCATCTTTGGTTCCAGGATGCCGCGATCGAACAGATCGACGGGAACGCCGTGTTTGTCTACCTGGATGGCGTATAGATTTTCATACGTTTCAAAATAATAGTCGAAGGGGATCTGCACCCAGGAGGCGTTGAAAAGGACTAAATCATCCTTTTGGGCGAAATTTGCGACATAACCGGCGGCAGTGCTCCAATCCTCTTTTTGCATGTGCCGGTAATAATCGCTGACAGAAAGCAGGTTGTTTGCACTTAAAATCCCCACCCCGATGATGATGAGAAAGCGAAATCTCAATTGTGCGATACCGGATGCCAGTACCAGGAACAATGGTATTGTTGTCCAGATCAGGGTTCGATCGTAAAAAATAGGCCGGCGGATGCTCACGATCAGCTCGCCGAGGAAGGGGATGGCGAACAGGGCAGCCAGGAATAAGAAGTGCGATATTTTGTTGCGGTAATGCCACAACCCTAAGCCAAGCACCAGGGCGTACAGGATCCAGATCAGTTGCGCCTGGCTGGATTGACCCAGGGTAGAATCATTCAAAAAGGATGCAAGCGCCTGGGTGACGGTGTTCCAGGTGGGTTTGGGAAGCCAAAACTCCTGATCGACTCTGCTGGTTTGCTGGATAAAGGCAGGTAGCCAGGGGCTCCAGAGTAAGAAGATGCCAATTTGAGCCTTGATCCAGTTGCCAAAAGAGGGGGGCTGGAAGGTGATTGTAGACTCTTTTTTCTTGATCCTTTGAAAAAGCAGCAGAGCAAGAACGAAGATGTTGGCGGCTAAAGGGAAAAGGACGGCTGTATTGTGGCTGAGCATGGTGGCCGCGGAGAACACGATCCATGCAACCCAGGCCAGGTCAGTTTCAATGGTCTGGATGGGTAAGCAACGATGGCGGAAAATCCGGTCTCTCCATCCAGTTTGACTGCGGGCATCTGCCTTAGGGGGCGGGGTTTCATGGGTGCAAGGCTCAGGCGGCTGAGATGTACGCCAGGCATGCAGGTATTCCCGAAATTGGCTGCCGATCGGCCTGACGGAGCGTGAATCTGTAAGCAGCCTGACCAGCGCATAGATTGCCAGGGCTGCATTGAGTGTCAGACAGGTGTACATGCGCGTTTCCTGGGCGAAGCGGATGTTGAAAGGCGAGAAAGCCAGGATCATGGCTGCCACCAGTCCCATCACCGCGCCAGACATGCGTTTGCCAATCAGGTAAATCACCGGGATTGTGCCTGCACCCAATAGTGCGGAAAGGAGGCGGACATTGTGGGGGGCATCTCCATTGTGTGCGATCCAATAGTGGAGGAGGAGGTAATAAAGGGGCGGATGCTGGTCAATCTTGACAATCCATTGCAGCATATCGCTCACGCTGTGGTTGGCCAGCCACACACTGAATGTTTCGTCCAACCACATCCCTTTATTATCGAGCAGAAACACGCGCAGCCCACCACCAATCAATGTGATGAGGATTACCAACCAGGGCACGAACTCTTCAAGATCAGTTTCTTCGTTCATTGTGTGTAAGGTATCAGGTAATGGAGGCCACGAAGTGGGGATAAAGCTGCCTAACAATTCAGCGAGTGGTCAGGCAGCGCCTTGCCTCTCGGCGCAACAAAGGCGCACAAAGCCAGGAATGTCAAGCCCATCGGAGCGTTGGGCCAGATAGCGTTGCCTGATCTCGATGGCGGACAGGTCCTCGACCATGCGAAAGCCAGCCGAGAGCAAGATCTCTGCCATATCCTTTGCCTGTAGAAGAGTCTGCATCGGCTCGCCTCGGCGTACGCCTCCTTCATCAAGAAGTTCAAATAGTGCCAAGTCTGCGGGCGACATTGTTGATTTGGGCTGGAAGTAATCGAAGATGATTCGGCTGCCCGGCGTGGAAACCCTGGCCAGGGATGCGAATGTCTGCTCAATCGCTCCATGCGTGAGATAGCAGACCGTGCCGAGCCAGGACACGAAAGCGCTGGATTGGGGGTCGAATCCGTGGCTGGGCAGCACATCGGCAATGGACTCGCGCTCAAAATCGAGCGGAATGAGGACAAGGTGTGAGGGCAATGCACCAAGCTGTGATCGGATGCGGGTCTCCTTCCTTTGCTGTGTTGCGGGATGATCGAGCTCGAAGACGGTGACCCCGGGCTGGTGATGGCGGAGAGCCCAACTATCGAGTCCGGCACCCAGGATCACGTACTGCCGGCAGCCATCGTGCATGAAACGCTGAAGGGTATCTTCGGTATATCGACTCCGGACAGCGATGAAGGCAGTAATTGGTCGGACCTTGGCGATGAGGGGACGCCAGAAGAGCCAGCGCAGTGGAGCTACAGTCAAGATGGTACTCAATGGCGGTTCTAGCAGCCAGATTGCGGCAGTATCCTCAAGGACAGCCGGATGATCGTGCATGAGGTGGTATGCCCTATGAGCGGCTGCAAACTGAGCAGTTTCACTAGGTCTCACTGTGTTCCTCCAGATTGATCGAATGTGTTGCCTGCCCGACGGCTGGCTTCAGATCTGCGCACGCCCCTACGGCCAGGGGGCGTTGCGCTCTACGAGCGGCAGGTAGATAACATTTGGCACCAACCTGCGGGCATAGATATGATAGGGCGTCCAGCCTGAGCCCTTCTGGTAGGCGATGAGAAAGCCGGGGATGTCGCAAGCCACCGCGGGGGCCACGGCATTCCAGCCCGGGTTGGCGAGCAGGGTTTCCGGCGGACCCATGGACCCGTCGTTGTGGCGCAGGCGGGATACAACAATGTTCTGGTTGCCGGCATTGTCCCAGCGGTGCCAGACAAACAGGTATTGCTGCGAAGCCGCATTGGCTGCGACGTCTGGCGCCATTTCGTCATCTGTGCTGTTGGAGAGCATGAACGGGATAGTGACCGGGCTGCCGTTGGCCTGGAACAACCGACCATAGATGTCCCAATCGCCAGGGGTGTAGGAATCGTCAAAGTGCTGCCAGACCACCATGTAATGATCCTGCTCGTTGGTGGTCACGGCAGGGGTTGTCTGGCCGCTGACCCCGACGAAAACGTCGAACTCTGTGATGTTGGCACCGGTGTTGTCCAGAAATGCTCCTCGGATGTCATAGCCTGTGGCGGCATCGTGCCTGGCCCAGACCGTCATGTACCCGTTCCGGGCTATG
This sequence comes from Anaerolineales bacterium, assembly GCA_016932955.1. Next base: position 3,135 of record JAFGBV010000050.1, on the reverse strand, counting down.
TTGTAGACGATATCTACCTCCTGGGGTGCGCCGAGGGTGGCGATGATGAGGTGGCTGTAGGGTATGGAGCCATCGGCCTTCACTCGGATGCAGGCAATGTCGGTGTTGAGGAGTGTGGTGGTATCAAAGGCGCTCCAAGCGACCAGGTATTCGTTATCGAGGCTGTTCCAGGCTACGCGGGGGGCGACGAAACTCCGGTTGGCCCAGGAGAAGATCAGAAGTTCAGGCATTAAGTAGCTACCGTTCCAGGCAACGATACGCCCCCAAACCTCGTAGACGCCGCTGCTGACCTCGTGCTGCCAGACCACCAGGTACTCGTCTTCGGCAGCGTTGTAGGCCAGGGCCGGCTGGTGGCGGTTGTCGGCGCCGCTGGTGATGCAAAACCAGCTCAGGAGCTGACCATTATCGGACACGCGCCGGGCATAGATGTCTTTTTTCCCGCCAGGCCAGGTGTTCTCCCAGACTACCATGTACTCGTTGTGGAGGTAGTTGTAGGCTATGGCTGAATCGGCCTGGTCGGCGGGGTCAGACTCGGGCCACGGGTCGAGGCGCGTCTCGGCGGTAAGGTGGGATGCGGCGGCCAGCGAACCGTTGGGACTGTGCCCAGATGGTGGGGCGCTTTCCTTGGGGGCGAAGGTGGCTGGCGATTGGATGGCGGTCGGCGAAAACGCTTCGACACTGGACGGTCCTGCGGCGCTGGCGATGCCGCTGACCAGAAAGAGGATGAGAGTAAAGAATAAGAGTAAACGATAGAGACTGCTTTTCATGATTTTTCTTCTCCTTGCCGTTGCAGAGTTGGTCACTTCTGTACTCAACGTGCCTGGGCAATTTTTTTTGCTTGCGCTACCCAAAATTTCGTTTCGGTCAAGGTTGGATGACGGGCGGCGATTGCACCGCCCAGAAATTTATTCACCAGCCCGGTGGTGTGCTGTAAATGTTGTTGTTTATGAATATTATATACCGATCCTGCCATTGCGAGCGAAGCGAAGCAATCTGACCCGTTAGCATGGAAGAGATTGCTTCAGGCAGGGAGAACACCGGCCTTCGCAATGACACGCCGCAGCTTAAACCCGCTGTGCGCGTTGGGGCACCTTTCTCGCCCTTCCGGGTTTGATTATGGGGGGAGGGGGGCAGAAGGCATGGCGGGGGGATGGCAGATTGTGGCGGTGTGGGGTTCTGCCACGCTGCTAGGGGGACAGCATGTGGGCAATGATTTCTTTGAGGAGCTTGGCGGCGACCATGGCGGTGACGTCGTGCAGGTCACGCTGGGGGTTGTATTCGACGATATCGGCGCCGACCAGGGTGGGGGGGAGGCGCTGGATGATCTCCAGCACCTGGCGGGTGGTCATGCCGCCGGGCTCGTGGTGGGAGACGCCGGGGGCAAAGGCGGGGTCGAGGCAGTCCATATCCAGGGAGAGGTAGAGGGGGCCTGAGAAGGTGATCTCGCCCAGGCGGTGGAGGTCTTTCATCTCGATCATCTGGATGGCGAAGCGCTGCGCCTGCTGGCGCTGGTGAGCGGTGGCGGTGCGGATGCCCACCTGGACGAGGCGGGCGGCGAGGCGCTCTTCCATGATGCGGGCGAAGGGGCAGGCATGGGAGTAGCGGTTGCCGTCGAGTACGTCGTAGGTGTCGGGGTGGGCGTCCAGTTGCAGGATGGTGAGGTTGGGAACCTGCCTACCATAGGCGCGCAGGATGGGGTAGGTGATGGAGTGGTCGCCGCCGAGGGAGATGACCCGCGCCGGTTGCTGCAAGAGGTGGCTGACGGTGCTCTCGATCTGGGCAAATGCCTGGGCGGGGTCGGGGAAGGTGAGGTCGGGGGCAATGCGCCAGGCGGGGGCGGAGGCGAGGTCGATGCCGTTCTCGGTGAACATGTTTGCGGATGGGCAGTAGAGGGCCTGGCGGATGCGCGGCGGGGCGGCGGCGCTGCCACGCAGGTAGGAGGAGTTGCTGTCGAAGGGGATGCCGAGGACGGCGACGGGGGAGGATGGGCAATCCATGAAATGCCTCTACAGGGCGCCAAAGGCGGCGCTGATGAGCATATTCACGCCGGCATGGAAGAGGGCGGGGGCGAGGATGCTGCCGGTTTTCTGCATGAGCCAGCCCCACAGCAGGCCGAGGAGGAACAGGATCGCAAAATAAAGCGGCAGGGAGGCTGTGTACTGCCCGCCGAGATGGGCATAGGCAAATACCAATGCGGTGACTACGTTGGCGCCGCTATTCCCAAGCAGCCTGCCCAGCCTTTTGAGGAACAGGCCGCGGAAGAGCAGCTCTTGCATGAAGCCATCTGCTACCATCACAAGCCCGAATGCCGGCAGCAGCACGCCGAGGCGGTAACCCGATAGCCCGCGCGCCACGGCGGCAAAATAGCCTGCCAGGGAGAAGATAACCAGGCTGCCTAAGCCGATGCCCAGCCCCAGCCCCAGGCTGCCTTTGGAGAGATACAATTCCTTGGGGTCGTCCCAGGTGAGCAGCATGAAGAGCAGGATGACGCTGATGACCGCCACATCTTCCCCCAGCTTCATGAGGGTGAAGCCTTTCACTGTTTCGACAGACTGGCCGGAAAGGATGACTGTCCAGGCGCCGAAGAAGCTGCTCAACATGACCGCCCAGGAGGCGACCAGGTAGAGATAGGGCAATCTCCAGTGCGGTTTGAGGCGCTCTTGCTTGTAGAACACGATGGTGAGGGCGATCAGGGCGAGGATGAGCCCGGCCTGAGCGCCCAGGCGCAGGCTGTATGAGATGCTGGTGATTAGCGCCACGCCGAAGACGATCAGCCCGGCGGCGGTGAAGAGGAGGATGAGGGCGATGTGTACTTCGGGGCGTTTTGGCTGGCGGATGATGTCCATAGGAAGGTCTCTTCCCTCTTCTGGCGAAGGATGATTTGCTGGTGATGATATTGTACTTGATTTACGGCGGGGGAGGCCCCCCTCGGTCCCCCCATTTTCCGTGAAAATGGGGGGAGGCACGCTGGGAGGGGATAGGGGACGGTGTTTATTGGCGCAGCACCAGCGGCAGGTAGAAGAGCTGGTAGGAGCCGGGGATGACGTATTCGTCGGCGCCGAGGTCGGGGATGCCGTAGCGGGTTTCGCCATCGATGTCCTTGTTGACGTCCGTATCTACGCCCTGATCGATGGC
>JAFGBV010000287.1 GCA_016932955.1 Anaerolineales bacterium | reverse complement strand
TTACAGAGGGCAGGTATGGGGGTGTTTTGCGGGCGGAGCCCGCAAAACACCCCCATATATCCGCCCCACCACGGCTAATCCCAGAGAACCGGAAATATCATTCTGCCGGGGCCGAAAATCTGGAGTATAATGCAAGGCTGGTTGTATAGCGCCTGGCTGTTGCGGATGGAGCGCAGCCAGGCGGTTTATGGAGGCAGATCATGAAAGAACGCGTTCTGGTGACCGGCGGGGCAGGGTTTATCGGCAGCCATCTTTGCGAGGCGCTTGTCCATCGCGGCTATCATGTAGTGGCGATCGACAACCTGTCCACCGGCAGGCTAGAAAATATCCAGCCGTTGCGCCCGCTGCCTTCTTTTCAGTTTGTGCGCGAGAATATCACCAACCTGCAGGTGCTTGACCGCCTCACCAGCGAGGCGGATCTGGTGATCCACCTGGCTGCGGCAGTGGGGGTGAAGCTGATCGTGGAAGATCCAGTGCATACGATCAACACCAATATCATGGGCACTGAAGCGGTACTGACCACTGCCAACCGTTATGGCTGCAAGGTATTGCTGGCTTCTACCTCTGAGGTGTATGGCAAAGGCGTCAAAGTGCCTTTTGAAGAAGAGGATGATTGCCTGATGGGGGCTACAGCTAACAGCCGCTGGGCGTATGCAACTTCCAAGGCGATTGATGAATTTTTGGGCCTGGCTTACCATCGCCAGTTTGGCCTTCCCGTGGTAGTCATGCGCTTCTTCAACACGGTTGGGCCGCGCCAGACGGGGCGCTATGGCATGGTGGTGCCACGCTTTGTGCGCCGCGCACTGCGCAACGAGCCCTTGGAAGTTTATGGAGATGGTGAGCAATCGCGCTGCTTTGCAGATGTGGCGGATGTGATCCGGGCGGTGATGGGTTTGGCAGAAAATGAAAAGGCTATTGGGCAGGTCTTTAATGTTGGCGCAACCGAGGAGGTTACCGTGCGCCAGCTGGCTGAGAAGGTGATCGCGTTGACGGGCAGCCAATCCGAGATGGTCTATGTGCCCTACGACCAGGCCTATGCGCCTGGGTTCGAAGATATGCGCCGGCGGGTGCCTTCGCTGGCGAAGATCAACCGCCTGATCGGTTATGTCCCGGAATATTCACTGGAAGATACGCTGCGCCGGGTGATGGCTTACGAGCAAACGCAAATCGAAAAGTCCGGGTGAGCAAGTGGCCCGATATTTCTAGGGAAGAAACAAACGAAGGAGAATGATTGTAAATGGCTAAAGAACAAAAGAATGGCAAGTTGATCTCACCCTATGGGGGCGGAAAGCTGGTGGATCTGCTGGTGACGGGAGAAGAGCGCGAGGGTTTGCTCAACCAGGCAAACCGCTACCCTTCGATCCAGATCTCGGATCGCAACCTGTGTGACCTGGAGCTGCTGGCAACGGGCGGTTTCACGCCGTTGAACCGCTTCATGGGGCAAGAGGATTACCAGCGTGTATTGACGGAAATGCGCTTGAGCGATGGCACGCTGTTCCCCATCCCGATCACGCTGACGATCAACAAGGCTGACCTGCCGACGCGCGAGGAATGGATCACGCTGCGCGATTCGCGCAATGACATCATTGCGGTGATGCGCATCGAAGAAGTGTACCTGTGGGATCCGACGCGCGAGGCACGCCTGGTGCTGGGCTCCAATGACCCGCGCCACCCGCTGGTCTCGGAAATGATCTCCTGGAAAGACCTGTGTATTTCGGGCGAACTGAAGGTATTGAACCCGCCCACGTATTATGATTTTGTGGAGCTGCGCCGCACACCAGCCCAGGTGCGGGCGATGTTCGATGAAATGGGACTGGAGAAGGTGGTTGCATTCCAGACGCGCAATCCCATGCACCGCATCCATGAGGAATTGACCAAGCGCGCCGCAGAGAAGGTGGAAGGCGGGCTGCTGGTGCATCCGGTGGTTGGGCTGACCAAGCCGGGTGATGTCGATCACTTCACCCGTGTGCGTACCTACAAGGCGCTGGTGGAAAACTATTATGATCATTCGAAGACGGTGCTGAGCCTGCTGCCGCTGGCAATGCGCATGGCTGGTCCGCGCGAGGCATTGTGGCATGCCATCATCCGCCGCAATCACGGCGCAACCCACTTCATTGTTGGCCGCGATCATGCTGGTCCGGGGGTAGATAGCACAGGCAAGCCTTTTTATGGCCCTTACGAAGCGCAGGAAGTTTTGCAGCAGTACGCCAATGAGACGGGCGTCACGCCGGTTCCGTTTGAAGAGTTGGTGTACCTGATCGAAGAGCAGCGCTACGAAGAGAAGGGCAAGGCGCCCGCTGGGGCGCACATTGCCTCGATCTCGGGCACGCAGGTGCGCGATGAGTATCTGGCAAAGGGCAAGCCATTGCCAGAGTGGTTCACGCGCAGGGAAACGGCTGAGATCCTGGCTGAGGTCAACCCGCCGCACCACAAGCAGGGAGTTTGCATCTGGTTCACCGGTCTAAGCGGCGCAGGCAAGTCCACGGTGGCTCAGGCGCTGATCCCGATGCTGCTGGAGCATGGGCGCCAGGCGACGGTGTTGGATGGTGATGTGGTGCGCACGCACCTCTCCAAAGGCTTAGGGTTTAGTAAAGAGGACCGCGACACCAATATTCTCCGCATCGGGTTTGTCGCCGGCGAGATCGCTCGCCACAATGGCACGGTGGTCTGCGCCGCGATCAGCCCTTACCGCCAGGCGCGCAACGAGGCGCGCAAGATGGTTGGCGAGGATCACTTTGTTGAGGTGTTTGTCGATACGCCGATCGATGTGTGCGAGGAGCGCGATATCAAAGGCATGTATGCGCGTGCTCGCCGGGGTGAGATCAAAGGCTTTACCGGCATTGATGATCCGTATGAAGAGCCGCTCAATCCTGAGATTACGCTGACCACAACCACAACGACGCCCGAAGAAAACGCGCGCAAGATCATTGCTTACTTGATCGAACGCGGCTTTATCAACAATTCGCTGTAACTTGATGCCTGGGGTGTTTTGTGCAGGCGAGGCCAGCATAAAACACCCCGCTTTCCCCCACTATCGCGCAATCCACCACACCAACTGAGCAATGATCAAGCCGAGGAAGATGCCTCCAAGCACCTCCAGAGGGGTGTGCCCGAGCACTTCTTTAAGTTCCGACTCTTTGAGCGGGTGACCTGCCGCCAGGTCACGGATCATCGCGTTGATCAATTCGGCGTGTTTGCCTGCCTGGCGGCGGATGCCGGTGGCGTCGTAGACGACGACCATGGTCACAGCCACACACAGGGCAAACAGAGGCGAGTCGTAGCCTTCGAATAGCCCGGTGGCATGCGTGATGCCGATTAAAAGGGCGGAGTGTGACGATGGCATTCCACCAGGGCCAATCAACAGCGACCAGTTCCACTCGTGGGTCTGTAAATATTCCAGGGGGACCTTGATCAGTTGAGCCAAGCCCCAGGCAATAATGCCGGAGATGAGGATGTAGTTGGTGAAGATTGACATTCGCTCACTCGGAAGCGGGGGTGAAATCCGCCAATTCATCACCGGAGATGGATTGGATCTTCAACTCAGCCTGGTCAAGTAGCGCAGCGCAATATTGGGCCATTAACTGCCCGCGCGAGAAGAGAGAAATCGTCTCATCCAAGGAGCGTTTTTCCGACTCGAGAATGGCTACAATATTTTCCAGCTCGGCAAACGCCTGTTCGTATGAGAGGTTTATGATAGGGGGGGATTGATCTTGGGGGACAGTCATTCGATTCTCCTTGGCTCGTCCGCTGTAGCGCTAAAAGAACCATCGCTCACACGTACATTGAGTTGTTGACCCGGCGCAGCCTGGCGTACGCTGTACACAATCTCCCCTGCGGGGTTGGTGAGCAGGGCAAAGCCACGCCCCAGAACAGCGAGGGGGTTGAGTGCGCCTAATCGTTGGGCTGCTCCATCCAGCCGCGAACGGTGCAGCTCGATGGCGTGGGCAGAGGCTGACTCAGCACGTCGCGAGAGCTCATCCAGCCGCTGGCGGTCGGATGCCAGGCGGTTACGTGGGGAGTGCAGCAGCAGATCATTCTGGGCGCCTGTCAGTGCCCAGCGCTGTGTATCCAGATAATTTCTGGTAGTGCGCCCGAGACGTAGTTTGCGATCCAGGATAGCTGCCTGCAGGTCGGATTGATCGGGGGTGGCAAGCTCGGCCGCGGCAGTGGGGGTGGGGGCGCGCAGGTCGGCGACAAAATCGGCGATGGTGAAGTCTGTTTCGTGACCGACGCCGGTGATCACAGGCGCGGGAGAGGCGGCAATGGCACGCGCCACGCGCTCATCGTTGAAGGCCCACAGGTCTTCGATCGAGCCGCCGCCGCGTGCCAGCAGGATCACATCCGGGGCAGCCAGGCGGTTCAGGGCTTGCAGCGCGGCCACGATTCCCGGCGGGGCCTCATCTCCCTGAACAGGCGTGGGAGCCAGGATGACTTCTGCCAGGGGGTAGCGGCGGCGCAGGGTGTTGAGCATATCGCGCAGCGCAGCGCCGGTGGGTGAGGTGACAATGCCGATGCGCTGTGGACAGGGCGGGATGGCGCGCTTGCGCTGTGGGTCGAACAAGCCTTCGGCTTCCAGGCGCGCCTTCAGGCGCAGGAATTCCTGGTATAAGAGGCCTTCTCCCGCGGGGCGGATGAGGCTGGCATAGAGCTGGTACTGCCCGGCTACATCGTAGATGTTAATCGCCCCATGCACTTCCACTGCATCGCCATCGCGGGGGATAAAGGTTTGGCGGGTGGCTGTGCTTCTCCACATCACGCAGCGCAGCGCTGCACTGCTATCTTTGAGGGTGAAATAAAGATGCCCAGAAGATGGTCGAGAAAAATTAGAGACTTCACCCTGCACCCAAAGGTCTTGTAGCATCTCATCGCTTTCCAATAAGGTGCGCAGGTAGCGGGTTAGCTCTGTGACGGAGAGCGCCGGCGGCCGGAAAAGTGGCATCTGACTCATGAGGATAGAGGATACTCGCATTGCGGCGGGCTGTCAACACATTCCTAAAAACATCATCATGGGAATTACCGTGATAGATGGCAGATCCGCCTCACCCTGGCAATTTCCAGAGAACCTAAATTCTCTTGTTCCACAATCAACGATTATTTGCTACAATTGGTGGAATGGATTACTTGTTTTCTCCCTGGCGTATGACATATATTCAAAATAATAATAAAGAAGAGTGTGCTTTCTGTATTGAGCTGAGCAAGCCAGATGGCCCGGAAAATCTGATTGTTGTGCGGGGACAGCGGGCTTTTGTCATCTTGAATCGCTATCCCTATACCAGCGGCCATCTGATGATCGTCCCTTTTCAGCATGTCTCCGATCTGGATCTTTTGGACAACGAGACGCGCGCGGAGATGATGGAGCTGACCGTGCATGCAGAGGGTGTTCTCAAGGCGGTATACCGGCCACAGGGCTTTAATGTCGGGATCAATATCGGTGATGCGGCCGGGGCCGGGATTGCAGATCATGTTCATTTACACATTGTGCCACGGTGGCTGGGCGACACCAACTTTATGTCCTCTTTGGGAAATACCCGCGTGCTGCCTGAACTGCTGGAAGAGACTTACCGGCGGGTGAAGGATGCGTGGGGTGGATAATTTCTCGGGTATCTAAAACTGGTAATTGGAGTAGCCCGTCAGAAGGCTTGTTGAACCCCAAAAATCGATTTATGAGGAGGAGCAGATGGCTAAGGAAGGTTCAGATGCGGTAATCCTGAGTGCGGTTCGTACGCCCTCAGGGAATTTCCAGGGCAGCCTGAGCGGATTTACGGCTACCCAGTTAGGGTCAATTGTGGTGCGTGCCGCGGTCGAGCGGGCAGGTATCCCTAACCCGGTGGATATCGATGAAGTGATCATGGGCAATGTGGTTTCGGCTGGACTGGGGCAAAACCCGGCCCGGCAGGCAGCCATGGTCAGCGGGCTTCCAGCGTCCGTGGGAGCCATGACGATCAATAAGGTGTGCGGCTCAGGGTTGAAGGCGGCGATGCTGGCCGCACAGGCAATCCATGCTGGCGAGGGGGAGCTCTATGTGACCGGGGGGATGGAAAGCATGAGCCAGGCGCCTTTCCTGGTCGATGGACGGACAGGTAGCCTGCGTTTTGGACACACACAATTGACCGATGCGTTGCTGCGCGATGGGCTGTGGTGCGCCCTGGCGAACTGGAGCATGGGGGATGCTGCCGAATTCATTGCCAGTGAGTACAACATCAGTCGTGATGCAATGGATGAATATGCTTATAAGAGCCATGCCAAGGCGATCGCGGCCATTGATGGAGGAAAGTTCGTGCAAGAGATTGTGCCGGTGGAGGTGAAGGGACGCAAAGGTCAGGTGACGATCTTTGATGTGGACGAAACCCCGCGCCGGGATACCTCGCTAGAGGTGCTTGCCAAGCTGCGCCCGGCATTTCAGAAGAATGGCAAGGTGACGGCAGGGAATGCCCCTGGGCTGAATGACGGCGCAGCAGCAGTGGTGGTATCCAGCCTGGCTAAGGCAGAAGCGATGGGTGTGCAACCCCTGGCGCGGATTGTCGGATATGCCCAGGCGGCTGTAGAGCCAAAATACTTATTTACTGCACCGGGCAGGGCGATCCCACTTTTGCTGATGAAGGTCGGTTGGAGGCTGGCTGATGTGGACCTGGTGGAGCTGAACGAGGCGTTTGCTGCGCAAGTATTAGCAAACGGTGCGGGGCTGGCTAAATTAGGATGGGATTGGAGCAAGGTAAACGTGCACGGCGGGGCGGTGGCCTTGGGCCATCCAATTGGCGCAAGCGGTGCACGCGTGCTGGCCACGTTGATCTTTGCCTTGAAAGACCGTGGCCTCAAGCGCGGCATCGCTTCTCTCTGCCTGGGCGGCTCTGAGGCAGTGGCGATGGCGATCGAGGTATTCTAGGATAGTTCTCTGAGGTTAGCTAGCGGCGAGGCTGTCCAACTTCTAAGCCGAGTTTTCGGGGGGGCTATGCATGCGGCACTACCGCACGCTTAGCACCCAAATTCTCCCATACACAACAATCTAGTGTATAATGGGGGTCTGCATTTCATCAATTTAACCGGAGTAAATAGTAATTATGGATCAGAATAATGCCCAGAATGGGCAGGAGGCAATGCCCGTACACGATCAGTCAGCCGAACCATCTCCAGAAGAACGCCCAACCAACGTAGTGGCTTCAATGGAATCTTTGCTGAGTGAGGAAGGTTTGACCCTGGATTTTCCCAAGCAGGGAGAAATACGCACTGGTGTGATCGCAAGTATTGGTGATAATGAGATCATGGTCAGTGTTGGCACAAAATCAGAGGGGGTGATCAGCGGGAGAGAGAAAGAACAAATCCCTGTAGAGACGCTGGATACTTTCCAAGTGGGGATGGAAATTCCCGTCTACGTGCTCAATCCAGAGGATCAGAATGGCACGCTGGTGCTTTCTTATATTCGCGCTCGTGAAGAACAGGATTGGGAGCTTGTTGAAGATCTGATGCGGTCTGGCGATGCTTATGATGGGGTCATCATCGGATACAACAAGGGTGGCCTGATTGTGCCGGTCGGCACGTTGCGCGGCTTTGTGCCGGCTTCACAAGTGAGCGTCATGCGTCGCCCAGAGGGCGGGCAAGACGCCAGCCCGGATACGCGCTGGAGCAAGATGGTGAATGAGCCGATCAAGGTGCAGGTGATTGAGGTTGACCGGGCGCGCCACCGCTTGATTCTTTCTGAGCGCTCGGCCCTACAGGAGACGCGCGAGACGATCAAAGATCGTTTGCTGGATGAACTGGAAGAAGGTTCTGCGCGTACCGGCCGTGTGACTAGCCTGGCAGATTTTGGCGCCTTTGTGAACATTGATGGCGCAGATGGCCTGGTGCACCTCTCTGAGATCAGTTGGGATCGCATTGAGCACCCCAATGAGGTGCTGCGGGTTGGGCAGGAAGTGAAAGTTAAGATCATCGCTGTTGACCAGGAGCGCAAGCGTATTGGCCTTTCGATACGCCAGTTGTTGCCGGATCCCTGGCTGGTTAAAGTGGAACACCTGAAAGAGGGACAATTGGTTGAGGGCACAATCACGCACCTGACCAAGTTTGGCGCCTTTGCCCGCCTGGACAATGAACTGGAAGGCTTGATCCATATCTCTGAACTGAGTGAGAACCGCATCAATCACCCGAAAGAGGTCGTCAAGGAAGGCGATGTGGTGGCATTGCGCGTGATCCGCATCGATGCGGAACGCCGCCGGATCGGCCTGAGCAAGCGTAAGGTGGATTCTCCGGCGTACCTGGATATGGATTGGAAGATGGAGCTGGCAAGTGAAATTGGTGAGGCCAGCCTGACAACAACACCGGAAGAGTCTGTGGGTGCTGCGGAGGTTGTGGAAGCCCAGCCTATAGAAGCAGAGCCCCAAGCCGAGCTTCAAGAAGCAGAGCCCCAGGCTGAGCTTCAAGAAGCAGAGCCCCAGGCCGAGCTTCAAGAAGCAGAGCCCCAGGCTGAGCTTCAAGAAGCGGAGCCCCAGGCTGAGCTTCAAGAAGCAGAGCCCCAGGCTGAGCTTCAAGAAGCAGAGCCCCAGGCTGAGCTTCAAGAAGCGGAGCCCCAGGCTGAGCTTCAAGAAGCAGAGCCCCAAGCGGAGCTTCAAGAAGATGCCCCTGCAGCAGAAGAGGAAACCCCTGCAGAATAGAGCATCTCCCGTTGGATTGCTTTGAATGGATGGCCCTGGGCTCGTCAGAACCCTGGGCCATTTGCTTTGTCCATTTACTGCAACATAGCATCCCCTGGAACGTTAAGAAGCTTTAACGGAATGTATACGTTTTGCTATTCATTCGATGGTAGAATTCAATTGGATAAAATATCTCGTAATCAGGTGCTTAAACCTTGAGCCTGAGGGTGGGGTATTGAATCAGAGATCATTTTTGTTTTTTTTCTTGTTAACATCAGGAGGATCACGATGTCTGGCATGGAGCGTTTTACGCAGCGCGCGCGGCGGGTGTTGAGCCTGGCGCACCAGGAAGCCGAGCGCATGCGCCAGAATTATATTGGTACAGAACACCTGCTCCTTGGGTTGATTAAGGAAGAGGGGGGCGTAGCAGGCCGTGTGCTGCGCGAGCTGGGATTGGAAGCAGAGCGTGTGGAGGAGGTGATCAGCCGTATTACGGGTGTTGGGCAGTCGCGGGTGAGTAAGCTGGACTTGTCGCCGGGCACACAACGCGCCCTTGAGTTTGCTGTTGAAGAGGCGCAGCGCCTGGGACACCATTACATTGGCACAGAGCATCTGCTGTTGGGATTGGTGCGCTTGGGCGAGGGTGTGGCATTGGATGTGTTGCGCAAGATGGGTGTTACCGCTGAGCAGATCCGCCGCCAGACGCGCCGTGTGTTGCAAGAGAGCGCCCCGCCTAACCCGCCAATGCCGCGCCGCCCGCCCGCTGCTGATCAGCAACAGACCGCCAAGGAAGAAAAACGTGGCAAGACGCCGATGGTGGATCAACTGGCAACCGACCTGACCACACTGGCAGAGGAAAACAAGCTTGACCCTGTCATTGGCCGTCAGATGGAGATTGAGCGCGTCATCCAGGTGCTTGCACGGCGTACGAAGAACAACCCGGCATTGATTGGTGAGCCGGGGGTTGGGAAAACGGCAATCATTGAAGGACTGGCGCAGCGAATTGTCGATGCAGATGTGCCTGGGCCTCTATTAGGCAAGCGGTTGCTGCAGTTGGATGTTGGCTCGTTGGTGGCCGGGACGATGTATCGCGGCCAGTTTGAAGAACGGCTGAAGCGCGTGATCGATGAGCTCAAATCTTCCGGCGCAATTCTGTTCATTGACGAGGTCCACATGCTGGTGGGAGCTGGCTCGGCTGGCTCTTCGGTGGATGCCGCGAATATCCTCAAGCCTGCCCTCTCGCGGGGTGAATTGCAGGTGATTGGCGCGACCACGCTGGATGAATACCGCAAGAATATCGAGAAAGATGCAGCCTTAGAGCGCCGCTTCCAGCCGATCATGGTCGATGAGCCGACAATTGATGAGACAATTGAGATTTTGCACGGCATACGTTCTGCCTATGAAGAACATCACCGCCTGACAATCTCGGATGATGCGATCGACGCCGCGGCGCATCTTTCGGCGCGTTACGTGACGGAGCGCTATTTGCCGGATAAGGCAATTGACCTGATCGATGAATCTTCCTCTCGGGTGCGCATGTATAAGAGCGCAGCGGCCAAGACAGCCAAAGAGTTGACGACCCAACTGCGCAAGCTGCGCCAGAACCTGAGCCTGGCGCTTGAAGATGGGCGCGCCGATGATGCCCAGGAAGCCCAGGCCTCCATTACCGAGCTGGAGCAGCAGCTAGAGTTCCTGCGCACGGGATGGGATCGCGCCAACAGCCCGGTGGTTACGGCAGAAGATATCGCCGAAGTGGTGGCGATGTGGACGGGTGTGCCGGTGATGCAGATTGCCCAGGAAGAGTCGCAGCGCTTATTACAGATGGAAAGCGAGCTGGAAAAGAACATCGTCGGTCAGGAAGAGGCGATCCAGGCGATCTCCAAAGCCGTGCGGCGCGCGCGTGCGGGGTTGAAAGACCCCCGCCGGCCGATTGGCTCCTTTATGTTCCTCGGTCCAACCGGCGTCGGTAAGACAGAGCTGACCAAAGCCCTGGCGCGCTTCATGTTCGGCAGCGAGGATGCTCTGGTGCAGCTCGATATGTCAGAGTTCATGGAACGCCACACCGTCAGCCGCCTGGTTGGCGCTCCCCCGGGATATGTTGGCTATGAGGAATCCGGGCAACTGACCGAAGCGCTGCGGCGCAGACCGTATTCCATCGTTGTTTTTGATGAGGTGGAAAAAGCCCATCCTGAGGCGCATAACATGCTCCTGCAGATTATGGAAGAAGGCCATCTATCCGATGCACGTGGCCGGCGGGTGGATTTCCGCAATGCCATCGTGGTCATGACCTCCAATATCGGGGCGGAGATGATCAAGCGCCAGACCGGTTTGGGATTTGCGGTGAAGCGAGATGAGGAATCCGAAGAGCGCATGGCCTATGATGAGATGCGCAAGAAGCTGATGGAATCGCTGCGCAGGGTGTTCAGGCCAGAGTTCATCAATCGCCTCGACTCGGTGATCGTTTTCCGCACCTTGAGCAAGGCCGATATCCAGGAGATTGTCGCTCTGGAGCTGCAAAAAGTGGCGCAGCGCCTGGAAGAGCATGCCATTACCCTCACTGCCTCGCCCGCGGCGAAGGAATTGCTGGCTGAGATGGGTTACGATCCCGACATGGGCGCTCGCCCGCTCAAGCGCGTGATCCAGCAAAAGGTGGAGGATGTGCTATCCGATGCGCTGCTTTCAGGCCAGTTCGCCGACGGCGACGGCATCCTTGTCGAGGCTGAGAACGGAGAGGTAGTCCTTCGCCGATCTGCCGATGAGAAACCCGTACAAGAACCAGAGCTGGCAGTGCCTTAGCCCTGGTTTGCCTGCCAACAGAGGGAAAATAAAGGATATAAGGTGGGGTTATGCCCCACTTTATATCCTTTATTGAGGAGCTATGACCTCAACATTAGTTTGCGGCAACTGAACCATGAAGATCGGCATCCTTGATCTGCAGGGTTATCCTGCGCGCGACGCCTGGGAAGCGCTTGATTGCTTCTGGTCGAACAAACAATACATCAGTATCACCACGCAAACCATTTCAGTCTGGTGCCGCCAGATGGGGCACCAGGCATATTACGCGACCTATTACGGCTGGGGCGATCCACAGGACTGCCTGCCTTGCCATCTGGATGTGGTTTTCATCTCTGCTCATACCTATCTTGCCCCTTTGGCATATGCCCTGGGGCTGGCTTACCGCCAGCGCGGGGTGAGAACAGTGCTGGGCGGGGCGCATGCCAGGGCCTTTCCCCTCGACAGCCAACGTTTCTTCGACCTGGTGGTCATTGAGTGCGACCGGGAACTGGTGAAGGGTATCCTGGCAGGTCGTTTTGCGCCGGGCAGCATCATTTCCAGCGAGAGGCCGTTCGAGGATGTCGCCACCATCGAGGAACGGTTGCCAGAGCTGCGCCGATCTACTTTTGTGAAGGGTGTGCCGCATCCGGGTAGTTTCATTCCTATGCTCGCCAGCCTCGGTTGCCCGTACCACTGTGATTTCTGCGTGGATGGGAGAAATCCCTACCGGCTGCTGAGCCTGGAGCGCCTGGCGGCTGACCTGAGATTTGCTGCCGAGAAGCTGCCCGGGGTGAAGTTGGTTTTCCACGATCCCAATTTTGGGGTGCGCTTCGACGAAGTGATGAGCGTTTTCGAGAGGGTGCCGTCGCCAGGCCGCAACCCTTATGGCATCGAGTGCGCGCTGGCATTGCTGCGAGCAGAACGGATCGAGCGCCTGCAGGAAACGAATTGTAAGTTTGTGTTGCCGAGTGTTGAGTCCTGGTCGGATGAATATGCTGGCAAAGTGGGGGCAGGACGGCATGTCGAGTTCGAGGTCAAATTCAACCGGGTGACGAGTGAGTTTGAACAGCTCACGCGCCAGTTCTTCTATATCGGCACCAATTTTATCTTCGGCATCGATAGCGATATGGGGGATATGCCATTTATCGCCACGAAAGAATTCATCCGACGCGTTCCGCTGGTGTGGCCGGTGCTGCATATCCCCATGCCTTTTGGCGCCACGCCGCTGCAGAGTGAGCTGCTGGCTCAGGGGCGTATCCTTAAGAACATGCCTTTCATGTTCTACAAGATCCCATTCTTGTCGATCATCCTGAAGAACTATGATCCAGTTTCCTACTACGAGCGCATGGCAGACCTGTTCGAATATACTGCCTCTGGCGAACTGTTCTGGCGGCGGGTGAGGGGAGGCCGCCACCTGGTTGTGGACGGCGTTTATGCGCTGGTGACGGTGACAGCCCGTCGGCGCGCGGCCGCCTTCCGCCGGATTGCACGGCAACTGCGGGATGATCGCTCGCGCATGGCTTTTCAGATGGGAGAATCCGAAGTCTTACCAGATGATCTGGCGCTGCTCTACCAGCGGCGCATGGGGCGCTACGCCGAGTTGCTGCCAGTGGAGCAGATGATGCACCCGATCTTATCCAATGGCAGGATTTGATGATGAGGGTATAATCTTCTCATGTCCAAAACGAGAACACAATACGTCTGCCAGCAGTGCGGGCGCACAACTGCCCGGCCAATGGGGCGCTGCCCAAAATGCGGCGCATGGAACAGCATGGTGGAAGAGGTGGTATCAGTCCCTTCCCCGGCAGTGCAGCGCGCCAGTCGCGGCCTCAGCAGCAGCGTGTCGGCGCCGCGTCGCCTGGATGAGATTACAGCCGATGCGGAGGAGCGTCTGCCCCTCTCCATTGGAGAATTTGCCAGAGTGCTTGGCGGGGGAATTGTCCCCGGCTCGATCGTCCTGGTGGGCGGCGACCCAGGGATCGGCAAAAGCACGCTGATGCTGCAATTGGCTTTGCAGATGGGCAATTGCGGGACGGTGCTTTATGTTTCGGGCGAGGAGTCGGAACGGCAGATCAAGATGCGCGCCCTGCGCCTGATGCGCCAGAACGAGCGCAGCGAGGTGGGCAAGCTGCCAGAACACCTGCTGCTGGTGACAGAAACCAACCTGTCGGCAATTTGGCAGCATATTGCCGCTGTTTCGCCAGGGCTGCTGGTGCTTGATTCGATCCAGACCACCTATCTGCCGGAGTTGGAGTCGACCGCGGGATCAGTGACACAGGTGCGCGAGTGCGCCTCGCGCCTGCGCGAGCTGGCAAAATCATCTGGCATGGCGGTTTTCTTGATCGGTCATGTGACCAAAGAAGGGGCGATTGCCGGGCCGCGTGTGCTGGAGCATATCGTCGATACCGTGCTCTATCTGGAAGGCGACCGCTTCCAATCCTACCGCTTACTGCGCTCGGTGAAAAACCGCTTTGGGGCTACCTCTGAGGTGGGCGTGTTCGAGATGAGCGAGCGCGGGCTGGCGGAGGTGCCTAACCCTTCAGAAGCCTTCCTCGCGGAGCGTATGGTCAACGCGCCTGGCTCGGCGATTGCCGTGACCATGGAAGGGACGCGCCCGCTGCTGGTGGAGGTGCAAGGCCTCACCAGTCCTACCGCCTTTGGCAACCCGCGCCGCACCCCTAACGGTGTGGACATTAACCGCCTGCTGCTGACGGTGGCTGTGCTGACGCGCCGGGTGGGGGTGCGCCTGGGCGAGCAGGATGTATTTGTCAACGTGGTCGGGGGGATCAAGATCAGCGAGCCTGCGGCAGACCTGGCGGTGGCGGCAGCGGTTGCCTCTTCGATGCGAGACCAGCCGCTGCGGGCAGATACCGTGCTGATCGGTGAGGTGGGTCTCTCCGGCGAGCTGCGCATGGTCAGCCAGATGCCCGCCCGCCTGCGCGAAGCTTCCAAGCTGGGCTTCAAGACCGCCATTGTGCCCCGCCGCTTGCGCAAAGGTGAGCCCTGGCCCAAAGAGATCGAGGTCGTGGAAGTCAGGTCGCTACGCCAGGCGCTGGAGACTGCGCTGGTGAGCAGCGAGCGCGAAGCGCCCCATTGATGCCCCTTCCTGTTTTCCATGTTGGCGATATCCCCATCTACGGCGATGTGATCCTGGCGCCGATGGATGGCTATTCCGACATGCCTTTCCGCTCGTTGTGCCGCGAGCTGGGCTCGGCGATGAGCTACACCGAGTTCATCAATGCGATCGATATCGTCCATCGCCACCCGCACGTGCACGAGCGGCTGGATTACCTGCCCCAAGAGCGCCCGGTGGTGTTCCAGGTGTTCGATAACCAGCCCGAGCGCCTGGTGGAAGCAGCCCTGCGCTTGCAAGCCAGAGGCCCCGATATCATCGATGTGAACCTGGGCTGCAGTGCACGCTGCGTTTCCGAACGGGGGGCTGGCGCCGGTTTGCTGCGCGCACCAGCAAAGATCGCCGAGATCTTCACACGCCTTACTGAGGCGCTGGATGTGCCGGTGACGGCGAAGATGCGCCTGGGATGGGATGAGGGCACGCGCAATTACCTGGAAGTGGCCCATATTGTAGAAGACAATGGCGGTGTAATGATCGCCGTTCATGGCAGGACGCGTGCCCAGGGCTACGGCGGGGAGGCAGATTGGGATGCGATCGCTGAGATCCGCCAGGCAGTGTCGATCCCGGTGGTCGGCAATGGCGATGTGCGCTGTGCGGTGGATATCGAGCGCATGAAGGCGCATACTGGCTGCCAGGCAGTAATGATCGGCCGGGCGGCGGTGGGCAACCCGTGGATCTTCTCGCACAAGGAGCGCGATCAGATCCCACCCGAAGAGGTACACCGCACCATGCTGGCGCACCTGGAGCGCTCAACGGCTTACTATGGCCGCGGGCGTGGGCTGGTTTTGTTCCGCAAGTATGCCGCCCGCTATCTCAAGCCGTATGGCTTGCCCGATGAGACGCGCCGCCGCCTGATGACGGCTGAGACCAGTGATGCTTTCCTTGTCCTGCTGCAGGGGGTATGGGGGCTGTCCAAAAAGAATAAACCAAAAGAATAATATGCACTGGTGTGCATTAATTTCCTTCCTTCGGTTCTTTTTGGACAGCCTCAGGTCGGGAATTATTTACGCCTTCAAATAGATCGCGTTCGCGCAAGCCGGGTGGAGCCGGTGGATAGGCGCGCATGTAATGCTCACTTTGAGCGAATAAGCCGCGCAACAGGAAAAGGAAGCCCTTGCGCGGGATGGCGCCACCCAATTGACTGGCATGGCAGGCAGCAGCCTGTTCTTTTTCCCTGGCAACTGCAGCAACTTTGATTCGTGCGTGTTCGGGGAAGTTCCCTTCTTCCACGATGGCAGCCAGGTTGATATCCTGGTTGCGCCCCATACGGCGCGGGTCTCTGCCGATCAGCGGCAGCACGCTGATATAAAAACGCAGCCAGCCTTTTGAGGTGGTGTAATAATACAACTTCTGTGGCGAGTAGGGCGGCAGGTCGCCTGGGCAGGCGGGGTCGCCAGCGAGGTGGAAGGCCTGGACGGTGGCGCGGTGAATGGCGATATGGTCGGGGTGCTTATAACCGCCGATCGGGTCGAAGGTGATGACTACCTGCGGCCTCAGCAGGCGGATGAAGTGTACAATCTTCTCCGCCACGCGCGCCACTGGCTGGGCTGCCAGCGCCTGGGGATGTTGGTTATCTGACGAGCCTGCCATGCCGGAGTCGCGGTAATCCAGGAAGTAGACCCCTGCCAGCCCCAAGATGCCTGCCGCACAGCGCAGCTCTGATTCGCGCCGCTCGGCGATGGTTGTAAATCCCTGCAGGTGCTCGGGCTCGATCTCGCCAGCCTCGCCGCGTGTGGCGCAGACCAGGTGCACCTGCACGCCGCGCCGGGCATATAAAGCCAGCGTGCCCCCTGTGCCAAAGGTCTCATCATCGGGATGGGCTAATACAGCCAACAGGGTGAGGGGTGATGCACCCTCGCCCTGTGTGTGGGGTGTGTTGGGCATAATGGAAACCCTTTTTATTTTACCTTGCGCAGCCTGCGCAGCGCGAGCAACTTGCGAGTCGGTTTGGAAACGATGAGCATGACGGCGCCTGCTCCCAACAGCGCCATCGATCCAGAGCACAGGCGCGGTGAATCCGTGCTACTCTCAGGTTCGGCTTCTTGCTCAGAGGCTTCCTCTGGTGCGTTCCCAGCAGGAGCCGTTGCCGCCGGTTCCTCTAGCGGCGCCGGTACCTCACCTGTTCCTTCCAACAGGCGCAGTTCATCCACCCAGATCTCACCGCTGTTGGGTGTATCGGGATAAGTGCTGAAGCCGAAGGAGACCCCGTTCACCTGGGAAGGATTGAAGGGCTGGCCAGGATTGGCCTCCCAATCCACGCCCAGGAGTTGATCCCAGGTCAGCTCCACATATCCCCAGCCTTCTGTCATCTCTGGGGTGGTTTCGAGGCTGAAAACATAGGATGTCGATGAGTCTGGGGTGCCGCCGTGGGTGTTGATCTCAACGATCAACGCAGGCTGGCTGGCATGAATGTTGAAGGAAATCCCCCTGGCCTGCTGCCAGGAAAGGTTTTCGCCGTAGAAGAGAGCGCAGGTGCCCCAAGAATTGGCGGCGATATCGAAATCGATGTGCAAAGCCGCGTTGCCCTGCGTTGCCGTGCCCTGCTCGGGCGCGCAGGCGACCGAAGAAGGTGTGCTCTCATCCCAATAAGCCTGCCAGCCGTCAGTTCCCGCAGGGGGGCCGGACTCGAAATCGTCGATCAATTGCCCGCCTGCAGGCGCTGCTTCGATAGGGGCTGGCTCGCCCTCGCTGGCTGGCGCCTCGCCGGGCTGTTCTGGGGCGGGTGTATCGGCGGCTACCTCTACGGGTGGCTGGGCAGGCGCTCCCGATACCCAGCGATGGTAGAAGATGTTGAGCAATGGGATGAATTCTGCGGTGGCTTTTTGGCTGCCCTCCACATTGGGGTGGTCGTCGCCATCAGAATCGTAGTAGAGGGTGTTATTGCCATTGGAAGTGATGTGCTCGATCTGCCCGTTGTTGTAGCGGTGATGGTTATCGGGGTGGGTGAGGATGTTGTAAAAATCGAATACGGCGACGTTGTTGAGCGGGTAATTGTTCTCGCGCAGCCAGTCCTGCACCAGCCACTGGTTGAATGCGCGGGCATTATCAGCATAGGAGGAGTCTTGCACAGGCGGGGCGGTGATTACGATGAAGAGTTTATCCGGGCGGGTAATGAAGTAATTGAGCAGATCGTTGTAGATGTATTTGGCATTGCCAACCGTGAAGTCATAGCCTGGTGTGGGTGGGTCATCGGGGTTGCCGTCCAGGTTGGAATTGGGGAAGCAGGATTTGAACATCACGATCTGGTTCTCTCCGCCCGGATCAGATAGGTGGCGCGTGTAGCCCGAATTTTGGCCGCTTTCATCGAACAAGGCTTGCATGTAGGTGGGGGTGTTGTCGCTGCGGAACCATTCAGGCCAGTTGATGATATCGGTGCGGTCCCCAATCGAATCTGGCCCCCAACCGTAGTTGGTATCGGAGACATAATAGTTATTCTGATCCAATGTCATGCCCAGGTCACCATATCCATCCGTGAGCCAGTTCTCACCGGTGGAGTGGTGAATAAAGATCAGCTTGACGGTCTGGGCGGGCGGGTTGGGGTCATCGGCCTGGGCGCTGGCGGGTCTCTGCAGCGCTGTGGCAGCAAACGATGCAATCACGATCGCTGCGATCAGCCTGGCAAAGGCCAGGCGGGGGAAGCGGATCCGGGTAACCATAGGAAACCTCCTTCCAGTTTGCGTGAGCAAATTGTACCCTGAAAGGATATAATTTACCAAATTACTCAAGCGGAGGAACTCATGTTTGAATTGTTCTACCCCAAGCGTGTTGCGGTGATCGGCGTTTCGGAAAGTCCCAACAACCTGGGCCGCAATATCGTTGGCAACCTGGTTGAATATGGTTTTCAGGGCGTTGTGTATGCGGTTGGCCCAAGGGGCGGCGTGATCGAAACCCGGTGCATCTACCCTACGATCCAGGATGTTCCCGATGAGGTAGACCTGGTGGTGATCATAACCCCTGCACCTACCGTACCGGGTATCTTGGAGCAGTGCGGGCAGAAAGGCATTCGCTGGGCAATCATTCAGACTGCCGGCTTCCGCGAGTATGGGGATGAGGGCCATGAAATTGAGCGCGAGATTGACCGTGTGGCTGAGAAATACGGCATCCGCTTCCTGGGGCCGAACTGTATTGGAGTTATTAACATGGAAAACGGCCTGTGTGTGCCCTTTCCCAGGCTGCGCAAGTTCCTCAAGCGGGGGGATGTATCGGTGCTCTCGCAAAGCGGCGGGGTGGGGATGAGCGTGCTCAACCTGATGTCGAACGAAGGCTTGGGGTTGAATAAATTTGCCTCGGTTGGCAACATGCAGAACCTGGACGCTGAAGATATGCTGGAATATATGGTCGCAGATGAGAATACCCGCCTGATTTTTGTCTATCTCGAAAGCATGCGCAATGGACGGCGTTTGATGGAAATAGCCAAAAGATCGCCAAAACCGATCCTGGTGTTCAAATCCAATATTGGCGCGCTGGGGCGGAAGATCGCCATGTCGCATACCGCATCCCTGACCAGTGACGATAAGGTGGTGGAAGCGGCTTTTCGCCAGGCGGGGATCCTGCGCGTCGGTGATGCTACCTCGCTGCGCAACGGGCTGAAGGTGTTGGAGATGCCGCTGATGAAGGGGCCAAACCTGGCGGTGATTTCGCGCTCGGGCGGGCATGCAGTCATTGCTGCCGATGCCTGCGAGCTTGTTGGTTTCAACCTGGCGCATTTCCCCGATCCTTTCCTGCGTGAGATCGAGAAGCACTTCCGCGCCTCCGTGATCCGGCTGACCAATCCATTGGACTTGGGTGACCTGTTCGACCTGGATGTATATGCCCAAATTGTCGAGCAAACCTTGCAGCTCGATGGAGTGGATGGTGTGGTGTTCCTGCACACTGCCATCTCTGAAGCAGAGAACATGAAAAGCCGCGCATTGCTGGAGCGCCTGATGAGCCTGGTGGAAAAATATCAGAAACCAGTGGCGTACTATATTTCTGCTTCTGCCCAAGAAGTCGTCTACCTGAAGCAAAACTACCACTTCCCGATCTTCACCGAGGTGGTGGAGACGGTTCGGGGATTGGATTTGAGTTATGAACACTATCGCCACGAGCAGCATGCTGCCGGTAGGGAGGAAATTCCTCAATTTCTAGTCAACCGCGCGGCCGTGAAAGCCCTGGTCGGCGCGGCTGCTGCCGAGGGGCGAGATTTGCTGCTGCACGAGGCATTGGTGGTATTGGAACATTATGGGGTGCAGACTGTGCGCAGCGTGATGGCTTCAACAGTAGCCGAGGCAAAGCAAGCTGCCGAAGAGATGGGCTATCCGGTAGTGGTCAAAGTGGTGGCGGGGAAGATTTCGCACAAGACCGATGTGGGCGGCGTGTTGTTGAACTTGCCAGATGGCCCTGCCCTGGAAGCCGCCTGCGCTGCAATGCTGGAGCGCATTCGCCTGGCCTCTCCAGATGCGCAGGTGGATGGGTTATTGGTGCAGCCCATGGCGGCAGAGGGGGTGGAAGTGATCTTGGGCGGCAGGCAGGATGCCTCCTTTGGACCGGTGGTGCTTTTTGGACTGGGGGGGATATTGGTCGAGGTGCTCAAAGAATCCGTGGTGCGGGTGGCGCCGATCTCGCCGCGCGAGGCAGTCGATATGATCGAGTCGCTGCGCGGTGCCCAGATCTTGCGTGGGGTGCGCGGCCGTTCACCTGCGGATATAGAAGCCCTGACCGAAGCGCTGTTGCGGCTTTCGCAGCTGCTCACCGATTTTCCCCAGATCAAGGAAATCGATATCAATCCGCTGCGCGTTTTCAGCGCTGGGAAGGGTTATGCAGCGCTGGACGCGCGCATAATCCTGAGCGATCAATAGATAGGCAGGCTTGGATCTATCTCTTTGGCCCAGGCATTGATCCCGCCCTGAAGGTTCTTCACCTTACGGAACCCCGCGCTCACCAGCACTCCCAACGCGCGCGCCGAGCGCGTTCCAGCTTTGCAGAATAAAATGATCTCGTCGCTGCTGTCCAGCTCAGAGAGGCGAGCGGCAACCTGCCCCAGAGGAATAGAGGTCGCACCTGGAATGTGAGAGATCTCCAGCTCATGTGGCTCGCGCACATCGATTAGCAGTGGCGGTTCGCTGCTTTTCAGTCTTTCGGCTAACTCTCTTGCGCTGATATCCCACCCTTCCCCGGCGGACCCCTCATCGTGATCGAACCCCGGCACGCCGCAAAAGGCATTGTAGTCGATCAGATCGGTCACTTCGGGGTTGGGGCCGCAGACTTTGCAGTGCGGGTTTTTACGTAGCTTGACATATTCAAAGCTCAGTTCCAGCGCGTTGTAGAGCAGCAGCCGCCCGATCAGCGGCTCGCCAATGCCCAGGATCAGCTTGAGCGCCTCGGTCGCCTGGATCGTGCCGATGGTGCCCGGGAGAATGCCCAGCACGCCTCCCTCCGCGCAGGAAGGCACCAGGCCAGGCGGCGGCGGCTCGGGGAAAAGGCAGCGGTAACATGGCCCGCGGCGGGCATCGAAGACGCTGACCTGCCCCTCGAAGCGGAAGATGGAGCCATAAACATTGGGCTTGCCGGTGAGTACGCACAGGTCATTGCTCAGGTAGCGGGTGGGGAAGTTATCGGTGCCATCGATGATCAGATCGTAATCCGCCGCGATCTGGCGCGCGTTCGCAGAGCTGAATGGCTCATTATAGGCATCCACCTGGATATCCGGGTTGAGATCGGCCAGGCGTTTACGGGCGGATTCCACTTTCAGCACCCCCAGTGTGGACATGCCGTGGATGACCTGCCGCTGCAGGTTGGAGAAATCCACCACGTCAAAATCGACCAAACCGATGCGACCGACACCGGCAGCAGCCAGGTACAACGCCACCGGCGAGCCAAGCCCGCCGGTACCGATCACCAGGATCGAGGCGCCTTTCAACTTGCGCTGCCCCTCCAGGCCGACTTCTGGGATGAGCAGGTGGCGTGAGTAATGCAGGATCTCGTCGTGGGTCAGGTTAGGCAGCATGCACACCGCCGGCAATCGATGGGATGAGGCGCAACCGGTCGGACTCCTGCAGAGGGGTTTCCAGCCCCTGCAGGTCGCGCACATTTTCATCGTCCAGGAAGATATTGACGTATGGGCGCAGGTTGCCCTCGGGGTTATACAGGTGTGGGCGCAGGGCGGGATGTTGAGCGATCAAATCTTGCATGGTCTTAGCCACAGTATCGCCTTTCAATGTAACTTCGCTGTTTCCTTTGGTGTAGGTGCGTAGCGGAGTGGGGATTTTGATAATTGGCATTCTATCTCCTGATGAACCTTTATGGTGCTTAATTTTGAATTTTACTGCATTTCAATGGCTTCCTCGGCAAAGTGCGAACGGTCTTCTGCCAGAAGCCAGGATTTGCTTTCTGTGGCGCGTCCTTGCATCACACTGGTGATGATGTACGAGAACCAGGGCATTGCCCATTCGCGGTCAAATTCCGAGGGTCGGTTAGGATGGTCTGGATGGGAATGGAACACCCCTAGCACATCCATGCCGAGACGGGCGGCTTCTTGCTCGCCGCGCAAGTAGTCTTCGGCGGTGAGCAAATAACGGTTGTGGCGGGCGGCATCCTCGCGCGAATTGGCGAGCGGCAGAATGGCATTCACGATTTTACTCTCGCCATCGCTCTTGCCGAGCAGCAATCCTGCACCCTCTTCAGGGTAAGCAGCCTCGCCGTTGACGTGGATCTGGTGTAAGATGTCAGCGCTGAGTGCGATCATTGCCTCACTTCTCCTTGCGCGCCCGCGCTTTACGGATATAAGGGATGGCGGCGGTACACTTTACGGTTTTGCTCAGTGGCGGCTGCCTCAAGCGCCTGCATGACTTCAGTGAATTCCATTTCGTGCTCCTTCTCGCTTCGATCTTGGGTCGTGGGATTATTCCTGCACTGACCAGAGCGCCTTATCGCTGAGGTATTTGTAACCAGCATCTGGAAAGACCGTCACCACAACGCCTTCTTGCAAGCCAGCAGCAACGCGCAGGGCAGCCACCGCTGCCGCGCCGGATGAGATGCCCACGAAGAGTCCTTCTTCGCGCGCCAGGCGCCGTACCATCGCATGGGCGGCCTCGGTTTCCACTTCCAGGGTACGGTCTGGCAGGGTGGGGTCGAAGATGGTAGGTTGGATGGCGGTGGGCATGTGCTTGAGGCCCTCCAGCCCGTGAAAGGGTGCATCGGGCTGGGTAGCGATGATCTGGATCTCAGGATTATACTGGCGCAGGTAGCGCCCGACACCAGTGAGCGTGCCGGAGGTGCCCATCCCAGCAACAAAGTGGGTCACCCGGCAATCGCTCTGCTGCACGATCTCTGGACCAGTGGTGTAATAATGCGCCTGCCAGTTAGCTGGATTGTCATACTGGTTGGCGTAAAAGTAAAGGTCAGGTTTCTCAGAAGCCATCCGGCGCACTTTTTGGATTGCCCCATCTGAGCCTTCCAGAGGATCAGTGAGCACCAGTTCTGCACCGAGCGCGTTGAGGATAGCAATACGCTCTGGGCTGGCATTGGCAGGCAGCGCCAGGGTCACCGGCACGCCCAGGACGGCGCCAAAGGTTGCATAAGCGATGCCCATGTTGCCAGAGGTCGAGTCGAGCAGGCGCTTGCCGGGTATCAGCGAGCCATTGGCCAGTGCGGTGCGCAGGATGTTCAGCGCGGGCCGGTCTTTGATCGATCCACCCGGGTTGAACCATTCGGCCTTGGCAAATACCTCTACGTTGGGTGAGATGCCCTGTACAATCCTGCGCAAGGGCAGGAGCGGGGTATTACCGACGTGCGCTTCCAATCCGGATGAGGATGGAGGAGCAGCGATTTTTAAAGTTTGGAGAGCGGTGTTCGTGTCCATAATTTCCTCTTTGTTGATAATCAAACAGCCAACAGGCACCAAAAAAGGTGGCAGGCCATACCCAGACCACGCGAATTTGGTTCGCATGCGGGGCCGTAACCACCTTTTCGTCAGTCTGTTGGCTGTCCGTGAGACGGATTTCTGGTTGACGAGGCGGTGATTACAAACCCCGCCTCAGACACGAGCAAGTAAACATCAAGCAATCTCCAAACATTATTTATGACAAATATAGTAATTATTATAGGGATTTAGCGAGAATTGTCAAGGGTAGATTACTCGGATTCTTCTCCTGAGCCAATCCCAAGCGGCTTCCACTTGGCATCATCTTTCAGGCGGTGCTGTATGCCGCCGCGATCATGAACCTTGTCGAACCCGACGGGTTTGATGAAAAGCTCGTCGCCATCCAGCAGCCCGCTGATGCCTCGCTGGCCTGGCTCGGGGCGTTTCTCGCCCACGAACTTAGCGGCGTTTTCGGGCAGGTAATCGGTCGGCTCCTCATAGGTAGTGATGTAGCCTTCGTAGTTACGCAAGACCACCTTGTGATCCGACATCGAAAGCAGGTAATTGGGTGAGACGGGGATCTTGCCGCCGCCGCCGGGGGCGTCAATGATATATTGGTGGACGGCAAAGCCTGAGGTGTGGCCGCGCAGTCCTTCCATGATCTCGATACCCTTTGCAACAGGTGTGCGGAAGTGCCCGGCGCCCTCAACCAGGTCGCACTGGTACATGTAGTAGGGGCGGACGCGGATGCGCACCAGGTTCTGCACCAGCTTGCGCTGGATGTGTACATTATCATTCACGCCTGCCAGGAGCACAGCCTGGTTCCCCAGAGGAATGCCGGCGCGTGTCAGCTTGTCGCAGGCCTGGGCTAGCTCAGCGGTGATCTCGTTGGGGTGGTTCACGTGGATGTTCATCCACAGCGGGTGGTATTTTTGCAGCATATCGGTTAGTTCATCCGTCACCCGCATGGGCATAAATACCGGCACGCGTGAGCCAATGCGCACGATCTCGATGTGGGGGATTTCGCGCAGGCGGCTGAGGATTTCTTCCAGGATCTTCGGCGCCAGAACGAGGGGATCTCCGCCAGAGAGTAGCACATCGCGCACTTGCGGGGTTCGCTTGAGGTATTCAATCTGCATCTCGAATTCTGCGCGCGAGAAGGTTGCCGAGGGGTCGCCAACGATCCGCGAGCGCGTGCAGTAGCGGCAATACGAAGCGCATTGTGTGGTCACCAGCATCAGCACGCGGTCGGGGTAGCGGTGCACCAGCCCCGGAACAGGGGAGTGGCGGTCTTCGGCAAGCGAATCCTCCATCATCGCGGTGAAGGGTACCAGCTCCGCTGCAGTGGGGATGATCTGCCGACGCACCGGGTCGTTTGGGTCATCAGGATCGATCAAGGAGACAAAATATGGCGTGATATCCACGCGGAACAATCCCGGGGCTGAGAGAGCCTGGCGTTCGCTCTCCGTGAGGCGCAAAATATTAGCAAACTCTTCTAGGGTGTTGATGCGGTTGCTCAACTGCCAGCGCCAGTTATTCCACTTCTCGTCGGGTATATCGGCGTAAGCGGGGGCTCGTTTGGAGGGGAAGGGGGTATTTGCCATTGAAAATCTCCTGGAGTGGGGCATCTTATTTGTAGATAACAATCAGGTTGGTTGGATGATGGCTGCACCTGGATGGTGATACCTGACATTGTGGCGTTAGTATACCTGATTTCAGAGAGGATATCAATTCAATGTTCAGGGGCTGAGCAGCAGCTCAACGCTGGTGAGCTGGCGGGGGCCGCTGATGCGCGAGCCATCTTCGCGGATGGTGAGGCGTACCCAGGTTGCCTCGCTGACCGTATAGGGAACATCAATGGTAAAAGGAACATGCCCGCCATCGGGCGCAGGTGTAACGAACAACTGGCGGTAGCCTACCACCTCGCCTGTGGATGTGACCAACTCGATCAAGATGAAGGGCTCTCCCAGAGGGCGCGCCAGTCCAGAAACGATCAGCGTGCCGCCCTGGATCAGTTTATTTGCTGCTGGTTCCCGGATCACCAGGTTCTCCAGCAAGTCTGAAGTGGGATTCAGCAGGGTCTCGCCGTATTGCAGCAGGATCAGATCGACAGATGCCACGGACACCGGGCGTTTGTACTGGTCAAACACGCTCAGGCGCAATTGGCCGTATTCGGAGGAACGGGGGATTTCAAAATCTAGTTCCTCGTCGAGGTACACCCATGCAGCAGGATTGCTCGAGAAATTAAAGGGGATTTTACGCAGCAGCAGGCGAGGTTCCTCACCTTTGCGCAACGGCTCTGCCCAGATCTCGATCACCACATAGCCGGAGGGGATCGTTTCAACCGAGGCACGCAGGCTAAGCGGGGAGACGATCTTAGACATTGGGCCGATGGAGAAGATCTGGATAGCAGCCGATGGCAGGCCGGGGGTGGGAGATGGCGTGGGTGTGCTTGTTGGACGGCGCGTGTTGGTTGGCGAGACATTGGCAGTGCCAGGTGCTGGCGTGGTGGTCTTGGCCTGGGGGCTGGGTGAGGGTGGCGGGGCGCTGGCAGTTGTGGTACTTGTGGAATCTACTGGGAGCGCCGTAGCAGATGCGGTTGGCGCATCTGGCGTGTTACTAGAAATGCCAGCTTGCACAGTGAGTGCAATGACCGTAGGGATGTACTCTGTTGGGTAGGGCGTAGGCAGGCCGGTGTTATTGGGGCTTGAGCAGGCAGCCCATAAGGCTGCTGTGAGCAGGATGATGGAGAAGATCGTGAGTCGTCGCAGGAAGGTGCGGAGGTGCAACTTGACTGGCCTGGAAAGGAAAAAGGAAAGCAGTTGGCTGACCTGGGCTACATAAAGCCCAGGTCAGCCAAAGGAATTAAAAACCGTAAATGCTGCTGTACTTGGTTTTCAAATAACGCATGTACGGCGCGGGGTCGATCTTTGAGCCGGTGATGCGCTGCACTAGATCTTGTGGCTCAAACTTGCTGCCGTGGCGGTGAATCTTTTCCACCAACCATTTGCGCAGCTCTGCGAATTCGCCGTTGCGGATCTGCTCTTCCAGGGTTGGGATATCTTTTTGGATGCATTCCCATAACTGGAGCGAAACCAGGTTCCCCAGGGCATAGGTGGAGAAGTAACCCACCAGCCCATGCGACCAATGGACATCTTGCAACACGCCCAGAGCATCATTGGGAGGCAGAACGCCCAGGTAATCCTGCATGCGCGCATTCCAGGCTTCGGGGGCATCTTTGGGAGCCAATGTGCCTTCCAGCAGGGCGATCTCCATTTCCAATCGCAGCATGATGTGCAGGTTGTAGGTTGCCTCATCAGCTTCCACGCGGATCAGCGAGGGCTGTACTTTGTTGATGCCTTTGTAGAAGGTTTCCAGGGGCACATTGCCCAGTTGCGCGGGGAAGACGGCTTGCAGGCGCGGGTAGAAGTGTTGCCAGAACGGGAGTGAGCGCCCAACCAGGTTCTCCCACATGCGCGATTGCGATTCGTGAAATGCCAGGGATGCCCCGCTCGCCAGCGGCGAGCGGTCCAGCGCCGGGTCTACGCCAAGTTCGTACATGGCATGCCCGCCCTCGTGCATGGTGCCGAAGAAGGCTGAGCCGATGTAATCGGGGACGATGCGGGTGGTGATGCGCACATCGTTAACGTTGAAGGAGGTAGTGAAGGGATGAACGGTCTTATCCAGGCGGCTGCGATCCCAGGGGTATCCGATCTTGGTCAGCACTTCGACCCCGAAATCCCACTGCTTCTGTTCGTCATAGTGCTGATGGAGGAAGGAGTCATCCACCTGGGCGCAACTGGTGATGGCGCGCAACAACTCCACTTGCTGTGGGCGCAAGGCGGAGAAGATCGCTTTGACATCGGCAGTTTTCAGCCCCGGCTCGAAATCGTCCAGTAGCGGGTCATATACGTGATCGTACGGGGCAAAGAGATCCGCATAGCGGCGGCGCAGCTCAAAAACCTTCTCCATGTGCGGTTGGAAAAGGGCAAAGTTATTCTCGGCGCGGGCTTTCTGCCAGGCTTGCATCGCCATGGCAGTGACCTTGGCAAACTCTGCTACCCATTCCGAAGGGACTTTAGTGTTTTTGAGATAGTTGCGTGTGGTCACCTTGACCAGGCAGGCATCGTTTGAATCAGGGTCAAGCTGTGCAGCATACGGTTTGAGTTCGTCTAGTAGCTTGCCGACCTCATCCGACGTGAACTTGATGTGCGCCAGGCGGCCCAATGTAGCCAACTGGTTGCCGCGCTCTTCTGCCCCGGCAGGGGGCATGTAGGTTTGCTGATCCCAACCCAGAACAGCGGTCGCATAATTGATGTCTGCCACTTCAGCTAAAAGTTCTTTGAGTTGAGCAAGTTTCGTTTCCATTTCCATAAAGATTTATCCTTATCACTGTCAATGTTGCCAGGCATGCTTATCTGGCGGCCTGGGTGGTGAGTGCGCAGCTTATACGATCTTCCAGCGCAAAGAGTTGCCCTGCAGCACATTGAGCACTTCGCTGGCGATATCTTCAGCCGCTCGGTCTTGAGCTTCAGCAGACTGTGCACCAATATGCGGGGTGACGACAACCTTGGGGTGTGCAACCAGGGCGCTGAGGCCGGGCGGCTCTGTGGCGAAAACATCCAGGGCGGCAGCAGCCACCTGACCCGATTCGAGCGCGCCGAGCAGGGCGGTTTCATCAATAATACCCCCGCGTGCTGCATCAATCAGGTACACGCCGCGCTTCATCTGTGCGAAGGCATCGCCGGCGATCATGCCCCGAGTCTCAGGTTTGAGCGGGATGTGCAGGGTGATGAAGTCAGACTGTGCGTAAAGCTCATTCAGCGTAACAGGTTGCGCGCCGCGCTTGGCGATCACCTCGGCTGGGATAAGTGGGTCATAGCCAATCACCTGCATACCCAGGGCTGCAGCGCGTTGGGCGACAGCGGCGCCAATGTTGCCCATTCCAATCACACCCAGGGTCTTTCCATTGAGCTCGATGCCTTCCAGTTTCTTCTTTTCCCATTTTCCCTGTTTCATGGTCGAGTCAGCATATGGGATGTGCCGCGCAACGGCGAACATCAGACCGATTGCAAGCTCGGCAACAGCAAGCGAGGTGGATACAGGCGCATTCACCACCGTTACGCCGTGGGCGCTGGCTGCCGTCAGGTCGATGTTATCCACACCAACCCCTGCCCGCCCTACTGCTTTGAGCTTCTTCGCAGCGTCGAATACCCCCGCCGTCACTTTGGTCCGCCCGCGCACAACCAGTGCATCGTACTGATCTACGACTTTCAGCAGCTCTTCTGCGCTGATATCAGGCTGGTTGTCTACTTGGCTGGCCTCGCTGAGGATGGCGATCCCTTTTGGGGTCAAGCCATCGGTAATCAGAACTTTCCAGTTGCTCATATTTTCTCTCCCTGAATTTTGAACGTATGGTTCGGAAAATGTGATTGTATTTTACCCCAAAAGATCAACATGGCTGGCAGATGTGATGGATGTCATGGCTGAAAGCGTGCATTAAGACCGTTTGCAGGGAATCCAGTGTAAAATTGAGCCTGTATGCGGAGAGAGATTGTTGTTGTCCCCATCAGCCTTATGCGGTTCACGGAATTATGGCGTTACTTGTCCAGGCAGGCCTGGCTGCGTACTTGCGAGCACTCAAAAGTTGTTGGATGAACAACCTTTTAGTGCACCCGCGTACTTGCGTTGGGTTGCAGAAGTAGTTGATATGGTAGAGTGAAGACAAGCTCTATTTGATTTTCGATAGGAGGATCGGGATGGTTTATGATTTTGACCAGGTAATTGAGCGCCGCAACACAGACAGCATCAAATGGCTGCGGTATGATCCAGATGTGCTGCCTTTGTGGGTCGCGGATATGGATTTTACCGCGCCGGAGGCGGTCATCCAGGCGCTGCAAGAGCGCGTTGCCCATGGCATATTTGGCTACCCCCCGGTTTTTGGATTACCCAACGAACTGGCAGAGTTGCGCGGGGTGTTGATCGACCGCTTGCAACGGTTGTATGGGTGGCAGGTGCAGGCCGAGGAGCTGCTCTTCTTGCCGGGTGTGGTGACGGGATTCAACCTGGTTTGCCACGCGCTGGCAGATGCGCAAGGGGGCGTTTTGGTGCAGACGCCGGTCTACCCGCCCTTTTTGAACGTGGCCCAGAATTCTGGGATGCTGCACCAGGAAAATATGTGGTTGCGTGTTGCTGATGGTAGCTATTCCATCGATTGGGATTCTTTCGAGTCATCCATCACCGATCAGACGCGTATCTTCATTCTCTGCAACCCGCACAACCCGGTTGGCCGCGTGTTCCGCCGCCAGGAATTAGAGCGCATAGCGGAGATTTGCCTGCGCCGCGGGGTGCTGATTTGCTCGGATGAGATCCATTGTGACCTGGTCTTCAAAGGCCATCCACACATCCCGGTCGCTTCCCTGGCTCCAGAAATCGCCCAGAACACAGTCACGCTGATGGCGCCCAGCAAAACATTTAACATCGCTGGCCTGCAATGTTCCTTTGCCGTCATCCAGAATGCGGAGCTGCGCGAGCGAATACGCCATGCCGGGGGCGGGCTGGTGGGGTGGGTCAATGTGATGGGATTGGTCGCCGGGCTGGCAGCTTATCGTGATGGGCAGGAATGGTTGGATCAGTTGCTTATCTACCTGGAAGCGAACCGGGATTTTCTGTGCCAATTTGTTGCAGAGCGCCTGCCTGGGGTGCAGATGGGTTCTCCAGAGGGTACTTACCTGGGCTGGCTGGACTGCCGCCAGGCCGGCATGGAAGGCAATCCCTACGATTTCTTCTTGAAGCAGGCGCGCGTAGCGCTCAACAATGGAGTTGCTTTTGGCAGCGGGGGGGATGGCTTTGTGCGTCTAAATTTTGGCTGCCCGCGCGCCACGTTGCGCGAGGCGCTGGAGCGGATGGAAAAGGCACTGGTCGAAAATAGTGCTGCTTAGCCTGAACGCGGCGCTGGCTTGTTGCCTACGCCCAGGCGCCCAAGAGAGAGCCAATATAGCCAGGAATCGACAGTGTTGCCTAGCAGGTTGCCCATGCGAATCATGTGCAGCACAATGTGGATGGCTTGCGCGTTTTCACTCCCGTAGGTGATGCGAAGTCTTTCGTAAGCCTCTGGATCAGGATGAGCATTGCTTTCAGCCCAATGCTGAGCATAAAGCAGGGCGATATGCTCTTCGGGCGGGCAGTTGGCGAACTCCCCGTCGAGTAAATCGGATAATTCAGCCTGAGAAACCCCAGCCCGCAGCGCTTCTTGTGCATGGAAATACATGCAGTAGCGGCAGTTGTTTACCTGGGTTACTGCCAACATCAGGCGCTGTTGAAATGGAGGGGATATTAAATGGCGGAAGGCATACCGCACCAGGGGTCGGTTGGCAAAGATGAAGCTGACATCCTTCCAAAAATCTCGCAAGGAGCGATAAGTGCGCCGGGGGAATGGTTTCATACGCGATCACTCGCTTTACTTCTACTCGTAACGTAAAGCCTCCACAGGCTCCAGGTTGGCGGCGCGATTA
Source organism: Anaerolineales bacterium (assembly GCA_016932955.1). The sequence goes on along the minus strand of JAFGBV010000287.1, from coordinate 13,964 downwards.
GCAGGGTACAGGCCAAAGAACAAGCCCACCGCGGCGGAGAAGATGGTTGCTAGCAGCACGATATCCATACCAATGCGCGGGGTGATGGGAGTGCCGCTGCGAGCCGCGATCTGACCAACGATCCAGGAGATCGTCCAGCCCAGCCCAATCCCGACCAATCCGCCGATTAAGCTCAGCACGGACGACTCGGTAAGGAATTGGATCAGGATATCGCTTTTATGCGCCCCCACGGCTTTGCGTAGACCGATCTCGCGCGTGCGCTCGGTTACAGAAACAAGCATAATGTTCATGATCCCAATCCCGCCAACCAGCAGGGAGATGGCCGCGATGCCGCCCAAGAAGATGGTCAACACATTGGTGATGGTGCTGGCGGTGGCGAGAAAATCTTGCTGGGTGAGAATGGTGAAATCGTCCTCGCCGATATCTGTTCGGTGGCGGGCGCGCAACACCTGGGCGATTTCTTCTTGCGCCAGGGGAACGGCTTCAGGGCTGATTGCCTGCACCATCAACAAATCCACTCGGTCACGGCTGCTGCGGCGCAGCAGGCGCGTCTGGGCAGTGGTGAGGGGCACAATTGCGACCTGGTCTTCGTTGGAGAAACCCGAGCCGCCTTTTGACTCCAACACGCCGATGACGCGGAAGGGTTGGCCTTCGATGCGCACCGTTTCTCCGACAAGCCCTTCGCTGCGCCCGAACAGCGTTTCAGCCACTTCTGGGCCAAGCAGCACAACTGAAGCCTGACCCAGGATATGCTCTTCGTTGATGAATTCGCCCTCCGCGACCCTGTAGTTGCGCACCTGGGCGTATTCAGGCGTTACGCCGCTGATCGTTGTCGTGGTGCTTTCACCCCCATAAGAGACTTTCCCAGACCCTTGCAAGATGGGGGCGACAGCGGCGACATTCGGCGCCTGGAAGGGATCGGCGATCGCATCGGCATCCCCCAGCGTGATGGGCTTAGGATTGCGCACATCTTCGCTGCCGCCGCGGAAGACGAAGAGCAGGTTGGTGCCAATGCCCTGGATCGAGTCGGTGATCACGGCCTCGGCGCCGCGACCGATGGATACCATTGCGATCACTGCTCCCACGCCAATGACAATCCCCAGAATGGTCAGCCCTGAGCGCAGTTTATTGCTGGAGAGGCTCTCGAGGGCTTCTAAAAATGCTTGCCAGATTTTCATGCTGCATCCTCCACCATACCATCGCGGATGTGAATGGCGCGCTGTGTATGCGCGGCGATACCTGGATCGTGGGTGACAATCACCAGGGTGGTGCCGCGATCACGGTTCAGCGAGAGGAGCAAGTCCATGATCTCTGCGCCCGATTTGGAATCCAGGTTGCCCGTGGGCTCGTCGGCGAGGATGATGGCTGGCTCGTTGACCAGGGCGCGGGCGATGGCAACCCGCTGCTGCTGCCCTCCGGATAACTCGTTGGGGCGGTGGTGGATGCGGTCTCCCAGCCCCACTGCTTCCAGGGCTTGCCGGGCGCGCTCACGCCGTCCTTGCTGTATGCCGGAATACCGTAACGGTAGCTCTACATTTGCAAGCGCAGTCGCACGCGGCAGGAGGTTGAAGGATTGGAATACAAAGCCCACCTTGCGATTGCGAATGGAGGCAAGCTGGTCATCATTCAACTGCGAAGCGCGCTCGCCATCCAGAAAATATTCACCAGAGGTCGGGCGATCCAGGCAACCAATTATGTTCATCAAGGTGGATTTTCCTGAGCCTGAAGGGCCCATGATGGCAATCACTTCACCTTTGGCTACTTTGGTGGATAGACCGCACAGGGCGTGCACTTCCACATCACCCATTTTATAGACCTTGGTCAGGTCTTTGGCTTCAATGACCCAATCGCTCATGGTTACCTCCGCACAAACGGCGGTGGTCCGTTGGTATCAAATACTTGCGGCGGATTGAGCACGATCATGTCGCCAACACGCAGGGTTCCATCGACTACCTCGCTCTCTGTGTCAGAGGATGCGCCGAGGGTGATCTTGACCAGCTCCAGCTCGTTATTTTGCAAGATATACACCACGCGCTGTCCATCAACCACGCGCACGGCGCGATTCGGCACCAGCAATACATTCTCTAGTTGCTCAACAACGATATTTACTGCCGCAGTCATGCCAGGTTTGACATCTTCGTCTGCATTCATCAGTTCAACCGTCACGCTAAACTCCACAACTCCCTGAGTGATCTGCCCGACGGGAGCGACCTCGGTGACAATGCCGCTGTATTCTTTGCTCAGGATCGCATCGAAGGTCAGGTTGACATCTTGCCCGGCCTGCACGCGGTTGATATCCACTTCAGAGACCATCACCTCTACCAATAAACGGGAGAGATCATCCAGCCGGAATGCAGTGCTGCCAGGGCCGACACGGTCGCCGACCTTGAGACTGAGATCGGTGATGGTGCCGGCAAAAGGCGCGTCGATGTAGGCCTGCTGTATGGTTGCCTGGGCAGCGGCAATGCGAGCCTCAAGGATCGCAACATCATCAGGGTCTGGACCATCTTTGACGCGCTCGTGCTCACGCTGCGCGTCTGCCAGGGCTGCCTGCGCCGCGATCAGGTTGGCCTGGGCGAGCTTTTTATCCAGCTCCAGTAGATCGAGCACGCGCACGGCCTCATCATAAGCGTTCTGCGCATCATCCAGCTTTTGTTCGAACTCTTTGCGCTTATCATTATCCTCATCCCAATCCTGGTACGGCTCGAAATCCTCGCGCGCAGTTTCAAGATCATCTTCTTTGTTCACCACATCATCCCGGGCTGCGTCCAGGTCGTCCTTATACTCTTTTTCGTCGAAAATATCCATCGCCCGCTCTGCTTCGATAACGATCTTCTGCGCGTTGTAAACGTTCTGGAGTGCCTGGGCAGAGGCCAGTTGAGAATTGAGCAGGTCGTCAAGCGCATTTTGGGCATTGATCAGATCCGATTCAGCGAGGATGATGTTCTGCGGCAGAGAGGTTTGCTCCAGTCTTGCCAGCACTTGCCCGCGTTCCACTTGTTCGCCCAAGATGATGCTGACCTCGCCAACGTTCCCGGAGGATTCCCACAGCAGAACGGCAGTCTGATTGGGGCGCACCAGCCCGGTGGCGCCAATGGTGGAGGTAAGACTGCCCCGGCTCGCAATGACGGTTTGTAGATCGCTGACTGAATCAGCCTGCTGTTGCGCGCGCAGAGCGCGTATGCCAAAATAGCCTGCTATCAGCAGGACAATTACGATTATGATGGGAATGACACGTTTCATAGTTCATTTTCCTTTTTTACACAGGTACTTCACCCCAGACAAAAAAAACAACCTGGGAGTTGATTGATCTAACTCATAAATCAGTTACTGACAAGATTATAATTGTACCAATGATTTTCTGCCCAGGAAGAATGATCTGCCCGGGCTCTCTGGGATTGGCCGTGGTGGGGCGACGTCTGCCTCTGTTTCGGTAATTTCCAAATCAGCTTGAATTCACCAATTGGCAACCCAAATGATATAATGATACTGTGACAACCGTCACAATTATACGTGACAATTGAGACTAAAATAAAGCCACTTTTATCGGTATTATCAATCAAGGATCGAATTTTAGGAGGTATACTTTCATGAGCAATGTACCTGGTGATTCGTTAGCCATTGATCGGAAATCTCGCGCCCGTCTGCCTTCTTTGGATATCAGCTATCGCGCAGCCAGGGAACGCGTGTGTGATTTTGAGGATATTTGCGTACCAATGACGCCAGAAGAGGCAATGTTTGAGGCCTCGCGCTGTGTACATTGTCCCGATCCAGCGCCTTGCATGCTGGCTTGCCCGACACATAATGATATTCCCTCTGCCATGTGGCTGATTGAGCAAGGAGAATTCCTGGAGGCTGCCAGGCTCTACCGGCAGACCAGCTCGCTACCAGAGATCTGTGGTCGCGTTTGCCCGCAAGAAGTGCTCTGCCAGGGTTCATGCTCGCACCTGAAGTCACATGCCTCGGTGCTGACCGGCGCGCTGGAAGCGTTTGTAACCTGTTACGAGCGGCGCACCGTGGGGGTGACCATTCCCAAGGGTGAGCCAACGGGAAAACGCGTGGCTGTGATCGGCGCCGGGCCTGCTGGCCTTGCTTGCGCCGAGCAGTGTGTGCAGTTTGGCCATCAGGTGACCATTTACGAGGCTCGGCCTGCGCCAGGCGGCCTGGTCGTATATGGCATCCCGCCTTTTAAGATGCCGAAGGAGCTGGTCTTCTGCCGGGTTGGCGACCTGGAAGACGCCGGGGTGGAGATTGTGTTCAATACGATGATCGGCAAAGGGAAGACGATTGACGATCTCTTTGTTGAAGGGTTTGACGCCGTCTTTATTGGTGTTGGGTCTGAGGTGGATGCTAAGATGGGGATTGAGGGCGAAGATCTCCCCGGTGTGATCAAAGCTACTGAGTTCCTGGCGCGCTGCAACGTCGACCTCGATCTGCTCCCGCCAGAATGGCAATCTCGACCTGATGTAGGTAAGAAAGTTGTCGTGATTGGTGGTGGTGACACAGCCACAGACTGCCTGCGAACTGCGGTGCGCTTTGGTGCAGAAGAAGTGACTTGCCTGTACCGTCGCACGATCAAGGAAATGCCTGGTGGGGTGAAAGATCGTGAGTTAGCCCTCGAAGAAGGCGCCAACTTTCAATTCCTCACCCAGCCGGTGCGCTTTATTGCCGGTGAAACTGGACACCTGGCGCAGGTTGAGTGTGTGCGCATGAACCTGGGTGAGCCAGATGCTAGCGGTCGCCGGCGACCCGTGCCCATGGAAGGCTCGAATTTTGTTGTTGAGGCGGATACAGCCGTCCTGGCGTTAGGCTTCTGGCCGGATCCCACCATTGGCGAGGCGACCCCGAACCTGAAGACAGAAAAGTATGGCTTGATCGTTGCCGATCATGAGACTGGTGAAACCTCACGCCCGGGTGTTTTTGCCGGCGGTGATGATGTGACCGGACCCGACCTGGTGGTTACAGCAATGGTTGCGGGCAGAAAGGCTGCTGCATCCATTGACAAATACCTGAAAGGAAAATGATTTTCGGGTGGTTCCCCACCTGATCAAAGGCTTGCATTGCAGCCTTCATTCTGACTGTGGGCATCCTATTGTATATCAGGGTGCTCACTGCATATAAGGGCTTTGGGAATGTCGGATTGTATGATAGCTCTCTCTCCTGCAGAACGCAAGGCGCGATTGAATAAAGAATCGCGCGGTGTGCCTCTACGTCCGGTCGCGACGCGTATCTATGATTCTGAGGATGTACTGGGAGTAATGGATGAGGAATGGGCTGTATATGAGGCTTCCCGATGCATCCATTGCCCTGACCCGGCGCCATGCCAGCGTGCTTGCCCGGCAAATAATCACATCTCAGAAGCGCTTTGGCTGATTGAGCAGAGAAAATTCTTGGAAGCCGCGCAGGTGTACCGGCGTACTAGCTCAATGCCTGAGGTGTGCGGGCGAATTTGCCCTCAGGATCGACTTTGCGAAGGGGGATGTGCCAGCCATCGCCGTGGGCTGCCAGTACCCACCGGGGCTTTGGAAGCCTTTGTCTGCGAGTACGAGCGTCGTGTCAGTGAAGTGCATGTGCCCGTGCCTGCGCCAACCGGGCGCAAGGTTGCCATTGTCGGTGCAGGCCCGGCTGGCCTGGCCTGTGCGGAGCAACTGGTGCGGCGCGGTCATTGGGTGACTATATTTGACACGCACCCGACTCCGGGGGGAATGATGGTGTATGCAATCCCCAACTTTAAGCTGCCTCACCGCTTAGTGCACGAGCTCTGGCAAGGCTTGGAACGGGCTGGCGTATCCTTTGTGGGGAATACTACGATTGGACCAAAGAAAACAGTCGACAGCCTGTTTGCCGATGGGTTTGAGTCTGTTTTTATCGGCACCGGCACCGGCGTGGATGCCTGGTTGGATATTCCCGGGTCGAATCTGGCTGGCATTTACCGTGCTACGGACTTTTTGCTGCCTGGCAGCATGGGAGCAGATGCGCTAGCGGATATCGGGAAGCGTGTTGTTGTAATCGGTACCGGGGATGCCGCATTTGATTGTATGCGTACCGCGCTGCGGCGCGGCGCAGAGCAAGTCACCTGCATTTTTCGGCGCCCAGAAGAGGAGATGCTTGGGCGGCGGCGTGATCGTGATATGGCAATAGATGAAGGCGCCAGTTTTCAATATCGGGTGGCGCCGATTCGATTTATCGGCGGAGCAGATGGCCGGCTGGCACACATTGAATGCGCCAGGACGCGCATGGTGCGGGATCCGAAAAGCGAAACTCGTCATCCGGTGGCGATCAAGACATCTCGTTTCCTCATCGATGCGGATAGCGCGATCGTATCGCTGGGCTACTATCCAGATACTGCAATCTCTGCGACCACACCAGGCCTGAAAACGCATAAATGGGGTCTGCTCTTTGCTGATCCCGAAACTGGGGCAACCAGCCGCTTTGGCATATTCACCGGCGGCGATGTTGCCACCGGTCCGAATCTGGTGGTGACAGCCATGGTCGCAGGGCGAAAAGCAGCCGTAACGATTGACGCATATCTGGAATAGATTGTTCTCCGGAAATTGCCGCAGCGGGGCGATAGCTGCCCTCTGTCATGGCAACTTCTAATAAACTGAATAGAAAGGCTCTCTAGGAATTGCCGGAGTGAGGCGGATCTGTGGGGGTGTTTTGCGGGCGGAGCCCGCAAAACACCCCCACACCTGCCCTCTGTAACGGCAAGTCCCAATGAGCCAATAGAAATTCGTTGTCTGCGGTATAATCTTGAGATGTGTGCGCCAGAGGGCGGACGCATCTTTTTTGTCTGAGGTTATGGTATGGAAATTGGATCTGTGCAGCAAGTCGATATTGACCAGCAGATGCGTTCTGCTTACCTGGATTATGCGATGAGTGTGATCGTGGCGCGCGCCCTCCCTGATGCGCGCGATGGCCTTAAGCCTGTTCACCGCCGCATCCTGTTTGCCATGCATGAACTGGGCATGCACGCCAGCTCTGCCTATAAGAAATCAGCCCGTATCGTTGGCGAAGTGCTAGGGAAATATCACCCCCATGGCGACGCGGCAGTATATGAGACTATGGCGCGCATGGCGCAGGATTTTTCAATGCGCTATTTGCTGGTTGATGGGCAGGGGAACTTTGGCTCGATTGATGGGGATGCCCCTGCCGCCATGCGCTACACTGAAGCGCGCCTGACGAACCTGGCTGAAGAGCTCCTGACGGATATCGGAGCTAACACCGTGGGCTTTGTGGATAATTTTGATGGCTCGCTGAAGGAGCCCATTGTGTTGCCGGCGCGCCTGCCTAATCTGCTGTTGAATGGCACATCTGGCATTGCCGTGGGCATGGCGACCAACATTCCCCCGCATAATTTGCGCGAATTGGTCTCGGCGCTTTCCTACCTGATTGAACATTATGACAAGGTGGATGAAATCCCCGTCGATGAGTTACTCAAACGTTTGCCGGGACCGGATTTTCCTACTGGAGGGGTGATCATTGGCAGTGAGGGCATCCGTCAGGCTTACAGCACGGGTAGAGGCAGGATTGTACTGCGCGGGATGGCGCACATTGAGGAGATGGGAAGCAACCGCCATCGCATCGTGATCACTGAAATCCCCTATCAGATCAATAAGTCCAGCCTGATTGAGCGCATTGCTGAATTGGCGCGTGAGGAAAAGATTGATGATATTGTGGATTTACGCGACGAGTCGGACCAGCGTGGGATGAGCATTGTTGTCGAGCTGCGCCGCGGAGCGCAGCCGAAGAAGGTTTTGAACCAGCTGTATAAATACACGCCTTTGCAATCCACATTCGGTGTACAGTTGCTGGCGTTGGTGAATGACGAGCCACGCTTGCTCTCGCTCAAACGATCATTGCAGGTTTATGTGGAGCACCGCCGAGAGGTGATCACGCGACGCTCGCAGTTCGAGCTGGATAAGGCACGCGCACGTGCACACATCCTGGATGGCTTGCTGATTGCTTTGGCCAATCTGGATGATGTGATCCAAACCATCCGCCAATCGCCTGATGCAGAAAGCGCCAAAGAGCGGCTGGTAAGCCGCTTCCGCTTGAGTGAGATCCAGGCCCAGGCGATTCTGGATTTACAGTTGCGCCGTCTGGCAGCCCTGGAGCGCCAGAAGATTGAAGATGAGCAGCGCCAGACTATGGAGCGCATTGCTTACCTGGAAGATCTGCTTGCCAGCCCTCAGAAGATCCTGGATCTGATCCATTCTGATCTGGAGGAGATCAGCGAGAAGTACGGGGATGCACGACGCACGCATATCGCCGCGGATGCCAGCGAGGAATTTCACGAAGAAGATCTAGTGGTAGATGAGTTTGTCCTGATCAGCCTGACCCAGCGCGGTTATATTAAGCGCGTAGCGGCGCATAGCTTTAAGTCGCAGAGCCGCGGCGGGCGCGGTGTGGTGGGGCATACCACCAAAGATGAAGACGAGGTCATCTTCCTGTTCCCTGCACGCACCCTGGATACGGTGTTGTTTTTCTCCGACCGCGGCAAGGTGTATTCCGAAAAAGCATACCAGATTCCAGATGCTGACCGCACCGGGCGAGGTATTCCTATTATCAACGTGCTAGCCTTGGATGCAACAGAGAGTATCACCGCCGCGGTGGCTGTGCCCGATTTTATGGCGGCAGAATTTTGCACGATGGCTACCCTAAAGGGAAAGGTGAAACGCGTCAGCCTGGCAGAGTTCAGTTCTGTGCGCCCATCTGGCCTGGTCGCGCTGGGATTGGAAGAGGGCGATGAACTGGGCTGGGCTCGCCTGACCAGCGGCGAGGATGAGATTATCCTGGTCACCAGCGGTGGAAAGGCATTGCGCTTCAGCGAAGCCTCCATCCGTCCGATGGGCCGTTCTGCGGCAGGGGTTAATGGTATCAGCCTGGACGGTGATGATGATGTGACCAGCATGGAGGTGCTGGAGGCAGGAGGCAGCTTATTGGTGATCACCGCCAATGGATTTGGCAAGCGCACATCCCTGGAAGAATATCCTCTAAAAGGGAGGGCTACGGGAGGGGTGTATACGATCGACCAGCGCGCCTTGAGCAGCGTGGGGCCGATCGTGGCTGCCCGCGTGGTTCAGCCTGGCGATGATCTGACGATCATCTCCTCTGCAGGGGTCGTGCTGCGCACCAAAGTTGAAGATGTCCGCCAATCTGGGCGGGCAACGCGCGGTATTCGCTTGATGTCAGTGGAAGGTGGAGATCGTGTGGCTTCATTGGCGCGCATCGCCAATGCTGATCTGCGCCGGGTTGGAGCAAGCTGAATTCTGCCTGGGGCAGCAGTCTCAACCGAGGAAGGGGGGGAATACGCGGCCTGAGATGAGCAGACAGAAAGCGCTGAGTACGCAGGTCATCAACAGCAGCATGAAGGCAATGATCATGCGCTGAGGGGCGGTCATTCCCAGGAAATGTCGCTCCGGCTCATCGAAAGCCATCATCTCCAGATCATCAGCCGCATCGGGTTGTTCTTCTTGGAATGACTCTTCTTCCGCAGATTGGCGAAAATCATCGAACATGCTCTTCCTCCTATGCTTACTCCTAGCTCTTTGGCAGGAGGCGAAGCTCCCCCACTCGAGCAATCACTACCTCACCAGAGGGGGTGCGTAGCTTGAGCGATCCATCGGTGGTCAAACCGATCACCTGACCCTGGTCGACAGATTTCGGCGTGCGCTCCATGTCGACAGGTAAACCATCTTTGCCATAGCTCTCGCCAGCGGAGACCTGAACCCATTCACCCCGAAAAGCCAAGCTGGATTCCCACTCGTTCAGGAAGTCATTAGAGCCTAGGCGCGGTTTCCAATAGAGCAGATCAGATAAAATATCGTGCAATAGTTGAACGCGATCTACTGGCTTTCCCAGAATCTCTTCGATACAGGTGGCTTGATAGTTCAGCCCGGAGGCGGGTAAATTTGCTTCGCTGACAGATTCCGGTGCAATATTAATGCCAATGCCAAGGATAATCGCTTTTAGATGATCTCCATCCCATTGGATCTCAGCCAGGACACCGGCTACTTTGCGCTGATTGAGCAGTACATCGTTGGGCCATTTGATCTTAGCGCGCAAACCCAGGCTTTTTTGCAGGGCATAGCGAACCGCCAGCGCACCCAATGCGGTCATGCGCGGGATCATATGGAGGTGAGCGCGGCTGGAGTGAAAGATCATACTGAAAGCCAGAGAAACACCAGGTGGGGTGTTCCACTGCCGTCCAGCTCTTCCCCGCCCGGCGATTTGCTCATCTGCGATGATGAGCGCAGCGTCTGGCGCACCTTGCTCTACCCAACGTGCAGCTTCATCGTTGGTTGAATCGACGCTTGGCAGGAAACGGATGGCATTGATAGGTAAATCGGACAAGGAAGCTTCAAGGGTTTTCTGATCCATGCCTTGATTTTACCTCACTTATTCGCTTTGTGGTGTTACCTCGCGGCCCGAACGAAATTTTTCTTTGAGAAATTCGATCACCGCCGGCATGACTGAGATCAAGATGATGGCGATGACGACAAAAGAGAAGTTTTCCTGAACGATAGGCAGGTTGCCAAAGAAATACCCGCCGAAAGTGAACAAGGCTACCCACAGGATGCCGCCAACCAGATTGTATGCGATGAAATGACTGTAAGTCATTGCGCCAACTCCAGCGACGAAGGGGGCAAATGTGCGCACAATGGGCACAAAGCGCGCCAGGATAATGGTTTTGCCGCCATGCTTTTCGTAAAACGCATGTGTGCGATCCAGGTATTCTTTCTTTAGGAAGCGGACATTGCCGCTGAAGGCGCGCGGGCCGATGTAATGCCCGATCCAGTAATTGACAGTATCCCCCAGAACAGCCGCGAAGCTGAGCAGGAAGAACAACACCGCAACATTCAGATCCCCCAGACCGGCAAAGGCCCCGGCTGCGAAGAGCAATGAGTCGCCAGGCAGAAAGGGTGTGACGACCAGGCCTGTTTCCATGAAGATGATGACGAACAGGATGAGGTAAGTGAGCGTGCCGTAAGAGCGGATGATCTCACCCAGGTATTTATCCAGGTGAAGGAAGTAATCAACGAGCTGTAAGATGAAGTCCATAACAATGTGCCTTTTATGCTGTAGGGGTTGCTGCTTGAGAATTCCTGCGGCGCTGAAAGATGTTAAATCCATTGAGAAGGAGGAAATTGTTCAAGCCCAGAAAGAATAGTCCCACGTAAGCCGCGCTGCCCCATTGGGGGATAGGCGCCGGGATGGCAATGGAGGCGGGCAGATCAGAGGCGGCAAAGCTGAGCAGCGCCAGGCCATTCCACAGGCTGTGTAAGGTCACGGCGAGCAGATAAGCCAGGCCAAGCCGTAGATACTTTCTCTCCTGCCAGGCAGACGCCAGGGCGTACCCCAGCATGCCGGATGTCAGGATGTGAAGCAGTGCCGTGGTGATGCGGCTGGCAGCCACGATCGCCCATTCCGACCCGCCTGCGCTGTTGCTGCTCAGGTTCTCAAATAATGCAAAACCAGCACCCCCCAATATACCGGCAATAAATCCCTGTGCGGGACTCAGGCGCCGCCCAACCATGAGCCATACACCAATGGGTTTGAAGATTTCTTCTATGATGGGAACAACCAATGCAGCGTAGAAGAAGATCGAGAATAGAACACTGGGCTTAGCCAGGTAAGGTCCCAGGATGCGGGCGTATACTTCTTCTGTAGGTGGCGCAGAGCGCAGACGTTGGACCAGAAAGCTAATTTCCTGTTCCATACCAGGCTGACTGGCGAGCCAGATGATCCACACCAGTCCAAGCAAGATGAAGGCGATGACTTCGAAGATGATCACCAGAAGCGGCCCGAGCACCATGCCACTGGCAAAAGCGCCCCAGCGCCGCTGAGGTGTTTCCTCGGGCAGGCCGCGCGTTCCCAGGAGGATGATCCATGCAATCGGAAGAATCGTAGCAACTAAGTTAAAGACTGGCAAGATGAGCCATGCAATCCGGCTGTTGCCAGCAACCAGGTGTCCCAGGCCTAGGCTCAAGGATAGGACTGGCAGAATCGCCAGGCTGCTGAGCCAGAAAAGGCTGGTTTTTACCATGCTCGCGGGAGCAGGCTTGCCGCTGACCGCCTTCCAGGCGTACCAGGCTGACGGCAATACCAGGATACCTGCCATTCCCACCCCTGCAGCCATCAGAAAAGCCTGCGTGGGATCACCAGCAATGCTTGAGGAGAGGGTGAGCTCGAAGAGCCCCGCCAGACCCAAAAGGGCTGCCAGCATCAGCAAGCTAACGCTGGCAACCACGCTGAGGATCAACTGCAAAATGCTGTACCAGCTTTTTGGCAAGCTACTTTTCCTCGATTGTTACATTGATGATCAAATCGCCCGGTGGAAGATCCATGTTCTTAGAGGGATCGCGGGGTGTCAGGCTGATCAGCACATCCATCCCGGCAACCACCTGCCCAAAGATGGTATAGTCGCCATCCAGCTCAGGAGCGGGAGCATACGTGATGAAGAACTGGCTGCCGTTGGAGCCGGGCCCGGCATTTGCCATGCCCACTATTCCTGCACGGTCAAACTTTAGATCTGGAGATACTTCATTGCGGAAGGCATATCCCGGCCCGCCGAATCCTGTGCCAGTGGGGTCGCCAGCCTGGGCGACGAAATCTGGGATCACCCGGTGGAAGGTCACGCCATCGAACCAACCGTTGCGGGCCAGGAACACGAAGCTATTGACCGCAAGGGGGGCTTTATCGGCGAAGAGTTCGATGATGATGTTGCCTAGCTCGAGATGCAAGGTGGCGAGGTATTGCTTATTCGGATCGATGCTCATCGCAGGGCATTCCGTGAACTGGCGGCTTTCCAGCATGGTCAGCTTGATGATGGAAACCATATTTGTATAATCCATTGGCAGGCTGGAGGGCCACATTTCACCATTAATGAGTAAGAAGGGAGTGCCGGGGATGCCGATCTGCTGCCCCCAATCCCAGGCCTCTTGGATGGATTGCACCAGCTCTTCACTGGTGAGATCCTGCTCAAACTGCTCCACATCCAATCCAATCTCTCCAGCACGCAGCAGCAACCATTCCTGGAATTGCTCAACGGAGACACTGGACCATAGCGACTGGAACTCAAAAAGCACATCATGCATTTCCCAGAATTTACCCTGCTTGCCGGCAGCTTCTGAAGCCTGTGCAGCCAGCGCTGCCTTATCATGGAAAGGTTGTTCGGGGGTGCCGATCAGGGGGAACTGGCGAATAACAAAGCGAATATCGGTGGGGTAATCAGCGAGGAGTTGCTCCATCACGGGAGCAAGTTTGGCGCAGTATGGTCACTGAAAATCGCTGTATTCGATGATCGTGATCGGGGCGTCGTCGGGGCCGCGTGTCCAATCTGCATCGCTCACCGGTGGGAATAATGACTGGGCAGTCGGCCCAGGCGTGGGCTCCTGCGAGATGACGGTGCAGTCTGCAATTGGAGTGGCTTCTTCAGTAGTTGTCGTTGGTGTACTCGCCTCCGGTATCTCGGTAACAGCAGTCGTAGGGGTTGGCGCCAGCGAGGTTGCTACACTGTCCGAGCACGCCGAGAGCAGCAGACTTACAATCAATAAGAATAATAAACCGCGTTTCCTCATAGTAAATCTCCACATAAGGGATATCCGTGCAATTTTACCAGTGAAAGGTGAGTGAAGGATGAGTGAATATACCGCGGATGCTGCTGTGGTTAGAGAGAGGGCGCAGATCCTCCCCACCACGGCGATTCTCAGACAGTCAATACCACCCTGGCGAGAGCAAATTATCCAAATTCAAGCACCCTGAGAGCGTATCTTTCTGGTAAACTGATGATCCATCTGTTGAATCTGCGTCAGGCAGGTTATGATCAGCGCAAGAGTCGGCCAACAATTCCAAGGCACAAGTATGTATAGGACGTATCATCTCAATAAAACGGGGGAAGTGGGGTGTTTTGTGCGTGCTCCGCACGCACAAAACACCCCACACCCCAAGTTATTGAGAAG
>JAFGBV010000286.1 GCA_016932955.1 Anaerolineales bacterium | reverse complement strand
TTGCTTCTTCTCCTCGCATGCCTGTGTTTGGGCTCCATTCTACCCCGATCGGCTACTTCTACTAAGTTGAGATGCGTACGCCCTGGGAGGGGTGGTGAGGTGGGGGATAGGCGAGAAGAGGCATACCGAAGGCCTGATGTTGGCTAATATGGCAAGTCAGTCCTCCTGTTGAGTTTGACCTACTGTCCTGATGGGGTATTTGACAGCTGTTTTTCTCGGGATTTGTGATCCTCAAGACTCTTAAATCTACTACGCTTGGGATATTTATCACATCGGGCATTATTAAGTTGCAGGTTCTGATACAGAACCTGCAACTTTTGTCATGCTTCGACTACTCTGCAATTTGCTATCACTGTGGCACTATCCAGACGCACGCTTCAGTAACATTGATCCAATAACCTAGCCCTGGTTGCAACATTGCCAGATCGTTGACATAGCTGGGTGTGTTGACATTGTACTCCTTCCAAGGGTCGGCAGAATCGGTGGGATCGAAAGCCAAAACCCGTGTGTATTTGCCTGTAAGAGAGAGCAGGGCCTCCTCCACTGAATATGCTGTTTGGGCTGGGTAACCCACTAGATTCCAGCCTGCGCCCAGCGCTATCTCTGTGGTCTTTGGTCGCCAACCCGAGAGCGTGAGGCTGACTGGCTCAGTGACGTGTAGCCATAAACCTGTTGTCTCATCTGTCTCTGCTAGATCGCCAGGCCACTCTTTCCAGGGGGCCTCTTCATCCAGGGCGCTGTAGGTCCACGCTTGATCACAGATGCCATCCAGTGCCAATAGAATATCGGTTAGGTTCCTGGAGACTGGCGACAGAGGCCAGGAAACCAGATTCCAGCCTGGAACGAGAGCCAAATCACTTGACATCAGCTGCGCTCCAGCAAAGGCCGGATATGGTTCGCTAACATTCCCTACCGCGTCTTCAACCTGTACCCAAACCACCTCGCGCTCATCGAAGGTCCAGGTGATAACTTGCGTATAGGTCAAAGTTGTTACTTGATCAATCATCAACGGATCATTGCTGATGTGCATCACAGCAGCATCTACTAATTCATCGTGGGCCAGAATGGTCACTGTGCGCGTCAGGGAATCACCGGCAGTGACTTCGACGTAAACAAGCGGTGGCGTTGTATCAATGACATAGGTATCGCTAACGATGTCAGAAATATTGCCCGCTGCGTCACGATACCTGACAAAAAACGCTCCCTGGCCTTCATTAGTGATTGAGATTGGCAGGGATAGGGAGAAGGTGTAAGGCTGCCAAGCTATATCGGTAAAGGAGGACTCGCTGCTGATCTGCATATCCGCCACACCGCTTAGCTCATCAATAGCGCCAAGATAAGCGGTCACCGTGATAAACTTCGGGCCTACTATCTGATCAGCCACTGCGACGCCGCCGAAGGGCGGTTCGGTATCCACAAGCAAACTGGCGGATGCCGGCTCTGAGACGTTCCCCGCGTTGTCGCGGAAGCGCACATACACAGTCTTGACCCCATCTCCCTGGCTAAGAGACACCGGTACTATTGCTGAGTAGGGTTGCCACTCGTTATCCACGAAACCGGAATATTCGCTTACCTGAATATCGGCCAGGCCGCTGCTATCATCATTGGCGCTGAGGAAAAGGTCCACGCCATCTTCATTTGTTACCCGCATTGACCGCGATGTTCCTATCCCCCCCATGACGGCCATACCACTTGCCAGTTTGTGCGTTTCACTAACAAGATCGGTAAGATCAAATACCGCCTGACCCCATCCAGCGTTAGGATCATAGATGATATCGTCGCTGAAGTCGCCGTAGATGGCACCCGATCCATCTTTGAAACGGGCAAACACGGAGCGGGGCTGTATTGAAGTGCCTGTCACTGCAAGAGTCCAGGCAAGGGTCTGAGTGTAGGGTTGCCAGTTTGTGGCGCTGAACTCTGCGGTGTTGCTGAGCATCATCTCCACCGGATCTGGGCCACAGAGAGTCAGGCTAACCACTGGTGAAACAGTGAAGGGAACGTCATCGTTGATGGCGATGCTGTAAAATTCGCATTCCGGCAGTGGCGGCGCAGGAGGCGGAAGCGGAGGGGACACAGGTGGCTTAAGATTGTATCCGGCACCACCCCAGAATCCGGAGAATAGTATGAAATTGGTACTTGTAATGGTCCGTACACCAGCGGGTTGCCCTAAAGTTCCTCGCATCTGAAGACCAGTTGATTCGAGTGCAGCTGCACCGGTTCCACCCCCTGCCACAATGTACCCGGTTTGAGAGTAAGTCATATAGGTGGGCCGTAGAATTGGCGCTGCCTGAGAGCCAGCCTGGAAGCCAGTATCCATCTTGTAGTTAGCACTGACCGGCGATTGTCCGGGCGCCTGCCCAGTTACCATAGGCTGCCCAACGCTGCTAAGCATACTATAGGTTGTGGAAGTGAGTGCCTTTCCACCAGAGGTTACCATCTCGTCCCACATCCAGAAATTATCCGATCGGGGACGGGCAGGGTTGACATCCAGAAAGACTGTATCTGTGACTACCTGAGAGAGATTCCCGACCTTGTCCGCAACTTGCAAGTAGATAGTGTGCTCACGTCGCCCCAGTGCCGGAATTTCCCATAGTGTTTCAGTGACAACGGCAGTCCAATCAATCCAATTGCTGCCGTCGCTAGACAAACGCATCAAGGTCACGCCGCTGCCTTCATCTGCAGCTGCAATGTCCAGAAATACACTAGTCTGGTTGGTGAGTGCGAGTCCATAATTGGCAACGAGAGAGGCCGTGGGAGGTGCACCATCATAAGCCACCGCATAATCTACCCACTGTGATTGCCAGTCCACGTTATCTTGGGAGCGCACCCGGAGAAAACGAATCGCTGCTTCGTTTTCTGCGCAGATAGGAGTATTATTGACAAAGGAATTGGTGCTTATCAAACTCGTGCTAGTGCCGGTGATGGACGCTCCCCAGTAAAGGTTATAGCCAGCGATGCCTGACCCTTCATCATTGGGCACGGGCCAACTGAAGTTTGCTGTGCGGACCTGCTTCTGCCACACTCCGCTGGCAATGCCGCTGTTGTTCTGTAGAGCCGGTGATGGCGGCGGCGTACCGTCGTACTTGAAAATGAATTGACCACCCTGCGCGCTGATGTTTCCAGCACGATCCACAGCCCGAATACTGAGCGGGTAACTGCCGGTCCGTACCGGTAGTGGATCATAACCTGCACTGTTTGAGACCTGGAGGGTGTTATTCCAGGCAACTTGGTAATACCATACGCCTGAGGTCGAGTCGCTGGACGGTGCCCACGTGAAATTGGGATCGTTCCATTCCTTTTGCCACTGTCCTGAGAGGACGCCGTGCGTTTCGGTGGTTTTACCTGGCGCGGTGGGCGGCGTGGCATCGAGTTTGAAGGTGACCTGCCGGGAGTTTTCCAGATTGCCGACCTTGTCCTCTGCGTAGTATTCCACAGTGTGGACACCATCACCACTGACGGTGAAAGTCTTCACGGCACCGCTCTGAGTCTGCCACGCGCCTCCATTTAGGCGGTAGTGAATTTGCTTTACGTCGGCGCGCGCATTGCCGGTACCTTTGTCTTCCGCCTGCAAGCGCACCTGTACCGGCGCAGTAAACCACGTTGGCCAGTTAGCCCGGTTGCTGTCGCCGTTGAGGGAAAGCGCTGTCATAGGAGCAGCCAGGTCAATGCGCAGGTCCAGGCGTCCACTTTGAGCAACAGCCCCATCGTCGTCGTAAGCCAGAAAATGCAGATTGTTCTGACCAGCAATGTTGCGCCGCTCGTAAGTCCAAGTGGTCAGACCGTTCTGGCTATGAGCGACGCCGCAGTTGTCGCCAGAGCATTGAAACTTGATTTGGGCAACTTGACCATCTACATCGCTGGCGGTACCCTGAAAGATCCAATCGCGGACATTGCTCTGGACTAGACGTGATGTCGGGATGGCGACACCGTTGGCAGTGGTGAAGGCAATGGATGGTGGTTGGTTCGGCGCCTCAATGCTGAAATTGCGGGTGACGCTCCAACTGCTTTGCGCCTGGTGTGAAAGGTCACGAGCCTTGACGCGCCATTGATAGGTGTGATAGTTGCCGTCCAGCGATGCTGGTCGCCAGCACGTACTGCGAATCCAGCCGCTGTTAGCGTTGACCGGGCTATCGTAGACCTCAGCATAGTATTCGACCTGATCTCCTTCTGGATCGCTTACATTACGCCAGCACAGCGCAGGCGCTTTGCCATCCTCAGCCGCATGGCCATCTGCGGGGCTGTTCAAGGTGGGTACAGCAGGCGCAGTGTTGGGGCCGCAATTGGGAACATCATAGACCTGGAAAGAAGTGACGTTGTTAATGAGAGGCACACCGTTGTTGAAATAATCGCCCCAGAAATTCGCGTCGTTACCGTTGCGACAGGCCCAGCCGCCGTTACCATTTTCATGCTCAAACAACTTTACCGACCAGCCTGCTGGCACTCGCACCGAGGATGCTTGATCGTTGAAGCCTGCGCCCACATTGTTGTACAACCCTGGGCTGTCACGACGGACATAGCCGATGCCTTCTCCACTACCCCCACAGGCAAAGTTCTCGTCTTTGAAGAGGATGGCGCCGCCAGATTGAGGGCAGTCTGGTGGACGGAGAGGAGGCTGGCATACCTCAGCGTTGATACTCGCCATGCCGGAAGTCTTGTTTTCTTGATTATTGCTCTCACCAGATAGACTAACGCAGGTATCGGGTTCTAGGATCATTGTGTTAGCTATTGACCACTGATTGCTTGTGATTTTGGACCACGTTAAGCTTGTATCAGTTCCGTTGGCATCCACTGCCCAGATCAACGCATTTCCTGCTGGTATTCCCCCCGATGCATATAGACCATTGCTATCAGTGACTTCCCTATCAGTAAGGTTAAGGGCGCCACCTCCCCAGGTTATAATCGAAACTCGCGCACCGCTTGCAGGATTGCCACAAACATCTTTTATCTGACCAATCACGCCGCCGGTATTTGGCCCGAGGCAGTGACGGTTTTCGAATATCTCTATAGATGAAATGTTACCCCTGATTTCAACATTCGTTCCAGGAAAATTTACTCCATCAAAATTCGCGACATCCTTATTTACGCACACACTTGCGCCACTTCGGTCGCTGCCTTCGTAGAGAAGTACAGAGCGACCAGAAGCAATTTTGAGAGATGAAACTTGGTTATCGAATACACCATTAAGGTTATACCAGCCCGGCTCTGTGAAAGTGCGATAACCAAGGTCGTTTTGATTGTTATGAGCGTCGTAATCGGGGTTCCAGAAAAGCATTACACAACCATTGCAGATGTTGACTCTTGAGTAATCTTGCCCGTTTATGATTTCTGTCCGATTACCATCCGCAGTATACATCGGACTGGGTTTGACCGTTTGTGGGAGTGCAGGAGATTCGCCTTCACCACATACATCTGTACTGCCATCGCATCGTGAGTAGTAATTTCCATCAGTATGTTTCTGCAAAATGCCAAAATGCAAATGTACAGGAACACCGCCTGTACCGCCGACTGCACCAATTCTTTCCCAATGATAAACAAACTCATTAGGGGCTCTGTAGACATTGCTGAGGTGAGCGTATAGAGTTCTTATATCGTGATCATGGTTGATAAGAACGTAACAACCAAATCCGTTATTATCTGGGCAAGTTGGGAAAATAGCAGTATCAATTGTGCCATCAGCCACAGGGAGAACATCTTCGCCACGCTCTGGTAAGAGGTTGCCTGCCTCATCCTTCTCATACCGATTCCAGTCCAATGCATAGTGATCTCCTCTTCCCATCAAGCCGCTGTTGTTGCAGTGCCAATTGTTTCCATAGAAAGACCCACCTGATTTCCCCTCTTCCCAGCCAACTTCCCAAACTTGATCGGCTTTGAAAGGCACATGAAGGGCGAATGGGGCTTCCGGTGCTCCTCTCCCGTCAAGTCGAACGGCTAATGAGCAAGGGCCATAACTATTAACAGTTCCAGCTGATTCAGCATCAGATAGGAGTGTCGATAGTGAAGGTGATCCAAACGTATCAAGTTGGGGAGGAAAATGCTTTACCCCTGACAGATCCAATCCCTTTACCATCTCAAGAGTTGCTTTCGATGTGGCAGCGTTCCATGTGTAAGAGATGATCACCATCACTCGACCATCACCAATGTCAAGCAAGACTTCATGGATGTCCATCGGCTGATTTGGCACCGTTTGATTCCTCAAAAGGTGAAAAGACACTCCTTTGAAGCCTGCCACCGAGACAGAAGTTGGCTCAGTAAGAGTTGCTCCATGGATGATCTCGTTGGCTCTCCATCCCTGAACCCAATTCTCAAATGACCAACCTTTCCACAATGGAGCGACACCAACTTGTAGTCTGACCGCGGGCTGTGGGAAATTCCCCAATTCTGTGAACTGATTTTCATCATAATTCTCGAATACAGCAACACCGTAGACAGCCTCTGGTGATGTGGGGTAAACATACCACTCTCCCTCCAATTGCAATTCATATCCATATAAAGGATCAACATAGGCTGTTGGCTGATTATGATCAAGGAATGGAGGATTGTTTGCCGACAAAGAAGCAGAATCTGGATTGATATCAATGAGCAGCTGCGATCCCTGTCCGATTCCCTCAAAATTCAGAGGCACACTCGCTGTAGTCAGTGTTGTTGGCAACAACAAACCCAAAATCATCATAAAACTGATCATTCTATGCTGCATTCTCATTTGCATTCTCCATCAGATCTGTCCCTTTGCGATTCCGGGCGGGCCTTTTGTTATTGCCAACACCATGAAAACACAGCATTCACGCCTGTTTGAATCGCAATCATACTGTATCAGGGAAGTAACCTAGTTATTGCCTCAGACTGTAACCATGATTTCGGACGTTTCTAATCTTCTGTAACCCATAGAGATTCAGGGGCCAATGGCCAACCAGTTGAAGTGGCAACCTAACCAAGCGCAATTATCGTTATAGGCTCTGATCTTGAAACTCGTTGTGCCGACCGCATAAACCCCAGCATATTTCCAACACCCAATTTCATCGGGGCTACCTGATGCCCATAGAGTAATGAGCACTTTGGGATTGGATGAAAAAGCGGAGGGAAAGGTGACGGTTTTCTCAACCCATCCAGAACTGCCAGTGGAAAAATATACATCGCCAGCAAGGGTTTTCCAATTGGAACCTGGTCCTGCGAGTAACGTTGGCGCCTTAGCCTGAGTGACAGCGCCGTCATAGATATCGGCGGTTCTGACCTGACCATCCTGGATGTCGGTGCTCTGAA
>JAFGBV010000285.1 GCA_016932955.1 Anaerolineales bacterium | reverse complement strand
CGTTTGCTGGAGGAAGTGCAGATCAGGGCAGCGCGTGAACAAGCAGTGAACGTAATTACAAGCCGGGTGCGCAGCACGATCTCGATGGATAGCATCATGCAGAACGCAGTACGCGAGCTGGCCTTAGCCCTGGGGGCCTCGCGGACATTTGTCCAGGTTGGGATGGAGCAAGCCAGCAGTGAAGATAGGACTGATCAAGGATCTTAAAAAAGAGGATAAAGGAAAGATGAATGCAAAAGCGAGTTCTCTCTACAGAATGATGCGGGTGATGGGTTTGGTACTTCTGGCAGCAATAACTGTGTTCTTCTCAGCTTGTAAGCAGGGTGCGGTAGCGCCAACAGAGGCGGAGTTGGTACCGCTGACCTTGCAATTGCAATGGGTGACGCAGGCGCAGTTTGCAGGTTACTATGTGGCGTTGGATAAGGGCTGGTACGCGGAGGAGGGAATTAATCTGGCGATCGAACCAGGAGGGCCGGACCTGATCTCAACGGACCGCGTCATATCTGGGGCGAGTGATTTTGGGACAGCGCTGCTGGCGGATGTTATGGTAGCGATTGAGTCCGGAAAATCATTGGTAAGCATCAGCCAGATCCAACAGAGAAACGGCTTGTTGCTGATTGCGATGAAGGATTCGGGCATCGCAGGGCCTCAAGATTTCGCAGGGAAAAAGGTAGGTGTGTGGCTTGGAAACTGGGAGGCTCAATTTGATGCATTAATCGCCAAAGAAGGGATCGGTACAGATACATTTGAACTGGTGTCGCAGGGTTTCAGTATGGATGCATTTATTGACAGGGAACTGGATGTCGCATCGGCAATGATTTACAATGAATATTATGTGGTTCTGGAAAGTGGGATCGGGGCGGATCAGATAAACATCATTGATTATGCTGATTACGGTTTGGATTTTCCGGGTGATGTGTTATTTACATCGAGCAAGATGGCAGAAGAAAACCCAGATATATGCATGCGCATGGTTCGCGCCTCATTACGTGGTTGGCAGTATGCGATTGATCATCCAGAAGAAGCAGCAGATATTGTGCTCAAGTATGATGAGAGTGGTTTGCAAACCAGGGAACACCAACTTTCGATGATGCAAGAGATTGCGAAGCTGGTTCAGGTCTCTGTACGGCCGCTTGGGTATACGGACCGGGCGGATATTCGGCGTGTGATCGATACACTTTATAACTATGGTGTATTGAATAGCCTGATTGAGCCTGAGGATGTATTTAACAACACATTCTGGGAGCAAGCACAGCAAGAAAACCCCTAGGAAGGTAAGAGGCAGATGATGGATTCTCTCCTTCGGCGCTTATCCGTTCGGTTTCGGATCGTTGGCAGCTTCTTGATCATTGGGCTGCTAATCCTGGTTGCAATCCCGTTCATTGCGACGAATTTCAATACATTAATCAATCGACTGGAACAGGTGATTACCGTCGATACGCGCGCTGACCGTTTGCTATCCCTTGCTGCAACGCGTATTGCCTCCTCTCAGGTGAACCTGATTCGATATATTCAGGATTACACACCCAGCCCGGCAGAAGCGCTGGACGATGTTGCTCAGGCGGTTGATTTGCTGGAGGAAGCCAAAGGCCTTGCAGTTACTGAGGAGCAAGTAGAAACGTTGGATTTACTGATTCAGAGCCTGGGGGATTATGATGGATTGATCGCTGACATTACTGGGGCGCGTGTGGCTCAGGAAAGCCAGGCGGTGACACGGCTGCAATTCCAGGCTAACCGGCTAGGAAATGATATCGGGATACGGATTGAGCTGCTGGTAAAGGAAAGCGAAACGCGTTTGCTGGAGAGCAATGATGCTTTAGCACGAGAAGCGCGTTTGCGCCTGATCTACATCATTGGCGGATCGGCTGGGGTATTGGTTTTCACGATGCTGACAACGCTGCTGATCTCACGCAGCATCACCCGTCAAGTAGAAGAACTGCGCGATGGTGCTGATATGCTACGTAAGGGTAGGCGAGATATCTCGATCCCGGTGAGGGGTAATGATGAACTCAGCGCGCTGGCGCGGACCTTTAACCAATTGACGGCAGAATTATCCAAGTCCTACCTGGAATTGGAACAACGGGTGACAGATCGCACACGTGCACTTGCACAACGCGCGCTGGAGCTGCAAACTGCAGCAGAGGTGGCGCGAGAAGCAGCAACGATTCGCGAGTTACAGGTGCTGATGGATGAGGCGGTAGAACTCATCCGAGAGCGATTTGGTCTGTACCATGCCAGTATTTTTTTGCTGGATGACCAGAGAGAATACGCTGTGCTGCGCTCTTCCACCGGGGAGGCAGGGAGGGCATTATTGAACAAGGGCTTCAAACTGAAGGTCGGTGCCGTAGGTATTGTGGGCTTTGTGGCCAGGAGCGGCGAGCAGCGCGTGGTAAATAATGTAGAGGCAGATTATTCTTACTACCGCGACCCATTACTGCCAGATACTCGTTCTGAGTTAGCTGTTCCCTTGAAAGTGGCAGGGCAGACGGCGGGCGTGCTGGATGTGCAGAGTGCACAGGTCAATGCATTTACGGAGGATTTTTCGGCAGTACTGATGGTAATGGCAGATTTGCTGGCGGTGGCAATCCAGAACGCACTCTTGGTTGAAGACTTGCAATCCAGCCTGGAAGAAGTACGCTCGCTATATGCCCGGTTTGCGCAAGAATCATGGCAATCGGCGGTTTCTGGGCAGCGAATCGGTTATGAGTATGACCAGGTTGTGTTAAAGGCTTTAGAAGGTGGCCTACCTGCAGAAGTATTGGCCGGTTTGAAAAGTGTGCAGGTGGTGGAGAGCAAGGAGCGATCCTCCAAGAAGAAGAAGGAAGCAGGCGCTAAGGCAACAGTATTGGCACCATTGAAAGTGTATGATCAAATTATCGGTGTGTTAGGTATCGAGAGGGATGATCCGCATCGAGCATGGGGACCAGAGGAGTTGGCATTGATCGAGGCAGTCTCGACCCAGGTGGCGTTAGCGCTAGACAATGCACGACTGCTGGAGGAGACACAGCTTCGTACCGATCAATTGAGGTTATTACAGGAGATCACGGCTACAGCAATATCGACGGTAAGCTTGAATGAATTACTGCAAGGTGTAGCAGAGAAGATGCGTACAGGGTTTGACCTGTTGCACTGCGGTATTCTCCTCTTTGATCAGGAGCGTAAAGAGGGCAGGCTGGTAGCTGATGCTTCTATGCCGGATGCACCGGGCAGCGATCTTATAGGCGTCGTGGTGCCTTTGGAGGGGAACGAGCTCACGCAGGAAGTAATCCGTACCCAGAAGGCGACAGTGGTTTATGACGCTCAGAACAATCCGCGCAACCAGGCTGCACGCGCACTCGCGGTGGAAAGAGGAACAAATACATTAGTGGTGGTACCATTGCTCCTGCGGGGAGAAGTGATTGGCACGATTGGCTTGGATGTGGCTGATCTGGAGCGCAAGTTTACTGAGGATGATTTGCGATTGCTAAATCAGATCAGCCTGCAAATTTCTGCCTCAATTGAGGTAACTCGTACCATTGAGCAAACAGCACTACGAGCAGAGCGTGAGCGGCAAGTGGCCGAGATTGCTGCACGCATGCGCGAGACTTTGGATGTCGAATCGGTGATGAATACTGCGGCAGATGAGATTTATCGCCGCCTCAACCTGGAGGAAGTTTCGGTTTTTCTCGTCCCTGAGGGGGCAGCTCCTCGTGGGGATAGAACTAAACCAGAGAATTTGAGCAGGCAAAGCCGTGATGAAGCCTAATCTACTATCGGATATTCCATGAATACTCCCACTGACCTATCTTTCACCTGGTTATTAGCCGCTGATTTCCTGACGGCAGTTTCCTTTGTGCTGGCATTGTATATCTTTTTCCTCAGCCCCAGTCAAAGGGCAAACCGTTACGTCAGCCTGGCGGTGCTCATTATCGCGGTCAGCGATCTGGGGATTGCAATGACACTGGCTGCCAGAACATATGATCAGGCTGTGGCGCCCTTCGCGCTTGTGGCAGCCTTATCACCTATCGCCGGTCCGATGCTGACGCTGGCAACATTGGTGTTGGTGAAACCGGAAGCCACGTTGGGGCGATGGCGCTGGTTGCGCAATGGATTGTTGCTGCTGGCAATAATCCCTGCCGCCTTGACCCTGGTCGATCAGCTAGCCGGGACCAATCTGTATTATCCAGGGATCGATGCCGGTTCTTATTTGGGGGGATACATCGAATTCTTTGGGCTGCTGACTGGCACTTTCGGCCGTCCGGTTGTCATTTTCTATGTATTCACGTTCAATATTGCTTTGATTTTCTTGCAGGCATATTTTGCATTTTTAGATCGCAAACTGAACGCAATAACGCGGCGCCTTGCACTGATCTTGTTTGTGGTGCAACTGGTTGGAGTTGTCTTTAATCTTGTTTTCAATAATGTCTTGCCG
>JAFGBV010000004.1 GCA_016932955.1 Anaerolineales bacterium | reverse complement strand
GCCAGTTGCGCATAGACAAGGGATAGCGAAAGGATTTGAAGCTTGACTTGCGCCAGCACGTGCGGGGGCAAGATCTGCCATACCAGCCAGGTACCGGCTGCCATCACCAACAGGAGAACGCTGAGCGCATAATCCAGCCAGGACAAGGAGAAGATGGGGCGCTGCCCCTGGGTGGCTTCGACGCGTACCATTACCCTGTCTGAGAAGCCGGGCGGTGGGGAAAGGGTTGGGTAAGTGTGCAGGGCATCATCGAGCGCCGCTTCCAGATCGTTTTCGGGGGGTAATTCTGCTTTCATCTTCGCTCCTCCTCGTATCCCTGCAAAGCATTGCGCAGTAATGCCCTGGCGCGGAATAGACCAGTTTTGACCGTGCCGAGGGGCAGGCTGGTCACGCTGGCGATCTCCTCATAGGGTAGGGCTTCCTGGTAGCGCAGCATCACTAATAAGCGATAACTCTGCGGTAAATTATCGATCTGCTGATGAAGAAAAGCGCGCCTTTCTTCAACCAGCACACTGCTTTCTGGGTCTGTTGTTGTCGATGGGAGCGCTGATCTAACATCGGACAGCTCTGAACAATCTTCGTAATCCAACTCAGCCAAGGTGCGCCGGAGGTGCGGCAAGCGGTTATAACACAGGTTGACCACGATCCGGTACATCCAGGTGCGGAAGCGCGCCATGCTGCGGAAATGGGGCAAGGCAAGCCAGGCGCGAACGAAGGCTTCTTGGGCGGCATCTTCCGCCTCTACAGGGTCAGAGAGAATTCGTAAGGCGAGGTTATATACAAACACCTGGTTTTCTTTCACCAGATTTGCAAATGCCTGCGTGTCGCCTTGCTGCGCCCGCCGGACCCATTCCTGTTCCTTTGCATCCATCTCTATCTTTTTAGACATCCCTTATGCTGAGAAAGTTTCAATTCTGTTTGCTCGGGAAAATAACAACTTGTCTGGTGAAACTTTTTTCGCCGTTGTTGGTCAAATATTATAGAGAAGCACAGAAATATGAGCGGAATTTCCTCTGCTCTCGGACTGATTGGAGGTCAAAATGAAAAAAGTGTTGTTGGTTGTGGTGATTATTGTAATCCTATTAGCACTGTGCGCCGGGATTGTCCTGGCTGGTTATGCGGGCATTCGCGCACTGGCTCTTGGCTCACCAGGAGTGCGCTCGATTCAGGCTGAGGCGGATGAGGAGCAGCGCCTGGAAGTGAGCGAGCCTGTGGTGCTCGACGTGGAAAGTGATTTTGGGAAAATCCAATTGCAAGCAGGTGAGGAGGGTGAGATCGTCATCCTCGCCCACAAGGTTGGATTTGGCGCTACCCAGGAATCAGCACAGGAGGCGGTGGATAATATGGAGGTCGTGGTCACGCAGACAGCGGGTCGGGTGACAGTGCGGGTTGAGCGGCCTGATACAGTCTCAAACTGGCGTCTTGTTCAAGGTGGCGGCTCGGTTGACTTTTCGATTACGCTCCCGGCAAATACCAATGTGGTCGCCTCCACGAGCAGCGGCGATGTCGCCCTCACCGGAACCAGCGGCGGCGCGGACCTTCATTCTGATTTTGGAGATGTTACCCTCATTGATGTCTCTGGTACAGTGACAGCCAGCACGCAGAGCGGTCAGGTGAAAGCGCAGGGTGTTCAGGCAGGCGAAGAAGCGATTGATCTGAGCTCCGAATTCGGAGATGTCAGCCTGGAAACATCCAGTGCAGGAGAGGTGGCTGCGTGGTCGGGCAGCGGCACGGTGAGACTGGAAGATGTTGAAGTCAGCGGGGAAGTTACCCTTAACAGTAATTTCGGCAGCCTCACCTTTGAGAATGGTGAGGCGGGGCCTCTGGATGTGCAGACGAGTAATGGCGTGGTTACTTTGAGCGATCTGGAGATTAACGGCGATCTGCTGGTGAGGAGCGATTTTGGAGATATTTCTCTGACCCGCGTGGTTGCTGATAACTATGATCTTGAAACCAACAGCGGTAGTATCACCGTTGATGGAACGCAAGGCTCCCTGGAAGTAGTTTCTGGTTTTGGGGATATTGTTATCACCAATGGAATTTCTGTTACCCTAAACCTGCAATCAAACAACGGAAAAGTGAGTTATTCCGGCTCATTAGGAGAAGGACCGCATACGGTCAGCAGTGAGTTTGGAAATGTTGAGCTCTACCTGCCTGCTGATAGCGCCTTGGATATCGATCTGCAGACGGGCTTTGGCGTTATAAAAACGGACTTCTTGGTAACGATGGTTGGTGAGCTAAGCGAAAAACACCTGGTGGGCATGGTTGGTGGTGGGGGGATGCAGCTCACCGCCAGCACGAATAGTGGCAATGTAACCCTGGAAGTACTACCGTAGATTGCCGGATAGGAGATGCGAAAATGGATTTATTCAACAGTCCTGTAGTCCCATGCTGCGCCGGGGCGTTCATCCTGGTTGCACTGGTCGGAATCGTCGCTTTTTGGCGCTACCTGAGCTACCGCGAAACCCTGGCCCTGGCAGAAAGAGGCTTGATCCGGACTGAGCATACCCGGCGAAACGGCAAAGATGCACTACGCTGGGGTATTGTGATCACGGCTTTGGGGATCGCATTGTGCGTCGGGCTTTTTCCCTTGGGCTCTCTATTGCGGGTTGAGGTTCCGTTGGGCTTTGGTCCCTGGATGCTGGTGGGTTTGCTGCCCACTTTTTTCGGACTGGCACTGATCTTGATCCACATTGTCACCCGCGGGGAGAAGACGCCAGAAACGCCTGCGCTGCAAGATTCTGGGGACCAGGAAGCAAAGCAATAATTCTCTCTAAGAGAATGGGGCTTGTTTTGGACGGCATACCATTCAAGACAAGCCCCTCATGTTGATACTGGTCTCTGCTTATCTTTTTATGATGATGGGCAGCGCCATCTTGCTGAGGTGTTTGAACTGCCAGTACCCGTGATCGAGGGTGAAGCCGCTGCCCGAGGAGGCTCCATAACCCATCTGCCCGATGGTACTGCTGATGGAGTATCCTCTAGCGGTCAAACCTTGTGGGTGACCACCGCTGGCGCTTACCCACCAGTCGATCGTCCAGGTTTCCTCTCCATCGGCACTTGCGCGGCTTGCCTGCAACCAACTGAGGGTTAATCCAGCGACCAGAGAAATTGCACACAGCAAGAAGATGATCTTGCGAGATTTCATATTCGCCACCTTATCACCTGTCAATGGATGCCCAGGAGAACCCAGGCCAGCCCTTTGGCATCTGCTTCGCTCAGTAGCACGCCGATCGTTGTATCTGTTTGCTCGCTGGTCAGGCCTTGGGGGCTCCAGTACAGCGTGCTACCGGGCTGGCGGAGACCTAATCCGCTCACGTTGATCTGTGCCATGCCCTGGATCACAATGATCACGTAATCCCCTGGCGCTGCTGCGCCTTGGGCGGGGTGGAAGTATGCGCCGGGAGCCATATTTTCCTGGCTCTCATCGGCAAAGCTGATCTCTACCCGCTCTGCCACCACACCCAGTACGGCCTCGCCATCCCGGGCAGCCGCCACCTGCATCACCGGCGTTGCAGTATCAGCCCAGGCTGTTTCCACGCCCAGGACATGTACCAGGTCACCAGTCGTTAAGTTCGTCTCGCCGGTATTGTGGCTGACGTAGCTGAGCGTGCAGCCGGTACAACCGCCCCCGGCGTAGATCTTCTGGTCGGTGTAGAAGCCGTACCCCCCGCTCGTTTCTGCCCAGCCATAGACTCCATATCCGTGCAGGCTGCGGGCGCTGAGACCATGATCGTCGTTGCTTGCGCCAGTGCTCCAACTGAAGACAGCGTCGCCCATATCGCTGGTAGCACGCACACCGTAGTCGTCATTTTGTTTTCCGGCAACAGAATCGACTCGGACTCCTGATCCTCCATTGCCATAGGCGGCGATGGCATAGTTGCTGTTGGAGCGGAAAGATGCCGCCGGGTGGTTATCTGCCGAAACATAGAATGTGTGGATATAGTGATCCTGTGCCACGTTTCCTGAATTGATATCGTAAATAGTTGATCCCGGCATCAGGCTGAAGGCACTGGCAGCAGCACCCATTGGCTGGCGCGGCGTCAACTCCTTGGCAGCGCCTGCCGGCTGGATACCTAGCCACACCTGGCGGGCGAATTTCTCTGCCCAGCCATCCAGCGGCTCCACGCTGCCTAGCAATACACTGAACAGACCATTCGACACGGTCACGGTCTGTGTTTCTGTGTACCAGGGATCACCGCCCGTACTGACCTGGTAAAATCGGAAGGTCATGCCGATCGTGCCGTGGAAGGGCATACTGCCTTGCAAGAGGCGGCCTTGATAGTTAATCAGCCCGGCCGGCTCGAAGGTGATTGCATCGGGATCTTCCGGTAAACGGCTGTTGGCAGCCGGGTCATTCGGTTGCGGGGGGGTGGCTGATGGTTGGGCAGCCAGCCCAATGCCTGCTCCCCAGGCGAACAATATCCCTAATACAATGATCCCAGGAATCCAATAGATGCGCCTCATACCTGTGCTCCTTTCATGTCATTCGTTAACCACAATAAGAAGGATGTGGGTTGTTGCCGTGTGACCTGCCTGCAGCAACCCTCCGCATGCCTGATCAAGAGGATTATGCTTTTGCTTCAGCAAATATAACGACTTGAATGTGCTGGTTCAGTAACTCGAGTGCGCCGTTGTCGGCGTTACTTTTGTGACCTGGGCGGTTGCTCAGGCGAGTGATCTGTCCCAGCGTGTAACCGCCAGCAAGTGGAATGCCTTCTCCCAACGCCTCGCGCACTGCCTGCATCTCTCGCCCTGGCTGCGCCTCGAAGAGCATTTGCCATGCGACATCGATCAGCGCCAGCGCCAGGATGGGGCGCGCCTCGCCAACCTCTTCCCGTGCTTTTTGGGTTGCTTGCCTGGCGGCCTCCAGGCAGGCTTCCGTTCCACCCACCATCACATGGGCAGTTACTCCTTCTGGGATCGTGGTGTGCATCCGCAAGCTGCCGTCGGCTTCCATACGCAGCGGGGAGCGCAGCAGTGGCTCCTCCCCTTCTTGTTCAATCCCCAGCGGGTAGAGGCGTACTAATTCATTGAGAGGCGGGTAGAGCCAATCCCGCTCCGGGTATTTGAACAGGTTGGCATAGGTTTCAGCGACCGTCTTATCGTCGAGCATGCGCACCCAGGGGCCGCTGGTACGAGTGACGTTGTAATACTTGCCGCTTTTATACCAGCCATGCGCAGAACCGACTCCCATAACAATGGGGCCAGTAAGCTGAGCAGCGGATAAACCGTTGCTACCGGATTGCCGCCCTCCGATCTGGTAGGTGTGGGCCTGCAGGAGATTGCCTCCTGCCAGACAGCCAGCCAGGGGATAATCGCCTGCAGGCAAGGCGGCGCAGAATTGCTTGGCATCTCCATTGAATCCATCTGCCACGACAAATATGGGACCGCTCCCGCGATCGAGCTGGAATCCCTGAGCCAGGAGCTGGGCAACGCTGCGACTGTCTGCGCCAAAGTTTGCAAACC
This sequence comes from Anaerolineales bacterium, assembly GCA_016932955.1. The sequence goes on along the minus strand of JAFGBV010000004.1, from coordinate 80,761 downwards.
ATTCGGCCTTGGCGTTTAATCCTTCCCCGGCGATTAGAATAACGATCACGGAGCGCTGATTGCTCGCCTCGGCGGTCATTTCCGCAGTGGTGGAGAACCCGATCAGGGGAATTTCACCCAGGAGATTGGAAGAGCTGCTCAATACCTGTTGGATAGGATGGTAATGCGACGCGATGACCAGGCCTAATGCGGGCGGGTTTCTTCCTATTTGCTCGAGGGCGCGGTGGGTTGCGTGGGCGGCTGCCTCGCGGCCTTCCAATGATTGTGCAGATCCAATGATTGCTGATAGTGTCATTGTGTTCTCATGGGTTTATGCGTCGGCTTGCTTTTCCTCGGTCTCCACCACCGGTGTGGTAAAGTGGAACACTGTACCTTTGCCGACTTCGCTTTCAAACCAGATCCGCCCGCCCTGGTTCTCTACCAGGGTCTTGGTGATATTCAACCCCAGGCCGGTACCGGGGATATCCTGGATGCGGCGATCATCAGCACGGAAGAATTTTTGGAAAATCTTGGCTTGATTCTCCGGGCTGATCCCCAAACCATTATCCTGGACAGCAATATGGATTACCCTGGGGGCGCCATCAGGATCCCAGCGGTTTTGAGTTTCTTCCGCATTGATTTGAATATGACCACCTTGCGGGGTATATTTATAGGCATTGTTGACCAGGTTGGTTAGCACCTGGATCAGGCGGATGCGGTCTCCCCACATGTCTGGCAATGTTTCGGGGATCTTCAGCTCCAGAGTCTGCTCTTTCGCTTCCATCTGTGCCCGTGATGAGCGCACAACTTCTTCAACCACCTCAGCCACCGGCACGGCAGCAAAATCTAGCCTCAGGCGTCCGGCTTCGATGCGTGAAACGTCCGCCAGGTCGGAAACCAGGGTTGCCATTCGATCTACGTTAGAGCGGATGGTGTTCAAGAAGTTAGACTGGTTCTCGTTCACTACCCCCACAACGCCGCTGGCGAGCAGATCAGTGAAACCTCGGATCGAGGTCATCGGCGTTTTTAGCTCGTGAGACACGAAGGATACAAAATCACTTTTTGCCAGGTTGGCGGCTTGCACGGCGGTATAAAGCTGGGCGTTCGAGATGGCAATTGCGGCATGGTCGCTAAGGCGGGAAAGGAACGCAATCACATCCTCTGGACAGGTATCTGCCGTGCGACTCTCCAGCAAAAGGATGCCTATTACTTCGGTTTCGCGCCGGATGGGGATCACAACCTGGCTTTTCCCGCCTTTCAAGATGGCGCTGTACGCGCTGCCCTCGATCAGATCGCTATCGGCCATATGCAGGCATTGCGCCTGGCTTGTGTCGATGGCAAGCCTGATCGATGACACACTTGTGGGAATTGTTTGATCCTTATACGTATTCAGCTCAGTGTCATAGCCCTGGGATGCCATGATGCGGATCACATCGCTCTCGTGCACACCGACCAATCCAGCGTCGCTGCGAGATTGACGCATTGCCCATTCCAGCGTGATGCGCATGGCGCGGTCAACATCCAGGCTGGCGTTCAACTCGCGGTCGATACGCTGCATGACAGCGAGCTCTTCCACACGTGCGGCGAGGGTCTGATCCGTGAGATTGTAGAGGCGGGCATTCTCAAGAGCTACTGCAGCCTGGCTGGTGAAAGCCATCAGCAATTCCTGGTCGTCCTGCGAGAAGGGGAGCCCATCTTTGCGGTTGATCACCTCGATGGCTCCCAACACCTGATCTTTTACCTGCATGGGCACAACCAGGAGGTCATTGGTGGTGAATCCGGTTTCCTGGTCTTGCGCTTCAGACCATTCTTTGGTGCGCCGCACATCATTCTGGATGATCGGCTGGCGTTCTTCGACGGCCTTGCCCACCAATCCAGCACCGGGAGACATTCGCTTCCCCAGCAGCTCGTCAGAAGCCGGTCCCAGCACTACTTCGAAAACCAGCTCACCTGTTTCGGGTTCTGCCAGCAGCAAGCTGCCTGCTTCGCAGTTGAGAATTTCAACGGCGCTGTTCAGAATTTGCTTCAGCAATGGATCAATATCCAGGGTGGAGCTCAAGCTTCGGGCAACCTCGTTCAGGGTGGTCAATTGGCGGGTGCGGCGCTCAGCTTCTTGCAGCAGGCGCGCTTTGATGATTGCTCCCGCAGCCTGATCAGCCAGAGCCTGCACCAGGTTGCCTTGTTCTTCTGTATAAATGACCGATGGATCGCGGCTGCCGAGCGTGAGCACGCCAATCGTTTCCGCCCCGGTATTCAGAGGAACGCCAATCCAGGCGTAAAGCCCCTGTGCGCTGGGAAGCGCGCCGCGGCCGCGACATTCTCGCTCATAGTCGTCCGTGATCAAAGCGCGGCGCAGGCGCATCACCTCGCGCTCCAGTCCTTGACCAAATGGAATGGGACGCCCTTCGCGAGTGGAGATGCGCTCATCATTTTCCAGGAAAAACGCAAAGTACAGGTAGTCGCTATGCTTGTCGTGCAGGGCGATGCGAAAATCGCGGGTGGGGATCACCTGGTTAGTCTGGGCATAGATCAACTCCAGGATGTCATCAAAAGCCAGGGTAACATTGATCCCTTGCGAGACGCGCGTGAGAACATTCATGGCATGGATTCGTCGCTCGAGGTCAGCTACCACCTGCGCTCGTTCGATTGCCAGCGAGGCTTGATCGCTTATCGCCTCCAGGAATTCGATATCCCGGCTGTTATAAGGTTCGCCTGAGCGGCGCTGGCTTAAGGCTACCCATCCTGTCAACCCTTCCCGCCCGGGCAGGGGGATGAACAACTGCGCACCGAGCAGGGCTATCCGCGCCTGTTCTGGCTGTAAGCCTTTGGGGATCTGGCTGAAGTCGCTGATATACAGCGCTTGTCTCTGGCTTCCCAAGGTTTGCACAAGAGCACTGGTAGGAGCAAAGCGCAGATCGCTGGTATGGCGGTTTCCATTGCCTTTGTGATCTGCGGCTGCGACATAAAAATCGCTCAGCACATCATGGGTAAAGGTATGCACCTGAACAGGCATCAGGTTATCGTTGATATAACGCCGTAACAAGCTGAGGATTGTGGCGAGATCCATCGCTTGAGTCAGCTCACGGCTGAAGAGTTGTATCTGCGCACGGTAAGCGCCCTGGCCACGAGCAAAGATACGGTCTACCTGCTGCTGCAAGCGAACGCGCAGAGGTAAAAAGAGAAGCGCCAATACAAAGATGATCAATCCGCTGACGAATGGACTTTTCAACAGCAACGACCCGGCCAGGAGATGGCTCAAGCCTGTCACCAGTAGCCCATAGCTGATTGCGATCAGCACGATCATCAGGGTATAAATCAGCACCCGGCTGAGCAGGTAATCGGTTTTCAGCAGGCGGTAGCGCAAGATGGTGTAAGCGATAACAGGTGGGAAGACGATCAGTGTGATGAATAAGAAGGGCGTAAAGGTGATGGCTGGCTGGATGACTGTGATGATAAAGAAGACAGCCATTGGCCCAAAGGCAATGCTGGCAGCGATGAGCGTCCAGCGCGCCTGTTCGCGCACCACCGGCAGGGATGTGGTGAAGAAACGGAGCAGGCTGATCCCCAGAAAGGTTAGTACTGATAGCCCGGCAAAGATGTACTCCAGCCTCCAGGCGCCTACGTACGCATCGGGGCGCTGGTAATTATAGATCGTCGGCACGGCATTCAGGATCAAGATGCCGGCAACCGCATACCCCACCCAGCGCAGATAGGGGTGGCGGGGGATAAAACGCATTTCTTGAGGAAAGATGAAGGCCAGGCTGACCAACGATCCGCCCATCATGGCGATTGCCGCGGTCCACAGTTGAGTCAGGCGATTTGTAGTGGATATGTCGAACAGACCAGCCATGGCAATTGCGGCTGAGGTGGTGAATACAGCAAAGGCGCGGCCGGTTGCGTCTCGCCGGCGGAGGCCAAATACCCATAAACCAGTGAACAGGTAGATCAAGCCGATGGCATAAGGTGTAATGATGTAACCCCACTGATCGATTGTGGGGAAGTGAATCAGGGTGATATTGTGTGTAGTGAGATCGCCTTGTGCTGTCCATGCTTGCACTTCAACTACGTCGCCGATGGAATAGCGTTCCAAGGTGTCATATAACTCCGCTACATCAGAAATTGGCAGACCGTCAATCGCGCTCAGACGATAACCAAACTCCCATTTCATCTTCTGGATTTCCCATGTGCCAGGACGGATGGGGGTGGATGAATTGAAATAGAGCGTATGGTCCAGGAATGAGCCAATGAATGGTATTTTCACCCAATCGGCAGCAAGTAGCGGGTATATGCCAAAAGCCACTACTCCTACAATCTGATACAGGAACACCAATGCAGGTGCCAGCCAATGGTGGATCGATTGCAGAGTTTTTATAATCTGAGAAGGTTGTGATTTGGACATGCTATTTGCTTATTGTATGTTAGCCAACGGAATTCGTCAACTGCTCTGCTGGCTAAACTTATCCAAATAATCATCCACCGCAGCCAGGTGACCGACATCGTGCTGGGCGCGCTCTGAAAGGAACCACTTGTGCTCCAATACCTGGCAATACAGCTCGACAGGGTCACGCGTGGGTTGCGAGGTCGCTTCACGATGGATCAACGGCTGTAGTCGGGCAATAACCGGTTGATAATAATTTTCCAACCAGTGATAAGCTGCCGCACTGAGCGGGACACTGCGGTTATTCTCCTGAGACAGATACGCCTTCAGTTCCTGGATTTCGTTGAATATCTGGCGTGCCTGCGATTCTTCCGCTTCGATACCGGCGATCTCCAGCAGCCTGTCGCGGTGAAAATTACGGTCAGTGACGAAGATACGCAGGCGCAATTTGTCACCAGCCTGATTGGCGTGCAATTCCACATCCCTGACGGAAAAGCCCAAGGCGTTCAGGGAGCGGATGCGTTCTTGCACGCGGTAACGTTCGTCGGGGTTGATGATCTCTTCGCGTGTTATCTCGCTCCACAGGCCGCGATAACGCTGGCGGATATAAGTGCCAGTCTCATGAATAGGGAAATCGCTTGAAAGGTATCCGAGAGTGGCTAAATCTGCCAGATCACCGGAGAGGTTTTCTTCCATGATCTCAAGATCATGGTAGCGCAGCATGGGTGAGAGGTGGGGCGGGTGGCTTTCAGCAGTTTCTGCATCCACCAGATAAGCTTGCAGCGCGCCTGCATCGCGGCGAAACAAGGTGTTCGATAATGAGCAATCTCCCCAATATATACCAGCCAGGTGCAATTGCACCAGCAAGCCAGCCATAGCATCCAGCAGATGCTCGCGGTAGCGGTCCAGATGGCTGTGCATGAACAAGGAGCGGTAAGGGATTGAGCCTTCCAGGTAGCGCGTGATCAGTGCGCTCGCAGGATCAGACCCCAGGCGCAGTTGGGCGTGGCCTACCGGCATCACGCAGGGCAGGCGCAGGGCTTCCATCTCGCACAGCATCTGATATTCTGCCTGGGCGACAGAGGGGGGGAGCTCCTTGATCGCGTAGAGGGTGCCATCATAATTCACGAACACAACTGGGTGGCGTGAAAGACCACGCTGTACTTCTTCCAGGCGGTGGCAGATTCCAGTCCATTCTGCCAGCGAATGACTCCAGGGCAGGTCGAGAAAATCCGGATGCCCCTCACGCAGGGTGGGTTGGAAGTATGGGTTCATTTTCGGCTCTTATGCGCTGACGTTCTGCCAGGTAAGCATCTAGGCCTTCCGGCTTATATTCCAGGGATTGGTGGCGGAAATAAGTATTGTACAGGTGAGCATAATGCCCACCCTGCGCCAGCAAAGAATGATGGCTGCCTTCTTCGATCAGGCGCCCTTTTTCCAGTACCAGGATACGGTCAGCAGCTTTGACGGTGGAGAGGCGGTGGGCGATCAGGATGCTGGTGGAACGGGCGAGGATCATATTTAACGCCTGCTGGATTTGCCACTCGGTGAACGGATCAATGCTGGCGGTGGCCTCATCCAGGATAAAGATCGCCGGCTTTTGTACCAGCACTCGCATCAGTGAAACCAGTTGGCGCTGTCCCATGGAGAGGCGCCCGCCGCGCTCACCCACTTCGGTTTGCAGCCCCTGCGGCAGGGTGCTCAGCCATTCACCCTCCCCAATCTGTCGGGCAAGTGCCTCGATCTTCGCCAGGTCGATGCCATCCGTGCAGGCATAGCAGATATTCTCGGCTACTGTGCCGGAGAACAGGAAAGGAATTTGAGAGACAATGCCTAACTGGCGGCGGTAATCAATTAAATCAAAAGAACGGATGTCGTGTCTATCGATTAGGATCTGCCCCTCTTGGAATTCGTAGAAACGGGCGATGAGCTTGGCGATCGAGGTTTTCCCAGCGCCGGTGTGCCCCACTAATGCGATATTCTCTCCTGGGCAGATGTGCAGGTTGAAATCTTCCAGAACGGCTTCGCCGGTTTTATAGTGAAACCACACGCGTTCGAAGCGGATTTCGCCTTGTAAGCGCGGCGCGGGCAGGTTATCTGTTTGGATGACAGCCGCCTCTGCATCGATCAAAGCAAAAACGCGCTCCGCAGCCGAAAGCCCGTTTTGCACTTGCGCCCAAAAGGAAGATAAGTTGAGTACCGGGAAGAAGAAGCGATCCATGCTTTGCAAGAACAAGTACCACGCGCCGGCAGTGACAAAACCCTGTGCAGCGCTCATCCCGCCAACATATACCAGGATGGCTGTGCCAATGCCGCCCAGCGCGTTCAGGGTCGGAAAGACTAATGAAAGCACAAATCCCCGTCGCACATTTACTCGATACGACTGTTGGTTGGCAGCGTCGAAGCCTTCGAAGATGGAAGTCTCCTGGCGGAAGTTCTTTGCTACGGCGATCCCACTGACCGATTCCTTGATCGACGCGTTGACATTGGCCATTGCACGCATACCCTGCCGGGTGACGGAACGCGCCAGGCGGCGAAAGCTCACTGCGAACAAGAATACAATTGGCAGGAAGGCAAACAGATAGAGAGAAAGCCGCCACTCCACCATGACCAGCACCGCGCCCAGGATCACTGCCTGCACAACCTGCGAGATCAGATCGGTGATCAACACCACCACGTTGCCAAAATCCTTGGTGTCTGAGGTGATGCGCGAGACAATTCGGCCAGAGGAGAATTCATCGTAAAATGAAAGATCGTGAACGGCTGCTGCGTTGAATGCTTCAGTGCGCAGGCTCAGTTCTACATCGCCAATGGTGCGCACGGTGAGACGCCGCCTCAGCCAGTTCACCACCCAGTTGATCACCCCTGCACTCAGAACGATGGCAAAGAGCCCCAAGATCACCGGCAGGGTTGGTTGCTGAGCCAGCATATCTAATCCGCGCGCTACGATAACGGGCAGCGCAGCGCCTGTGAGGGAGATCACCAGCAGCAGCAGGGTGATGGCTACCAACCGGCGTACATGCGGACGAAAATATGCTGCCATCCTGGTAAACAACTGGCGGTCGGAATACTGCCGGTCGTAGCCCTCGTTATCTAAGCCTGAAAAGAAACCCATGATCGTTACTCAGTGAAAATGCGTCGATATGCCTCAGATTGTTGCATGAGCTCATCATGATTACCGATGGCGGCGATCTTTCCCTGGCGCAGCACGATGATCAGATCTGCCCAGCGGATCTGGGAGAGACGGTGGGTAATGATAAAGGTGGTGCGTCCGCGCGCCGCAGCGAAGATGGCGCGCTGGATCTTATCTTCCGTGGCGCTGTCAATCGAACTGGTTGAGTCATCCAGGATGAGAATGCGCGGGTCGGTAAGAAAAGCACGCGCCAGGGCCAGGCGTTGGCGCTGACCGCCTGAAAGGGTCACTCCGCGCTCGCCGATGATGGTCTGGTAACTCTCATTGAAACTTTGGATGAATTCGTGTGCCTGGGCAGCCAGGGCTGCTGCCTCCACTGCTTCCTGATCAGCGCCCGGCTGGCCAAAGGCGATATTTTCAGCAATGTTGCGAGAGAAAAGGAATATATCCTGCTCGATGATTGAAATATTACGGCGCAGTGTCTCCAAATTCCACTCGCGCACATCCATTCCATCCACCAGAACTTGCCCTTGATTAGTATCATAAGTGCGGTTGATCAGCTTCATCAGGGTAGTTTTTCCGGCTCCTGTCTGCCCGACAATGGCAACGGTTTGCCCCGGACGGACATGGATGGAGATATTCTCCAGGGTGGGCTCGCTGCCTTCGTATGCAAAGGTTACATTGCGAAATTCTATCTCGCCTCTCATCTCACCAGCATATCCGCTGGCATTTTGGTCGAGGTCTGTTTCCCGATTGATCAATTCCAGGATACGCCGCGCACTGGCAATACCCAAAGACACCTGTGAATAGGCAAACAGGGAGGTGAAGGTTGGAAAGCCAAATAACTGGATGAGGCCAAAATAAGCCACCACATCCCCCACACTTAGCAAACCCTGGCGGTAGAGCAGGATGGCATGGAGAAAACCAAAGGCCTCTGCCAGCCCCAGCAGCAGCATGGGCAGAAAGCGCGCTTCCACATCGCCCTGGTGGACGAAAGCATCGCGAAATCTGCGGGCATTGGTGCCAAAGCGATCCACCTCGTTGCATTCTTGCGCCATGCCTTTGACGGTTTCGATGCCATCCAAGGCTTCTGCCAGGCGGGTGTTCAATTGGCCAAAAGCCATGCGCACTTCATTGGTGATCGGCTTCAGCTCGCGCAGGTATTGCCAGAGGGAAAGGAAATATCCGGTGATGAACAGCAGTGGGGTGAGGATCAACGCGGGGTGATAGCTGGGGGCGAGGATCAGCGGCATGATCATGAAATTGACTGAGCCGAAAACGAGGTTGATGCCGGGGCTGAACATGAAGTTCACTTCGCGCACATCGTTCGTCGCCCGCGCCATTGTATCGCCCACCGGCTGGAGGGAATGGAAGGTCATGCTTTTTCCCAGCAGGCTGGTGTACAATTCCTCGCGCACATCCCGCTCGATGCGCTGAGCAATCAGCTCAGAGCCAAAGTTGCGTCCTAGTTGCAGGATGCCGCGCACGATTTGCGTGCCACCGATCAGCAGCGCGATCCCCAGCAAGGGGGAGGTTTGCGGCGGCGTTGTGCTGATGGCATTAAAGGCTCTCCCGACCATCACCGGCACCAACGCGGCCAGGGCAGCATTGCCGATTGCGCCAATAATCATCATGATCATCATCAGCCACTGGCGTTTCAGGTGCGAGAGCACCCAGCGCACCGGACCGCGCCGGTTAGATTGCCAGCGCTTGGGCAGGGTGAACTCAGCGGAAATGGCAGATGTGCTCATCCGGCTAAGCCTCATCGGGGAAGGTCAACCAGGCGGTTGTGGCATACGGACCAAACTTGGGCAGGCTCTCAACTGCCACCCGCCGCAGCCTGCCCGAACCAGGGCTGACCTTGTAGGCGTTCCCGTTTCGATGCAGCAGGGTAATGGCGCGCTTGTGACGGCTGAACACCCGGCGCGTGACTGTCGCATGGTAACGATAGCTTTGGCGATCTTGTGGTTGGGCGGACAAGATTTTATCGAAGGTGTGAACAAACTGGGCTAGGTAATCCGTGGAAACAGATTGTAAATTGCTGATCACCCAGCAGCGATCTTCGTATTCCCAATAGTAGGAGAGACCGATAAATTCTCCCTCTCTCGTGAGATAGGGGAAAAATGGAAATGCCCGGCAGGTAAGCGAGCGGAACGAGCGCTGGCAATGGGTATGCCCCTGGCACTCGATCAGCACCTGGTTGGGTGCTGCCTGGGAGGCCAGCCGCGCAGTGTCGCGTGGCTGGGGGGCTTGCCATGGGTGCCATAAGCCAGTGTGGGCCTGCAGGTAATCCCACTCTGCCAGGTATGCCGAAGGGATGGCGTGCCGTGTATCGCAGCAGAACGGGATTCTCTGTTCATTGTATGGCGCGCACCGTTCACCACAATCCAATGCGCTGATCGGTGCATCGAAACCCGCATACAGAGCAGGAAAATCTGCTGGGGTGAGTTCAGACATAGGAGATAGGATACCACAAAAACTGTGTTAGGGTAAAATAGTAAGGTTGATTCAAGAAAGGATTACTTGTGCCTGGAAACGACCGACCGCCCTCGAAACATCCCGTTCGTAAACGGCAGTGGCCCTCCATTGCCCGGCGCGTGCTGGGCGCCCTGGTCAGTGTGGCCCTGTTTGTGTTATCGCTGATCTTGATGAAAGAGGGTGCTGGTCCGCTTGCTCCGTTCATCCGCAATACGTTTTCTGTTGACAGCCCTGCCAGCGCTCTTGGATTTGGCTGGTTGTCTGCCAATATCGCCCTCTCTGGCTCTCCTGTCGCTGCAACATCATTAACCCTGCTGGATGCAAAGGTTCTTTCTATGCTGGAAGCTTTTGCTATGGTTGCTGGATCGCGCCTGGGTGCGGCCTTCATTGTATTGCTGGTGGGCTTTGTCTATATGCTGCGTGGTAAGCATCGCGACCTGAGCCTTAGCGTGGGTTTGCTCTCCTTACTGGTCACGCAGACAATCTACCCATTTGTGCTGCTGCTGGGATTTTCATTACTGTCCAGCTCATTCCTGCAGAGCTGGCAGCTTCAGGCAAATCCAGATCTGAATTCCCCATTTGAGGTGCTCTTACGCCCCCTGCTGGTATTGCTTGAAACAATGGTGCCTGCCTGGTTTTTATTCCCGGCAGGCTTTTTGCTTATTTTGTTCAGTTTGTGGCTGTTCGATAAGGTGGTGCCGGAAGTTCACCTGGAAGAGACAAGACTGGGCATGGTACATCATGTGTTATATCGCCCTGCGGTTACATTTGTCCTGGGAGCAGTGATCACCTCGCTCACCATGTCGGTCTCGGTGTCGCTCAGCCTCCTGGTCCCACTTTCAGTGCGTGGCTATGTCCGGCGTGAGAATGTAATCCCCTATATTCTGGGGGCAAATATCACCACCTTCATTGACACATTGATCGCCGCAGCTTTGCTAGCAAACCCTGCTGCTGTTACCGTGGTGCTGGTGCAGATAATCAGCGTGACGGTGGTTTCACTGCTGATCTTACTGGTAGGTTTCCGGTTCTATGAGCGTTTCCTGGAAAGGTTGGTGTCATTCCTGGGTCACCGGCGGCAATTCCTGGTTGCTTACGTGGTGACCATTTTCTTGTTCCCTTTTGCTCTAATCATCTTTGGATAAGGAGTGTTGATCTATGAACATATTAATTTGTACGGATGGTTCTCCCTCAGCTGAGCAGGCTGCTGGCTTGCTCAGGCAGTTGGGATTGCTCGCCGATGCCAGTGTTACGCTACTGGGCGTGAGTGAATCCGAAGGAGACCGCTCAAACCTGGTCGCTTCGATGGAACGCATCACGGCGGCGCTTGGGGATGTTGGTCTATCTCTGCGGCAATGCATCCGCCAGGGTCACCCGGTTGATCAGATTCTGGTGGAGACCCAGGAGAATGATTACGGGCTGGTGGTGATTGGGTGGCGGGATGACCGCAGGCTGCCCCTGATCAAGCTTGGCACAACAGCTACCCGGCTTGCGCGTCGCATCCAGACACACCTGCTGGTGGTGCGCGGTATGCCGCAATCGCTGCAGAGGGTGTTGTTCTGCACTGGCGCCGAAGCTCCTTCGGTTGAGACGCTGCGCGTTGGTGGAAAGCTGATTGCCAATTTGCCCTCTGAAGTAGGATTGCTTCATGTGATGTCGCAGGTGGCGCTGCGCACGCAGGCGAGCGAGGATCTGTATGGCGATGCTGAGACTGCTATCCGGCGCAACACCCGGGAGGGGAAGCACCTTCAGGCTGCCCAAGAGGAACTGCGCAAGGTTGGCGTCCAGGGGCAGATTGTACCCCGCCTACGCCATGGTCTGGTGGTCGATGAGGTATTAGCCGAACTGGCTGAACAGCATTATGATCTTCTGGTGGTTGGTTCCCATCACCAACCTGGTCAAAACCGCTGGTTAGGTATTCTCTTGGACGATGTTACAGACCAACTGCTTAACCGGGCTTCTTGTTCAGTTTTGATCGTTTAAAGGCAGCTCTTTTTGCTGCGCTCGCGATATCGACGCATTGTCACTTTTTTTGCCCGGGTGCTGATCTCAATAGCATTCTGGGATTTGTTGCTGCCGCGCCTGGGTCTGAGCCGGCTGGCGGCGCGCACGCGTAGTGAACGCTTACTGCAGGTCGCCCGCCAGTACCGCGCCCTGGCTGTTGCCATGGGGGGCGTGCTGATCAAGGTTGGGCAGTTCCTCTCCTCCCGTGTGGATGTGTTGCCCCGCGAAATCACCGCTGAGCTAGAAGGCTTGCAGGATGAGGTGCCCGCAGAAAGTTTTGAGGATATTCGTCGCGTAGCTGAAGCTGAGCTTGGCCTGCCTTTGGCTGAGAAGTTCGACTTTTTTGATGAGCAGCCATTAGCCGCTGCTTCACTTGGTCAGGTACACCAAGCGCGCCTGCCATCATACCAAACAGCTAATACACTTGAACAGGACAATGCGCCACCAGGCGCCCCAGAGTTCTTGGAGGTAGTCGTAAAGGTACAGCGACCGGAGATCGAGCGGATCATTGCCACTGACCTGGCAGCATTGCGCACTGTGGGCAACTGGCTGCACCGCTACCCACCTATTCGCCGGCGAGCAGACGTGCCCGCCCTACTGGTTGAGTTTACCCGCACCCTTTACGAAGAGATTGATTACCTAGCCGAAGGCCGCAACGCAGAAACATTCGCGGTCCATTTCAAGGCTAATCCCACGATTCTGGTGCCGCGCGTGGTCTGGACCTATACTACGCGCCGTGTACTTACCCTGGAGGATGTGCGCGGGATTAAGATCACTAACTATGATGCAATCACTGCTGCGGGCGTCGACCGGCGTCAGGTGGCTGCTCGTCTGCTGAATGCATATTTCAAGCAGATATTTGATGATGGTTTTTTTCATGCTGACCCTCACCCCGGCAACCTCTTTGTGCGGCCTATACAGGGTGGCGATCCGGGTAGCCGGGCATGGCAGTTGACTTTCATCGACTTTGGCATGGTGGGGCGCATCCAGCCCGAAATGCGCGCCGGGATGCGTGAGCTGATTATTGCCGTCGGCACACAGGATGCCCAGCGCATGGTGCGCTCTTACCAGATGATGGGCGTTTTGCTGCCCAGCGCTGATCTGGAATTGCTGGAAAAGGCTGAGGCAGAGATTTTCAAACGCTTCTGGGGGAAGAGTATGAGCGATCTGACCAATGTCAGCGTTCAGGAACTGACCGACTTTGCTGGCGAGTTCCGTCAATTGGTCTATGACCTGCCTTTCCAGGTGCCTCAGGATATCATCTTTTTGGTGCGCGCCATTGGTATCCTGTCTGGAATGTGCACTGGCCTTGACCCAGAGTTCAATCTATTCAATCACCTGATCCCTTTCTCTAAAAAACTTCTCTCGGAAGAAGCCCCTGCCGGAATCGAAGCCTGGCTGGGAGAATTAGGGGCAATGGCGCGCCGCTTATGGTCCTTGCCCACTCGTGCAGAGGCGGTCTTGAGCCAGGCGGAAAAGGGACAGTTGGTCGTGCGTGATCCTGAGCTGCAAACCCGTGTGAGCCGCTTGCAGAGAGCCGTCTCACGGGCAGCCGCGGCTATCATATTTGCTGCGCTCTTGCTGGGCAGTATCCAACTCTACCTTGCTGGCGAGGATTTGCTGGCAGGCTTGATGGGAGGTGGGGCAGCTATCATCTTGTTGTGGATGATCTTGCCCAGGAAAATGTAATCAATCCAAAATTAGCCAGGATTCTTTATAATAGGTGTATCCATAACTTGTTAGAAAACCCCTCGCGGGGCAGACCATACTCAAGGAGGTGTTCATGAAATCCGATTTGATCTGGATGGACGGCCAGTTGATCCCTTACGATCAGGCGACCGTCCATTTTATTACCCCCACCCTGCATTATGGGATGGGCGTATTCGAAGGCATCCGCTGTTACCAGACCGACCGCGGGCCGGCAGTGTTTCGTCTGCGCGAGCATATGGAGCGCTTCCTGGATTCGATCCATATCCTGGGCGTGTTGAATTTCCCATATACAGTGGATCAACTGCGGGAGGCTGTCCACCAGACGATCAAGGCGAATCACTTCACGGAATGTTATATCCGCCCTCTGATGTACCTGGAAGGTCCGTTGGGTTTGAATATGGATCACTCTTGCCCGCGGGTGGGAATTGCGGCGTGGGAATGGGGGCCTTACCTGGGGGAGGCTGCGCGCGAGACGGGCATCCACATGATGGTCTCATCCTTTACCCGGCTGCATCCCAATATTAACCTCACCAAATCGAAGGTCGCGGGTAATTATGTCAATTCAATGTTGGTCAAGACGCTGGCTCTGCGCTCAGGCTATGATGAGGCAGTGATCCTCGACCCGCAAGGATTTGTGGCAGAGTGTACGGGTGAAAATATCTTCATGTTGAATAAAGGCACGCTCTACACGCCACCGCTGGCGACTGTCTTGGAAGGGATTACTCGTGATACAGTCTTTACCTTTGCCGCGGATATGGGAGTGCCTGTGAAAGAGGCGCTCTTCACCCGTGACCAGTTATACATTGCTGATGAGGTGTTCATCAGTGGCACTGCTGCCGAGGTGGTTGGCGTGTGCAAGGTGGATTATCGCCAGGTGGGCAACGGTAAAGTCGGCCCGTTCACGCACAGCCTGCTCAGGGCTTTCTCCGAAACCGTGCATGGTCAGGGAAAACACTCTGAGGCCTGGTTGGAGTACGTTTCCTGACAGGATGTATGTAACATTTGTAAACCTTGTGCATCTTAATGATGTTATTCACTTCTAATAGAGGCATTCGATGGAATTTAACTTGACCAATCTTTCAAGCACCAAACCGCTTACTGAGCAGCAAAATGTCAAAGTATTGATCCTGGGATCTGGTCCAGCGGGGTTATCTGCAGCGCTTTATGCTGCCCGGGCAGAGTTGCAGCCGTTGGTTTTGACCGGCATGGAATTAGGGGGGCAGGTTTCTCTCACTTATACAGTAGAGAATTACCCGGGTTTTCCGGAAGGCGTCGGTGGGACGCAACTGATTGAGCTGTTCCAGAAACAGGCTGAGCGCTTTGGGGCGCGGGTCGAATTTGACACCGCCACCGAGGTGGATCTGTCCTCCCGCCCATTCCGGGTGCGTACCTATAACACAGAATACCTTGCAGATACCCTCATCATTGCCACCGGTGCCACGCCTATCCACCTGGATATCCCTGGCGAGAAAGAGTTGACCGGGCGTGGGGTATCATACTGTGCAACCTGCGACGGCTGGTTTTTCAAGGATAAAGACGTGATCGTGGTGGGTGGGGGCGATAGCGCTCTGGAGGAGGGGATTTTCCTGACCCGTTTCGCCAAGTCGGTGACGATCGTGCACCGCCGCGATGCGCTGCGTGCCGGTGCTATCTTGCAAAAGCGCGCGATGGAAGAGCCCAAGATCAAATTCATCTGGGATACTGTGCTGACTGAGATACAGGGACAGACTGCGGTTACCTCGGTACACTTGAAGAACGTTAAGACTGGTGAAGAGAGGGATCATCCCACCGATGGCGTGTTTGTTTTCATTGGCCACCAACCTAATACGCAGCTCTATAACGCCCAGCTTGAGATGGATGAAAAAGGGTATATCAAGACCAATAAGCAGATGCGCACCAATATTGCAGGGGTTTTTGTTGCGGGCGAGGCAGGCGACCCTGATTATAAGCAGGTGATCACATCCGCCGGGATGGGTGCTGCCGCGGCAATGCAGGCGGTGCGCTTCCTGGAATCAAACGCAGGCTGATTCATTACATGACTGAGGAGTGAAAGCATGAAAAACAAGGTTTCTATCATTGGCGCCGGGATGACCGGCTCAACCACAGCCCACTGGCTGGCGGAGCGCGAGATTGCTGATATCGTCCTGGTCGATGTCGTTGAAGGGATGCCACAGGGTAAGGCGCTGGATTTGCAACAGGCTTTGCCAGTAATTGGCAAAGATGTGACTGTGGTAGGCACTAACGACTATGGCGCCACGGCGGGTTCGGATATCATTGTGATCACTGCTGGTTTGCCGCGCAAGCCGGGGATGAGTCGCGATGACTTGCTGACCAGCAATGCCGCGATTGTGCGCACGGCAACGGAAGAGACTATCCGCAATTCGCCGGATGCGATCTACATTGTGCTGACCAATCCGCTGGATGTGATGGCTTACCTGGCTATGAAGCTCAGCGGGTTGCCGCCGGAGCGCGTGATCGGGCAGGCTGGCATCCTCGATTCAGCGCGAATGCGTGCTTTTGTAGCCATGGAATTGGGAGTGAGCGTGGAGAATGTTCATTGCTACGTGCTGGGCGGGCATGGCGATGAAATGGTCCCCCTGACCCGCCACTCGAATGTTGCCGGAACTCCTCTGCGCGAAGCGCTCTCGCCGGAACGGCTGGAAGCCATTGTCAACCGTACTCGCAAGGGTGGCGGCGAGATCGTCAGCCTGCTCAAAACTGGTAGTGCATATTATGCCCCGGCTGTGGCGGTGACACAGATGGTTGATGCGGTGCTCAAGGATAAGCACCTGATCATCCCTGCATCTGCATATATGCGCGGTGAGTATGGGTTGAACAACATATTTTTTGGCGTTCCTGTGCAATTAGGTAGCAAGGGGATCGAGAAGATCATTGAATACAAGCTGGATGATGCCGAGAAGGTTGCATTGCAGAATTCTGCGGAGGCAGTGCGCCAGACAACCGAGGCGCTGCATAGTTTGGTGAAAATTTAATGGTTAGAAAAGCACATGTTATTGGTATCAGGAGGATAACGCAATGATCTTGAAGGAAAAAATTGCAGCACAACTGCCCGCATGGCGTGAGCGTGTGCGTAAGCTGGTAAAGGAATCGGGAGAAGTGGTCGTAGGTCAGGTGACCATTGACCAGGCCTATGGCGGGATGCGCAACGTGAAAAGTCTGGTGACAGATATTTCCTACGTTGATCCAGCGGAAGGCATTCGCTTCCGCGGCTACACCATCCCGGAGCTGCTGGAAAAATTACCCCAGCCTGCTGGTGCGGAGATGCCCTATGTGGGTGGTCTGTACTATTTACTCCTCGTGGGCGACATCCCTACTGAGGCGCAGGCCTTAGAGGTGGAGGATGAGTGGAAGAGGCGCAGTGCGGTATCGCCTTATGTTTTTGATGCGTTGAAGGCAATGCCTGCCGATACCCATCCAATGACTTTATTCTCCATGGCCGTTTTGGCATTGCAGAACAATTCGAAATTTGCTCAACAGTACCATGCTGGTTTGAAAAAGGACGCTTATTGGGAGCCCACCCTCGAAGACAGCCTGGATTTGACGGCGAAACTTCCTGGGATTGCGGCCTTCATCTATCGCTGGAAGTACAAGGGCGGCGAGATCATCCCATCCAATCCAGACCTGGACTGGGGCGCAAATTTTGCGCACATGATGGGTGTTGCGGATGTGGGATACCGGGACCTATCCCGGCTGTACTTCTTGCTCCACTCTGACCACGAAAGCGGCAATGTCAGCGCACATGCCACCCACCTGGTTGGATCAGCCCTATCCGATATCTACTACGCGGCCTCGGCCGGTATGAATGGCCTGGCTGGACCACTGCATGGCCTGGCAAACCAAGAGTGCCTGGGCTGGCTGCTGGATGTTTATAAGAAGTATAATGGCGTACCCGGAAAAGAAGAGCTGCGCCAATTTGCCTGGAATACCCTGAACAGCGGTCAGGTCATTCCCGGCTATGGGCATGCCGTGCTGCGGAAAACCGACCCGCGCTTTGCGGCCCAGCACCAATATGGCATGCAGCATTTCCCGAACGACCCGATCTTCAACCTGGCAGCCCTGGTTTATGAGGTTGTGCCCGATGTGTTGCGCGAACAAGGCAAAGCCAAGGATCCGTGGCCGAATGTGGATGCGATCAGCGGTACCTTGCAATATCACTACGGCGTGACCGAGCTGGATTTCTATACAGTTATGTTTGGCGTAAGCCGTATCCTGGGCGTTTCTGCTAATATGGTTTGGGCGCGTGCCCTGGGGCAGCCGTTGGAAAGGCCAAAGTCACTGACTACCGCGATGCTGGAGGGGGTTGCAGCAAAAGCTGCTCAATAGACCCGGCCAAAATGTGCGTAGTGGGCATACATCCTGTGCCCACTACGCATTTAATGCTGATGCCTGGTATGCCCGTCGGGGGGACCCAGCCAGCTGGCGTTTTGATGCAGTTTGTCCACACGTGAGGCGATCAGGGAAGCCAGTAATGTAGTTACCGGCACGGCGGAGATCAAACCCAAAGACCCGATCAGCGTGCGTACGATCTCTTCAGTGACAAATTCGAGGTTAACCAGGTAGGCGTACTGCTCACCAGATAAGGTGAAGAGCAGCAGTGTGGGCAGGGCCGCGCCCGCATAGGCCAGCACCAGTGTGTTTACGGTTGCAGCTACATGATCCTGCCCGATGCGCATGGCGCTGCGAAACAATGCGCGCCAGCCTTGCTGTGGATTAGCGCTGCGTAATTCGAAAACCGCCGATGCCTGGGTGATCACCAGGTCATCCAGCACGCCTAACGCTCCGATCAGGATTCCGCCTAAAACCATTCCGCGCAGGTTGATCTTCACCGTAGATTGCTGTACCAGGAAGAGCGCGTCCTCGCTGCCAAAACCGGTCAGACGGGTAAGATTGACGAAGAACACCGCCAGCAGCCCGGTGAGCAGCAGGGAGATAAATGTTCCGGCTACCGCAGCGTGCGTCTTCAGCGTCCAGCCATAGGTCAGGTACAGGGTCACAGCCAGGAGCACAAATGCCCCGCTGACACTGACCAGAACGGGATCGCGCCCGTTCAGGATCTGGGGGATGATGTATGCGATGATCACCAGCAAGCTGAACGCCATGCCCAGCAAACTGCGCACGCCTTTCCACCCGCTGATCAATATGCTGAAAACGACAAATGTTCCCAATAGCCACAGAAGCGGTGTGGAGCGCACAAAATCAGTGAAATAGCCGGATAGAATGCCATCCGGCGTGACGCTGACTGTGATCAGCAACTGATCGCCTGGGCGGATGGTCAACCCGGCAGGGCGAATCTGGCGCTGACCGTAATCGATCTGCAGGAACTCTCCTTCATGCGGCCCTTCCATAATGCGCACGAGCAAGATCTGGTACGGTTGGGTGATATCTCCGAGTGTAATTGTTCCTTCTTCGAGGACATCGAGCACCCTGGCGCGCACAGTGTCTGAGCCAAAGCCAATTGTGTAGGCCGGCTCTTGCCTTTCCGAGCGGATGCTGGATGCTTTTCCCCAGACCAGGGCGAAGATCAACCCTGCTGCCAGGAGTACTAGCAGCAGGGCGAGAATGATGAAGATCCGGTTATATTTGTGATGCAGATTCAAGGCTGATCAGGGGGTAGGTGTGGGTGCACCAGGGATACCCGACCAGGAAAATACTCGAGGCGTGCTGGGTGTTCCGGCGCTTTCCCAAATGGGGTTCCCATTTTCATCAGATCCGCTTTGACGGACGACAGCAATCCACCAGCGGAAGATATGCACCTGGTTATCTGTTGGACGCAGCGTGGAAGGCGCCAGGTACTTGGTATCGGTGACATAATCTGTCAGCGTGGTGCCTTCCCCGGCGGTTACATCAACGATGAAAACCGCATATGCTTCATTGTCGCGCAGCGTGCCGACAGAGGCCCATTGCAGCGAGATCGAATCATCTGCTACCGTGAAGGCAGAGCCATCTGCAGGCAGCAGCAGGTTTGGGGCTGGGTAGGGTGGAGGTAGGGTAGGGGTAGATGTAGGGCCGGGCGTTGCGTAGCGGCGGCACAACGGGATGATGATCGTTGTACCTTCATAGACGGTATCACCAGGCAAGCCGTTCTCTTCGCGGATTGCTTCCATTGGCACGCCGTAATTCGATGAAATGCTCCCCAGTGTATCCGTTGCCTGCACCACATACGAGATTTTCTCGCATGCCGCTTCCGTCTGCTCAACCACGCCTAATGTTGCAGAAGGCAGCGGCGTAACAGTCGGTGTAGGGTAGGGGATCAGCAGGGGCTGGTTGATGTACAGGGTATCGCAGGCTGCTGGCAGGTTGTTCAAGAGCACAATACTGTTGACCGACACACCAAAGAACGCTGCAATCCCCAGGCAGGTATCATTTTCCTGTACGTAGTATGTTTGTGGAGTGGGGGTGGGTTGGGGAGTATCGGTAGGTGTGGGAGGAGCCAGGGTAACCGTTATCGATGGGGTGAGGGAGGGCGTGATGGTGGGAGTCTCGGTTGGCGGGATGATCACTTCAGGCTGTGAGCGCAAGGCAAAGTAGACCAATGAGGCGCCAATGGCGAGGAATACCGCTAGCAGCCCGATGGCGATAGGCAAGCTAAGGGTGACAGTTGGCATGCGGCTTCCCTGGACGGCTTTCTCAGCCTGGGCGGGTTTTTCCGCAGTGCCTAACTCTGCACCGCACACGACACAGCGAACAGCATCCTCGGTGACGCGCGTTCCGCAGGTGGGGCAGATTCGTGAGGTAGGAGGATTTATTTCAGGGCTCATAGTTTCTCATCGCCGGTTAGAATAGCCCGGCATTGGCGCATTATACCAGATTCAAAGCCTTAGAACACCAGCAGCGAAGCTTCGATTTCAGGATACAATAGAAACCACATGATAACTTACAGCCTCTATTTGCATATCCCTTTCTGTGCTCATCGCTGTGCCTATTGTGATTTTAACACCTACGCTGGTCAGGACGCCCTGATCCCTGCTTATGTAAGCGCTCTTTGCCAGGAGCTTCGCTTCTCTGCTGCCTCTGCCAGCACCGTTCTTCCCGGGCGCCTGCCCGTGCACAGCGTGTTCTTTGGCGGGGGCACACCCTCGCGCCTGCCGCAGTCTGGATTTGGGCGCATCCTGGAGACAATCGTTGACAGCTATGACTTGCTCCCATCTTGCGAGATCACTGTGGAAGCAAACCCCGGTACGCTTTCAGAGCGGCTGGTGGGGGGATTACGATCATTGGGGGTGAATCGCCTCAGCCTGGGGATGCAGTCGGCTCAAATCGAGGAGCTGCGCTTGTTGGAGCGCCAGCATACGACTTTGGATGTGATCCGTGCTGTCTACCAGGCGCGTAAATCCGGTTTCGAAAATATCAACCTGGATTTGATCTTTGGTCTGCCTGCTCAAACGCTTGAATCATGGCTGGCGACGCTGGAATGCGCCTTGGCTTTGAACCCCGAACATTTCTCCCTCTATGCGCTTACCCTGGAACATGGCACACCCATGCAGCGCTGGGTGGCGCGCGGCCTGTTGAGCGAGCCAGACCCGGACTTGGCGGCGGAGATGTATGAGCAAGGCGCACAGCGTTTGGAGGATGCTGGCTTTGTGCAATATGAGATCTCCAATTGGGCAAAGCGTGATACAAGCGGCTTAGTGAGGGTGTGCCGCCACAACCTGCAGTACTGGCGTTTGGAGCCTTACCTGGGATTTGGCGCCGGAGCGCATGGTTTCGCAGCGGGTGTACACACTGCCAATTTGCTCTCACCTGCAGAATATATCCATAAAATGACTGGCGATTACGCTACTTCCCATAAACTGCAAGAACCAATGCCTCTGGATTCCAAAATTCCCCTCTCCTTTCCTTGCACCCCGGCAACAGTTGAAGCGCAGGAGATCGACCAGGAAGCGGAGATGGGCGAGGTAATGATGATGGGTTTGCGCCTGGTGGAGGAGGGGGTTTCCGAAGGGCGTTTTCGGGCACGCTTTGGGCAAGATCTGCGCAGTGTCTTTGCTCCAGCGATTAAACAACAGCATGCACAGGGATTATTGGAGTGGGCGGGTGAGCAGGGGGATATCCTGCGCCTGACGCGGCGCGGCAGGCTGCTGGGCAACCGGGTATTTCGCGAGTTTGTGTAACCTTTCTTATGTTTCTGGGCTAAGTTTGGCGGCGGAGGAGACGATGTGCCAGCTCACGGAGCATTGTTCCTGCTGCTCCTCGCGGCTGAGCTGTTTCCAGAGCCTGCAGCGCTTCCTGCGTCAGGCGGTCGGCGGTTTCCTGCGTATGCTGGCGAGCGCCTTCTTCCTCCAGCAAGGCAGCAACTTCAGGCACTTCACCGGGGGGAATTAGCCCCTGCTGCCATCGCTGGTAAAAGCGCTCTCGCTTCTCCAGGCCAAACAGCACGGGTAGTGATTTCTTGCCGGTTGCCAGGTCACTCTCAGCTGATTTGCCGGTTAGCTCGGCATCTCCCCAGATACCCAGCAAATCATCCTGGGCTTGGAATGCCAGCCCCAATTTCTGTCCAAAGGCATGGTAAGCGGCGCGTTGCTCATCTTCAGCGCCCGCAATAAGAGCCCCTAATTCCGTGCAAGCTGCCAGCAACGCGGCTGTTTTTCCCCTTATCATAGGCCAATAATCTGCCATGCGCAAATCCAGGCGGCTCTCGTATGACAGGTCCAGGTATTGACCCTGGGTAAGATGGATGCAGGCAACGAGCAAGATCTGCGAACCCTGCAATGCAACGTCAGGTGAGGTGGTGTGGGCGATGCGTTGAAGCCAAGAATGGGCAAGGGCAAACATGGAATCACCCGCGTTGACGGCCTGAGCAATCCCCCATCGCTTCCATACGGTTTCTCGCCCGCGCCGCAAAGGACTGTTATCTTCAATATCATCATGAATCAACGAGAAGTTGTGTACCAGTTCTACGGCTGCGGCTGCGGGCAGGGCTTTCTGCCACTCGCCTTCGGCAGCAGCACAACATAGCAGAAGAAGCAGTGGGCGGATGCGCTTGCCCTGCGCTGCGGAACCAGCTTCGCCGCCTTCCCAGCCCATGTGATATGCCAGTATCGCATGCAGCTCTGATAATCCCGGCCCACCTATTGTTGCCGTAGCTTGGCGCAGCTCTTCTTCAACGGCAGCCAGCATTTGTTGGGAAAGTTCTTCTGGGGATGGTTGCATCGGTTATCCTTTGATCAATGGAGATTTTTCTCGCATCTCCTGCACGCTTGCAGCGCCGCAGGCGAACAGGCAAACCTGGATCTCGCGCTGGATTTCGGTGATCGCTTGTGCTACAGCATCCGCCGATTGGGCGGCTGCTTTTAGGAAAGGTCCTGCCATGCCACCCAGGCAGGCACCTAATGCAAGGCACTTGGCAATCTCTATGCCCGACCGCAGCCCCCCAGAGGCAATGATGGGCAAATGAGGTGCAGCATTGCGCACATTTTGGATCGCCTCAGCGGTCGGAATACCCCAATCGAAAAATGCTGCTGCCAGCCGGCGCTGGCTCTCGGTTTGGGCGCGGTGCATTTCAACCTGCGTCCAGGAGGTGCCTCCCGCGCCGGCTACATCAATCGCAGCCACGCCTACATCAGACAGGCGAGTCACATCTTCAACCGAAAACCCCCATCCCACCTCTTTGGCGATGACTGGTACAGGCAGCGCATGGCATATTTGCTCCACCTTATTCAGCAAGCCGGCGAAGTGCGTATCACCTTCTGGCTGCACGGCTTCTTGCAAGGCATTAAAATGCAGGATCAGCGCGTCGGCTTCGATCATTTCAACAGCTCGTTGGCATTCCTGGATGGTATAGCCATAATTGAGCTGGATCGCTCCCAGGTTGGCAAAGAGCAGGATATGCGGGGCAACCCGGCGAACCTGAAAGGTTGGGGCTAACTCGGGTTGTTCGATCGCCGCGCGCTGAGAGCCTACTCCCATCGCCACGCCAGTAACCTGGGCAGCAGATGCCAGGGCCTGGTTGATTGTAGCAGCCTCCTGGGTGCCGCCTGTCATGGACGAAATCAGGATCGGTGCCAGCAAAGATTTGCCAAACAGCGTAATATGCAGATCCACATCATCCAGGTCGATTTCAGGTAGTGCATGGTGGATGAAATGGTAATGCTCTAATCCGGTTGTGAGGCCTGATTGTACGTTCTCTTCCAGGTTGATGTGAATATGATCGGATTTACGGTTACTGGTGGGCGTAACTTTTTCCATCTAATGGTGTTCCTGTATTCTGGATAATCTTACCAGCCAGGATTCAGACTGTCAACAAGGTGCCCGCCCTAACACTTGACGGATAAAACAAGGCAGGGTTACAATTGGCCTGATTTTGGAAAAATTATGCTGAATGAAGGAGGAACTTCCCATGAGCGATACGTATGAAAAGGTTAAGGCAATCATCGTTGAGTTGCTTGGCGTGCCTGAAGAGAAGGTAACCCTCGATGCGCGTTTCCGAGAAGATCTGGAAGCCGATTCGCTGGATTTGGTTGAACTGATTATGAAGTTCGAGGATGAATTCGGCGGCGAGATCTCCGATGAAGAGGCTCAGAACATCAAGACCGTGGATCAGGCAGTCAAGTATCTTGATGCGCGATTGTCAGAATAAAAGCCATCATCAGATTAATAACGAAGTAGAGCGGGCATCCAAATGTCCGCTCTACTTCGTTAAACTTCCTGTTAGCCCAACAGGCTGGGGATTTCTTCTGGATGGGAGGCAACGCGCACGCCGACCGCTTCCAATGCTTTAATCTTATCGGCAGCCAGGCCCGATCCGCCTTCTATGATCGCGCCAGCGTGGCCCATGCGCTTTCCGGGAGGAGCAGTTTGCCCCGCGATGAAGCTGACCACAGGCTTGGTCATGTGTTGGCTGATGAACTCAGCCGCTTTTTCCTCGTCCGTACCGCCGATCTCGCCAATCATCACTACTTTCTCGGTTTGCGGATCGGCCTCGAACATGCTCAGGCAGTCAATGAAGTTGGTGCCGTTGATGGGGTCACCGCCAATCCCAACGCAGGTGGAGACGCCCTTGCCTAGCAGCTTGAGAGCATACACGACTTCGTAAGTTAAAGTGCCGGAGCGGGAAACAACGCCAACATTGCCGGGAATCGAGATGTTTCCGGGGATGATACCCACTTTGCACTCGCCAGGGGTGATCAACCCCGGGCAATTTGGACCAAGAAGCCGTACCTTTTTCTGGTCCAGGTAATTACGTACACGCATCATATCTAACACAGGCACCCCCTCGGTGATGCAGACAATCAATGAGACGCCAGAATCAGCAGCCTCGAAGATCGCATCTGCAGAGAAACGCGCCGGGACGAAGATCACGCTGGTATTCGCGCCGGTGGCGTCGACGGCCATTTTCACTGAGTCAAAGACAGGCACTTTGCCATCCAGCACCCATTCGCCGCCTTTTCCGGGGGTTACACCAGAAACGACATTCGTGCCGTAGGCTGCCATCTGTTGGGTGTGAAATAAACCTTCGTTGCCGGTGATGCCTTGCACCACCAGGCGTGTGTTCTTATTAATCAGGATACTCATCGGATTAGGCTCCCTTCGCAGCGGCCACAGCCTTCTTCGCGGCATCGGCCAGCGTTTCTGCGGTGATCATATTGGCATTCGCCAGCAATTCGCGACCTTCCTCGGCGTTTGTTCCGACCAGCCGGACCACCATCGGCGCTTTTGGCTTGACATCTTCCATCGCCACCAGGATGCCGCGCGCCACCTCATCGCAGCGGGTGATCCCACCAAACACATTGAATAACACGGCTTTCACGTTTGGATCGGATAAGATAATGCGCAGTGCGGCGGCAACTTTGTCTGCCCCAGCGCCACCGCCAATATCCAGGAAGTTGGCTGGCTCGCCGCCGAACAGCTTGATGATATCCATGGTGGTCATCGCCAGGCCGGCGCCATTCACCATACAGCCGATGTCGCCATCCAGCTTGATGAAGGAGAGGCCGTATTTTCGCGCCTCGATCTCAGCCGGGGCTTCCACATCCAGGTCGCGAAGCTCTGCCAGCTCGGGGTGGCGGAAGAGGGCATTGTCGTCCAGGAGCATTTTGCCGTCCAGCGCCAACAGGTGGTTATCGCCGGTGATCACCAGCGGGTTGATCTCTGCCAGGGTGGCATCGCATTCTTTGTAAGCCTGCCACAAGCCGTTGGCAATCTGATTGAAGGCTTTCCAATGTTCGCGCGGCAGATCAATCCCCGCGGCAATGTCGCGGGCCTGGTAGTCGCGCAGGCCAAGCAATGGGTCGATGTGCACTTTGATGATCTTCTCTGGGGTAACACGCGCCACTTCTTCGATCTCGACCCCGCCTTCAGAGGAAGCCATCATCACCGGTTTGCGGGCAGCCCGGTCGTTGGTGATGCCCAGGTAGATTTCCTTATCGATGCTGGACGCTTCATCTACAAGAACCTTGCGCACAGGCAGGCCTTTGATCTCCATTCCCAGGATCTGGGTGGCCACTTCTTCTGCTTCGTGAGCGTCTTTGGCCAGGCGAATGCCCCCCGCTTTGCCGCGTCCACCGACAAGCACCTGCGATTTAACAACCACGCGGCTTCCCAGCTCGGTTGCAATCGCACGCGCTTCGGAGGCGGTTGCCGCGACGCGTCCCTTGGGGATGGGGACGCCATACTTTGCGAAAATTTGTTTCGATTGGTATTCGTGTAATTTCATCCCTTTTTACTCCTCGTTTGAGGCTCATGGTGGTTGGCACCGTTGGCATTATACCACCGGGGTTTTTTATGTATGCTTGACAAAGGTAACATCTATCAGGTCATTAAAATAATAATTCCGAGCTTGAGATTTCAGAATGGGGCGAGAAGCAGCAGTAATCCAAGGTAGATTTGGAATACTGCCACTTCTTGCGGCTCATGATCTTATTGCCGGATGCTCATGGGGATGTATACCCTATACCATTGGGTTGTGGTGGTCATGGTCAGGAACACTTGCCGTTCTGGATATCCCTGGGAGGTGATCGTGATGATAGCTTCGTCAACCTGACCACTGATTGCCTCGTTGGGGAGATGAACCACGAGCGGCATACTGGTATGTTCCCCAGAACTTAACGGACCAATGAGGGTAGCGTAGCTGACATCCCAATTGCTGGTTACAGTGATCGCGAAGGTATCTGTGGTGGTTGCTGTGTTTGTCAGGTACATTGTATAGGTGATCGGCAATGCGGAATTGTGGGCAGTCTGAGAGTTCTCTGACAACCGGGCAAAGATGCCCAGCGCATTGGTGCGCAATGTGACTATGCCCTGTTTGCCAGAATTACCTTGCGAGGTCACAGTGATGGTGGTGATATCACTGCTTCCAATGATTGCATGGATCGGGACGCTGATCGTCAGCGGAAGACTGACCTGGTGACCCGCTGGCAGAGGGCCCAGGGTAGCAGACAAACTGGCCGTCCACACGCCTGTGGCCTGTATATCGTAGGTGTCGGTGATATTGCCCAGGTTGGTGACCGATAGTTGATATTCTACCGAAGAACCAATGATACCGTCCTTTGTTGGATGGGCAGCGTCAACTTGCAGTGCGTAATACTTTGCGATAGACTGCACCTCCGCGGAGCAGGTGATAGTCGGTGCATTTTGTGATCTTACCGTGATGGATGTGATCGCTTCTTCGCCCAAGGTGGCAGTAAGAGGAACGGTAATCTCCAGTGTGAAGAGGGTCGATTGACCACTGCCGAGAGGACCCAGCGAACCTGGTGCAGATACATTCCAGGGGCTATTGATCAGGAGATCATAGCTGTCGGATAAATAACCCTGGTTGGTCACTTCCATTCCAATGTCAATCACCTCGCCAGGATTAGCCCATCCCACAGCACTGGAGGGGGAGATGGCGACTCCATATTGCGGCGTCACATAAAAAAAGATCGCCGTGAAAGGCCCCCAATATCCCTGGTTGTTTTGCCCATGAACCAGCAGGTAATGCTGCCCAGTTTGCAGAGAAGCCGTGTCAATTACAGCCTGAATATCCTCGCTTGTCTCTCCCCACGCGCCATCGGTTACATTCATGGCAAAACCTGTGCCATTCTGTCCAGGCGCGTCGATGAAGTATTCTGCTGCTGAAACGGGGTAGATCGTATCGCTTCCGTAGCGGTGATCCATGATGTTGGCAGTGAAGTCAATGTTTGTGCCGGGAGAAGCGCTTGCGGGGTTTACAACCAGAGTCTGGGCATCTGGGCCATAGGAAGTGATGTAGGGTGTACGGGCGATCTTGTGCGCGAAAATGAAGGCTGGTCGATTCTCTGCCCAGAAGTTTTGCGAGGCGCCGCCGGTGCCCTCCTGGCAGTCGTAGGAAGGAAGGAAACCGCCACACGCGCCATAGTCGGGACCGATTTCAAATGTGTAGGAGGCGATGCCGAGCTTTCCATACACCCAGTCGTCGGTTGTGCCGTCGGTCACATAGAGAGTGTAGGATTGACCAGGTTCATAGTCAGTGAAATAGGCGAACTTGCGCCCGATCGTCTGCAACTGTGCGCCATTCGGCGCTGTAGTTGGTATATGTCCCCAAGGCCACAGCACCAGATCGCCATAGGAGTGTAAGGTGATGAAAACGCTGGGGGTATTCTGTGGCGCGGCTGGCGGAATGGTGTTATCTCCGTTTTCCCCGTTCCAATCACCCAGTGTAGAAACGATGTAATTTTGGATTGCCATCGTTTCCGGCTCAGAGGCGGCAGAAGGGCCGCGATAAGTTATTGAACATGGACTGCCGCTGGAACCGCCACAGCAACCCCAGAAGAAGCTGGAGTTGCGGTTCAGATCCACTCCCCAACTCCATGAATCGTTGCAGCCATCATCGTTATCCACGTTCTTGCGCCAGCTTAAACCCGTGTTCGTTTCATTTTTGTAATGCCCATCCGGGTTGGCTGATACCAGAATATACGCCACATGATGATTCACCAGCCAGGTCACATCCGGGTCAATGTTGTACCCTCCCAAACCGTTGTGCCCACTGGTGAGATACTTCAAATAGCGTATTGCCATTTCAGGCGTGGTCACTTCGCGAGCATGAATGTTCGCCATCAGGAAGAAAACAGGCTTGCTGGAAATCGATCCGTAGGCTGGGTCCTCATTCGTCACCCGCATCACGTAGAGATACCGGTCATAGCCGCCGTTTTCTCCCTCCCAGGCAGTGCCGATGTTATCCAGGCGGGTAATCTCTGGATAGCTGCTGGCAATCCCCTGCAGGAAATTGACCATGTAATACCCGTTCGAATTGGGGTAGCTATCATCGTAGTAGTAATAGCGTGGATCCAAGGGAGCCAGGATGGCGGCTGATTTCTCGGCATCGATTTCTGTTTTGTAGCCCAGAGATTCCAGCCAGTCACGCTCTGCTGGCTGAACCATCGCCACGGCATAGCCGAGATCATGGTGGATTTCCCAAATATCCAGCTCGCCGGCGACGGCGTTCAACTCTTCTGGAGTGTCATAGTAAATTCGTACAACCAGCCGTTCTGCATCTGAGCCATTAACAACTTGATCGGGGAAGGATGCCGTGCCGTGCGCCTTACCTCCGAGGAGAAGACCGCCAGCCAGGGTGAGCAGGCAGAGGGCGAGGATAGCAAGGATGCTGCGGGAATGGGATTTGCTCATGGGAATGCCTTGGGGGGAACCCAAAGGATGATCATTCTTCAAGATAGGGCACATCATCCACGCGCGCCAGGCCCTGCTCGATCGCCTTTTTTGC
The DNA here is from genome assembly GCA_016932955.1 of Anaerolineales bacterium. Next base: position 51,388 of record JAFGBV010000004.1, on the reverse strand, counting down.
CACAGCGCGAGCTACAGCGCGGTGAATGTTTTTATCTAGTGGATTGGGGACCAGCTCATCTGGCGGGGTGAGGTTGGCAATGGCATTGGCTGCTGCCAGATACATCTCTTGGCTGAAGCGTGTGGCGTAACAATCCACTGCCCCGCGCAAGATGCCCGGAAAACCGAGCACATTGTTAACGGATTTACCATCGGCGGCGAATGCAGCACCGGCTTTGAGGGCTACCTCTGGCAGAATCTCCGGGCTGGGATTGGAGAGGGCAAGAATGATCTGCCCCTGGCGCACCATTTCGGGCTTGATCAGCCCCGGAGCGCCGGTAGTGGCGACCACCACATCTGCCGTTGCCATGATCTCCTGCAAGGTTGACTGCCTGCCGCCTGCCTGTTCGAAGTGTCTGAGAGCGTCATTTGAAAGGTCGGCTCCCAGCACGGGCTTGCCGGTCAGGTGCATCAACATGCACCCGGTGGCGTGCCCTGCTGCGCCGAGGCCGATCTGCCCGATGGTGGCTTTCTCCAAAGCCAGGCCGGTCATACGTGAGGCGGCTTTAAGCGCTGCGGTGGTCACCACGGCTGTGCCATGCTGGTCGTCATGCATCACGGGGATGTCCAGGCGTTCTTGCAAGCGTTCCTCGATCTCAAAACATCGCGGGGCAGAGATATCTTCGAGCTGGATGGCAGAAAATGTTGGCGCGATGGTGGCAATGGTTTCAACGATGGTATCGGGGTCTTTGCTGTTCAGCAGGATAGGTATGCCCGAAAGCCCTACCAGGGTTTCCATCAGCATGGCTTTCCCCTCCATCACGGGCATTCCTGCCACAGGCCCGATATCGCCCAGACCCAATATGGCTGTGCCATCGGTGACGATGGCGACCATGTGGCTGATGGCTGTGTACTGGCGTGCCAGGTCTGGCTCGCTGGCAATCTTCAAGCACACCTCTGCCACGCCGGGGGTATAAACCCGCCGCAAGGTGTACAGGTCTTCTATCGGCCAGCGGCTGCGGATGGCGATTTTCCCTTTTTGGTGCAGCTCCAAAACATCATCGCGCACAGCCAGGATATGAGTCCCGTGGGTGCTGGCTATGGCTGCCAGCACCTGTTCCATCTGTTCCTGGTTATCGGTGTAGATGGAGATGTCGCGAATAGTATATTGAGAAGTCTCCAACGGCATGCGGATTTCGCCGATATCCCCGCCAGCTGCAGAGATTGCTGCCAGCACACGTGCGAGTGTGCCCAGACGTTTCTGGTTGCGCACGCGCACTGTGCGCATGATCTTATCGCGTCCTTCCACGTTGGCGCCTCCTAAGACTATTATTCGTTAGGCCAAAGTTTGAACTCTTTCAGGATCGATCCTCCAATGAACTCGCGCAAGATCGAGTTCTCTGGGATCAACTCGGTGGTAACCGGTTGGAACCATTCCAACAAAGCCAGCAAACGCTTGGCTTCGATGTACTCCGGCGTGTTCAAGGGAACCTGGCGCAGCAATGGCTCTGCCAGCAGCTTGAGAGCCGAAAGCTCGTAAGCCAGGGCTGAGTTGAACATGACGTCGGCATTTTCCTGGTAGGGGAAGATATTGCGCTTTTCGCCGCGCCGCACTGAATCCCAGCGCTGGATCGTTTCGCGGGCGGTATAACCGCGCTCACGGGCGTCGCGCACAATGCGCCGCACCAGCCTGGTATCGGTGGTGGAGATGCGGTTGTGGCGGTCAAGGTTGAGCTGGGTCAGGCAGGAGGTGTAGATACGGAAGGTATGTTCCACGGGGAAATCGGGCAGCAGCGCGGGATTGAGCCCGTGAATGCCCTCCAGGATGATCACCTGACCGGGTTGAAGCTGGATTTCCTCGCCCAACTCGCGCTTGCCGAGTTTGAAGTTAAAGTGGGGTATTTGCACACATTCGCCTGCTACCAGCTTTATTAGATCTTGCGCCAGATTTTGTGTATCCACTGCGGCGATGGTCTCGAAATCTGGCTTCCCATCCTCACCCAAGGGAGTGTGCTCGCGATCGACGAAGTAATTATCCATCTCCAGCGGGTATGGCGAAATTCCCTGCGATAAGAGCTGGATGGTGAGACGTTTGGAGAGGGTGGTTTTCCCTGAAGAGGAGGGCCCAGCGATCAGAATGATGCGCAACTTTTCCAGTCGCTCTGTGATTTGAGCGGCGATATCGGTAGCATACTGCTCGTGCAGCGCCTCGGAGACGAGGATGATCTCGTGGATGCGCCCTGCCTGGATGGCGTCATTGAGCTGCCCAACGCTGGCTATTCCCAGGCGATCCAACCATTTGCCGTACTGGCGGAAGGTTGCCAGCAATTTGGGGTAATCTGGCATCGGCGAAAGCTGTGTTGGAGCGTGGCGGCGAGGAAAGCGCAGGGTGAAGCCGCCTTCGATCGGCAATAGGCTGAACCAGCGCAGATAGCCGGTGGACGGAACCATGTAGCCATGGTGGTAATCCTGGTGGTCCAGGATGCGGTACAGCGTTAAGTAATCTTTCTGGCGGTGCGCTAGCAAGCGTACCTTATCGGTGTACCCCTTGGCTTCAAAATATGCGATTGCCTCTGCCAGGGGCACTTCTCGCCGGGTGATGGGCAGGTTGGCTTCAACCATGGAACGCATGTGTGCTTCCAGATCAGCCAGTTCTCCCTCTTGCAGCGCTGGGCGGCCTTTGATCTCGCAGTAATAGCCGCCCGATGAAACAGAGTGATCGATGGTCAGCTCTGCGTCTGGGAAGAGCTCCTCGGCTGCTGCATCGAGCAGGAAAGTAAGCGAGCGGCGGTAGATCAACATCCCATCTGCCTCGCTCATCGTCACCGGCTTTACGTGGGCATCCATGTGGATTGGATAGGCCAATTCGCGCAGTTCGCCGTTTACCACCGCGCCGATGATCGGCGAAGGCGAGTTCTCCTTGAGCAGCTCCAGGAATTTGCCCACCTGGGCGCCGCGCGTCCCCGAAATTACCCGCCCATCTGGCAGGTGGATCTCTACCGATGGGCGGGGTTCTACGAACTCAAACGAATTTTGGATTTGATCTTTGCTCATCTAGCAGTTACCCGCGGAGTCTGGCGCACAGACTTCGCAGCACAGCACCAATTCTTTGGCAGCCTTGACTTCATCCAGCCTTCCCACCGTGGTATAGTGGGGGGCTTCTTTTAGCAGCTCGGGCTGGGTATGGGCCTCTTCGGCGATCTTGATCAAGGCATCAGCGAAGGCATCCAGGGTTTCTTTGCTCTCCGTTTCGGTTGGCTCAATCATCAGCGCTTCGTGAACGATGAGCGGGAAGTAGTTGGTGGGTGGGTGGAACTTGTAATCCATCAGGCGCTTGGCGATATCCAAGGCGTGGATTTCAGGTGCATCAGCCCAGCGCCCTTCTGCAACGAATTCATGCATGCACACCCGGTCATAGGGAACATGATAGATATTCTGCAAGCGTGCCTTGAGGTAGTTGGCGTTCAGCACGGCGTGCTCGGCAATCTTGCGCAAGCCCTGTGGCCCATGCATGGCAATGTAGGTATAGGCGCGCACCATCATGCCAAAGTGCCCGTTGAAGGATTTCACCCGTCCGATGCTGTGGGGTGGGTTGATTAACCCGTATAAAGGAGGCATTTCCTCATCCCCTTCTTCCAGAATGCCAACGACCGGCGCGGGCAGAAAATCGACCAGGTGTTTAGCCACACCCACCGGCCCAGAGCCAGGGCCGCCGCCGCCGTGAGGCGTGGAGAAGGTTTTGTGCAGGTTGTAGTGCAGTACATCGATCCCCAGATCTCCGGGGCGAACGATACCCAGCAGGGCGTTCATGTTGGCGCCGTCTCCATATACCAGGCCGCCTGCCTCATGCACCATGCGGATAACTTCTTCTACATTCTCATCAAACAACCCTAGCGTATTGGGATTGGTCAGCATCAGGCCAGCCAGGGTGTCATCGCACTCTGCCCGCAATGCTTCCAGGTCCACATTGCCGCGCAAATCTGATTTCAGCTCCATCACGCGCATACCGCTCATTGCAGAGGTGGCCGGGTTGGTGCCGTGGGCTGAATCGGGGATTAATATTTTATCGCGGCGATCATCCCCGCGGGCGTGGTGAAAGGCGCGGATGATCAAAACGCCAGTCAGCTCACCATGCGCGCCAGCAGCAGGCTGCAGTGTAACGCCAGCAAAACCGCCGATTTCTTTCAGCCATTCCTGTAGTTGATACATCAGCAGCAATGCGCCTTGTGTGGTTTCGATTGGCTGTAGAGGATGGATGGCAGCAAAGCCAGGCAGGCGGGCAATTTCTTCGTTGATCTTGGGGTTGTACTTCATCGTACACGATCCCAGCGGGTAGTAGCCGGTATCGATGCTGTAGTTGAGCTGGGAGAGGCGGGTGAAATGGCGGATCACGTCCAGCTCCGAAATCTCTGGCAATGGCAACTCCTGCCGCAGCAATTCTGTGGGCAGGGCTACGCGCGGCACATCTGGTTCAGGGAAGCGCATTCCCTGGCGGCCTGCCACGGAAATCTCACATAACTGCGGTTCACTCATTTGACACCTCCCTCAGTACCTCGGTCATTGTTTCGATATCCTCGCGCGTGTTCAGCTCGGTCACTGCCAGCAGCATGTGGTTCTCCAGCGCGGGGTAGTCTTTGCCCAGATCGTATCCGCCCAAGATACCATGGTCGAGCAAGAGTTCATTCACCTCAGCGATTGGCGCCGGGGATTTAAGCACAAACTCGTTGAAAAATTGCTCGTTGGACCACAGGCCAAAACCTGCGACAGAGGCGAAGCGCTGGGCGGCATAGTGTGCTTTTTGGTAATTGAGTTCTGCTAATTGGCGCAGCCCGTTCTTGCCCAGCAGGCTCAGGTAAACGGCTGATGCGAGAGCAATCAGCCCTTGGTTGGTGCAGATGTTCGAGGTGGCCTTTTCGCGGCGGATGTGTTGCTCGCGAGCGGTGAGGGTGAGCACATAGGCTCTTTGGCCGCGATTGTCCACCGTCTCACCAGCCAGGCGGCCTGCCATCTTGCGCACATATTCCTTGCGCGTGGCAAATAATCCCAGGTAAGGACCGCCGTAGGATAAGGGAACACCCAGCGGTTGGCCTTCTCCAGTGACGATGTCTGCATCCATTTCTCCTGGGGTTTTCAATATACCCAGCGCAATGGGGTTGATGGCAATGCACAGCAGTGCACCCGCGGCGTGGGCTGCCTGAGCCAGGCTGCTGTAATCGTAGATTCGTCCAAAGAAGTCTGGGTACTGCACCACCACCAGCGCTGTGTTGGCGTCGATTAAGGGGATCAATGCCTGAGGGCCCTGAGCCAGGTCCACTCCCGGCTCGTCGCCGACCAAGGTTAGAGGCATGGGATCAGTGTATGTGCGGACAGTCTGGCGGTATTGCGGGTGTAGTGAGGGGGAGAGCACAACCTTGCTGCGTTTGCCGCGGAAGTTGGCGTAAGCCATGTTCACGGCTTCTGCCACGGCGGTGGCGCCGTCATAATGCGAAGCGTTGCATACTTCCATGCCTGTCAGCGCAGCAACCAGGCTCTGGTATTCGAAGATGGCCTGTAATGTGCCTTGCGAGAGCTCTGGCTGGTAGGGTGTATAAGCGGTGAGGAACTCACCGCGTCGGATCATGGCATCCACTGCAGCCGGTACATAATGGTTGTATGCGCCAGCGCCCAGGAAACAGATCAGGTCGCGGGTGGTTTCATTTGCCCAAGCCATATCCTGCAGCTCGGCTGCGGCTTCCATCTCCGTGAGGGTAGGGGGTAAATTGAGCTGAGGAAAACGATGCCTGGCAGGGACGGCCTGGAAAAGGCTTTCTAAGGATTCCACGCCGATGCTGCGCAGCATTGCCTCCCGCTCAGCGTCCGTATGAGGAATAAACATGGGGCATTTTACTCCTGGATCTGCGCCTCATAAGCGGCAGCATCCATCAAGGTGTTCAATTCGGCCGGGTTGGTCATTTCGATCTTCACAATCCAGGCATTGCCATAGGGGTCGCTGTTGATCACTTCGGGCGTATTGCCAAGCGTCTCATTAACCGCGACCACTTTTCCGCTGACCGGAGTATAAACATCGGCTGCGGCCTTGACGGACTCAATCGTGGCGATGGTATCGCCTTTGTTGACCGAATCGCCTTCGGCGACCACGATCTCTGCAAAAACGATATCGGAGAGTTGGTTCTGAGCATAATCTGAAATGCCGATTGTACCGGTATTCCCTTCAACCATCAGCCATTCATTGCTTTCTGCATACTTGAGATTGGTGGGGGTATTCATCGTAAGCCTCCTGAGCTTGAGTGATTATGTGACCTGTGGAACCAATTCTAATACAAAGAGGCGCATCCGTGTACTGAATGCGCCTCTTTCGGAGATGAGTTTAAGGAAATGCCTTTTCTGAGGCTAGTAGTTATAAAAATCGGGATCGGTGAGGAAAGGTATGGACACTACCACACCAGCAATGGAAAGCACAGCGATGACGCAGATGCTCAAGACCAGCAGCCCCAGGCCAAGATAGCCCATCAACAGCCCAAAGGTGGCAGTGCCGCCGCCGCCCTCGCGGGTACGGGCGATCTGCCCGTGGGCGACATGCCCGGTGATGATCGCCACCAGCCAGGCAAGCGGCGAGATACAACTGACTGCCGCTGTGCAGAAGCCCAATACACTGCCAATGCCCAGGGTGGCAACTGAAAGGACTACCACTGCAACATTGGCGCAGATGGTGATCAGGGCGATGATCCAACCGGTCAGCCCGCTGATGAAGCTGAAATTAGCCATGCTGTTCGAGCCAGGCCGGGGCATATAGTAGGGCGGGGGTTGAGGCGGGTACTGGTATCCCATCTGACTCTCGCTACGACTGGCCGGTCAGGGTGCCGCGCACCCAGTCGCCGATCAGCCAGTACTTGAAATCCTGACCCTGATTACACTGGATCGCGCCGACCACACCATACACCAGCGCAGCCAACGGCATCAGGCTGATGATTGCGGCGATTGGCATCAAGGCGCAGCCAATCAGGATTGCTGAGAGCACGCCGCTGATTGTCCAGGCAATCCCAGCCAGGATACCGCCGCCAACCCACCAGATCAGTTGGAAGACAAAGGACTGCATGGCATGATAGGCCACGTAGCGCGAGCGATCGCGGTACGCCAGGTAGAGCACAATTGCAGCCACTGGCCCCAGGAAACCGGTAACCAGGTTGGCCAGGACGCTCAGGTGAGCCAGCATGGCGTAGGTGCGCTCATCCGAGGGAGATAGAGGTTGGGGAGGGACGTAGGGCGGCGGTTGTGAGGTCACAGATCACTCCTTTACAAGCAATAATAACCCCGTCATCGTCCAGGAACGCTGACGGGGTTCGATGGATTGATTTCCTGGTTAAACCCAGCCTTGCTTTTTGATGAAGTCAGTAATGACGGGAATGCGGACATCCTGGCCTTGGTAAGCCTGGTAAGCCCAATACAGCATTGCGAACAGCAGGATGCTTCCGCAGCCAACCGTAACAGTGGCAAGAATGTATAATACGATGATAGTAGCAAGCGCCTGCACTGCGTGGAATTTGAGGTATGGGCGACTCTTCTTATCTTCCATCAGCAGGATGACAATCGGGATTACTGGAGAGAAAACGTACGATAATGCTGCCCAGAGCTTGTCGTCCTGGGTGATTTCGGTGTTGATGGGTGCTTCAGTCATTTTTGTTCCTCCTGAAAGTTTGATAGTTTTTGAAAGCAGGATCAATATTTGTAACGATAATGCTACGCACCCATTGTACAACACATTTTGACTTCTTTGCAAGTTATTTTGGGGCAATCTCTCAGCCAGCCAGCCAGAAGACGATGAAAACCACGGTAAACAAGGTGCTGACGGCGAGCTGGCGCAGGCCAATTTGGGTTGGCTTGATGCCGATCGCAGGGCGCAACGCGCCGTACACCGTTTCGCACCACTGCAGCAGATAGGCCAGGAAGAGGAAGGACGGCAAAATGCCGGAAAGCGAACAAGCCAGCACGATGACAAGGTTGAAGGTAGTGTAGAGCAGAGCGCGGCGCGCCATGCGCAGGAGAACAGGACGGGGCGGCGCTTCTGCCAGCTCGCGCTGCGCTAAGCGCAGGTAGGCGTGCACGATCGAAGCAGCCGATTGCAGCCATGTCAGGGCAAACAGCCACCATCCCTCTGGCAAATATTGGCCGGTGCCCACCCATAGCGCGGCTGGAGCGGCCAGCGCCAGCACGCCGCTGCCTACGATCTCCACCCCAGCCTGGCGGCGCTCAGCGCGGCGGCTGACCAGCCATAGGTGCCAGGCAAAAACCAGGATACCAGGCAACGCCAGGTAGAGCAAGAAGCCAAAGCCCTGCACCAGCAAGCCTGCCAACGCTGCCAGGCCAATGATCCCATACAGCATTGCCCAAAAAGCGGCAGGGGCCAGGTCGTGCGGCGAGCGACGCCCGCTGAATGCTTTGACGGCGATGGTGACCGGCTGGCGGATGAGGAAGGCAGCCAAGGCGGCTACCACCAGCAGCGCAGAGGCCGGGGTGAAGCTGCGCGCGGCGACCAACCCGATCAGCAACGGGCTGAGCAGGAATACCCAGGCGCCGTGTTCGCCGGGGATGGCGTATTGCTTGCGCAAGAATGTCTTGATTTTCAAAGCCGATAATCCCGCATTCGATTATAACTGACCTGGCAGAACCGTGCTACAATTTATCACCTGTTTATGCGCCTTAAAGCTGATCTCATCCTTATGCTGGTGGCATTGATCTGGGGGACATCATTTGTCGTCCAGCGCATGGCTACCGAATCGATCGGACCTTTCCAGTTCAATGGGCTGCGCTTCCTGGTGGCGGCGGGGTTCTTATGGGCATGGCTGTTAGCCAGCAAAGGACGAAGACAAGGAGCCGCACCTGAGGCGCAGGCTGAGAACAGGGGTCGATCATTAGCCTATATCATGCTGGCGGGCAGCATATTGACTGCGGCAGTAGCTTTCCAGCAGATCGGGATTGCGGAAACAACAGCTGGTAACGCTGGTTTTATTACTTCCCTCTACGTTGTGCTCGTCCCGGTGATCCTGTATGCCATCTGGCGCGAGAAGCAGCGCTGGTATATCTGGCTGGCGGTGGGCCTGGCTGTGCTGGGCAGTTTGCTGCTCAGCACGGGCGGGGTACTGCATCTGGCGCGGGGGGACGCGCTGGAGCTGGCGGGGGCGGTTTTCTGGGCGCTGCATGTGATCGTAGTTGGGCGCGCGGTGCGTGTAGTCAATTTTCTAACCCTATCTGCGGGAATGGTGTTGGTGGCGGGGCTGTTGAACCTGGCGCTAGCGGTGCTGTTTGAGGAGAGCCTAGTTTCTGGGTTGGTATCGTCCTGGTGGGCGGTGGTTTATACGGGCTTGTTCTCCATTGGCCTTGGATTCGCGCTGCAGGCTTATGGGCAGCAGCACGCCCCGCCTGCCGATGCGGTGATTATCCTCAGCACCGAGGCTGTCTTTGCCGCACTGACGGGGTTCCTCGTGCTGGATGAAAAGCTGGTGCCAGTACAGATACTCGGGTGCGCGCTCATCCTGGGCGCCATCCTGCTGGCTCAGGCTGGATCGCTGCGCCACCGCTGAGGGAGCGGATTACAGGGAGGTTGTGTTTTGCTCAGCGGATTGAATTTGGAGAAAATGTCATTATTCGAAGGATAAGGAGACGAGGTAATGAGTACAGAGATCGATTGGGGATCCAACATAGTGGAGATGGTAGATCACCTCTCCCGCCTGATCCAGGCCGATACCTCCAACCCGCCCGGTAATGAAGAACCAGCCGTGCGGGTGGTGAAGGAGATCCTGGAGGGGGAGGGGATGACAAGCCAGGATTTCCAGATCCTGGAATCGGCGCCGGGACGGGTGAACCTGGTGGCGCGGCTGCGCGGGGATGGCTCGCAACGCCCATTGTTACTCAGCGGTCACCTGGATGTAGTGCCGGTGGAGCGCGAGCACTGGACGCGTGACCCATTTGGCGGCGAGGTAGTGGACGGCGTGGTTTGGGGGCGCGGGGCACTGGATATGAAAGGTTTTACTACCATGTACCTGCAAGCCTTCCTGCTTGCCCGGCGCATGGGACTGCCGCTAAAGCGCGACCTGATCTTTGCTGCTATAGCCGATGAGGAGGCTGGTTTCGAGCACGGCTCGAGATTCCTGGTGGATAAACACCGCGAGCTGATCGATGCTGAGTTCGGGCTGACGGAGGCGGGTGGCTTTAGCTTTCACATGGGAAAGTTTCGCCTGTGCCCGATCCAGACGGCTGAAAAAGGAATCTGCTGGCTGCGCATGACCGCCAGTGGGCAGCCCGGGCATGGCTCGATGCCGCATGCCAACAACGCCGTTTACTACCTGGCACAAGCCATCGAGCGGCTGCGCCGCGCGGGCCACCTGCCGGTGCATATCACGCCAACATTTCACCGTTTTGTGGAGGGGATTGCCGGGCAGATCGGCTTCCCTGCAGGAATGCTGGTGGGTTTGCTGCGCTCCCCGCTGGTGCTGCGCCTGCTGTTGCGCCAGGCGCCTCCTCAGTTGAAGCCACTGCTGGTAGCCATGGTCAGCAATACATTCACTCCCTCGATCCTGAAGGCCGGGATGAAAACCAATGTGATCCCCTCAACAGCCGAGGCTGCCATTGACTGCCGCACCCTGCCTGGGCAGACCCCGGAGGATGTGCTGCGCGAAATGTATGCCATCACGGGGCGCAAAGTGACGCTGGAGCCGGTCTATGTGCAGGCGGGCAGCGAGTTTTCCGCTGATACACCGCTTTACCGGCTGCTCGAGCGCCACACCCGCGCCATGGATCCACAAGCGATCGTGGTGCCTTTCATGATGGTCGGCGCGACGGATGCCAAAGAGTACCAGCGCGCAGGGATCACCATGTATGGCTTTACACCGGGCATGCTGCCTGCCGAACTGCCCCTGATGAAGATGGCGCACGGTCACGACGAGCGCATCCCGATCTCTTTCTTCGAAAGCGGGATGCCTGTTCTGTGGAATGTGGTGCGGGAGTTCTGCGCTGGCTAATCGGCTGTTGAGGCGGCGGGCGCGCCTACTGCCTCGCAAGGCTCGGAGACCTCAGGAGTGGGCAGCATATCGGGCAACTCCTCTTCCACGCGGCGGATGCGCGGGTTAAGAGCAACCACCGCGCTGACCAGGATGGTGGTCAGCCCGGCAAAGACGAACATCAAGCCCACGCCGCGTCCCGGACCCGTGCCGAGTAGAGCCCCGAACGGGCTTGCGGCGAGCGCGCCGCCGGATTTCATCAGCGGCTCAAAGATATAATCTGCCAGAGGTCCAGCCAGGAGAAAAGCCAGCGGCATCATCGAGCGCGAGATCATGCTGCGAATGGCGAAAACACGTCCCTGCACTTCTGGGGCGATCTTTGTTTGGAAAATAGCCTGGCTGGAGCCAGAGGCTAGCGGCACGGCAAACAACATAATGGACAATCCCAGGATGGGGAAAATCGCCGGGCTGCGCAGTCCGGTGAGGGCCAGGCCGCAACCGCTCAGGATGATGAATCCGATCACGCCGCGAATACGCCGCTTCGGTCCGCCCCAGGCGCTCATCAGAATGCCGCCTGCCAGCATCCCCACGCCCATTGCCATCTGGGCTAAGCCCAGCACACTGGCCTGGTGGACGGAGAGCACAAGAGGTCCCAGCAATACGGCGGCGAAGTTCAGTGAAAAGTTAACCATTGCAAAGTAAAGCAGCAATCCAAACAATCCTGAGCGCCTGCGCAGGTAGTTCCAGCCAAACACGGTATCATCCCAAATCTGGTTCCGGGTTGGCTTTTCTTGCGGAGCTTGCGCGGGCTGTGGGATGTGCACGTACAACAGCGCGCCAATGGCGAAGAAATAGGTGATGAAGTCGATCAGGATGATCCCCCGCAGCCCTATGGCGACAAATAAGAAACCCGCAACAAGCGGGGTCACCAGCGACTCCAGCGCCTGCCCGGTGGACATCAACCCATTGGCTCGCCCTAGATCCTTGTGGGGAACCAGCATGGCAATGGATGCCGTATACGCAGGCTCCTGGAATGCCGAGCAAACCGAGCCAAGCAGGGCGATCAGGTAGATGTGCCAGATTTGTAAGGTGCTGTTGAACAACAATACAGCCGCAGCCAGTGTGATCAACGCATTGCCGGTATCTGAGAGGATCATCAGCCAGCGGCGGTTCCAGCGATCTGCTAAAGAGCCTGCCAGCGGAGAGAGCAGCAGGCGCGGTAAGTTGCCGAAGAGCACCGTCAGTGCAAAGGGCGTGGCTTGCCCGGTCTGGTCATAGATCCATACCCCCAGTGCAAAGCCCGTCAGCCCCGAGCCGAGCATCGAGATGACCTGACCGATCCAGATGATCAGAAATGTTCTCATGGCTGCTCGCTTTCCTTGCTTGCCGGGAAATGGAAGCTGGGATAGAAAGCCACCATCAGCGCGTAGGCTGGTTCATTATTTTCTGCATTTTCCTCATCTGCAGCATCAAACTCCTCGAGCAAGTCTGTGATGCGCTGCTGAAATTCTTCCACGCGTGCTTCGCTGAGATAGGAGACTACCCGGTTGAGGATAACGCGACGCGGGTGCTCTTCTGCCCCGTGCTCCAGCTCGTAATAGCGGGCCTGCAGTGAGCGGAGCAGGTCTTCGCGCGTGGCGTCGATGGTGCCCACCAGGAAGGTGTTGATGTTATCTTTTCCCGTTTCGGTCGTATAGGTCATCAACGTAGGTTCAATATCGTAGGAGGTGGCTGCGGCACGATAGATTTTTTCGAGCATATTGGAGACCTGGCGGGTCTCCACGACCTGGATCAAGCCGTGTTTTTCCATCAGATTCACGTGATAATATAATTTGCTGGCAGCCAGCCCCAGCTTTTCAGCAATCTGGCGCACGGTTTGCGGGCTGTAGACCAGCACCTCTAGGATCTGCGCCCGCATAGGGTCGGCTACCACGCGCAGCGTTTCCAGATCGTTGATGGTAAATGTAGGTTTGGGAAGACCATCAATGGTCATTTTATAAATGTTCTCCATTAAAAAATATTTTAACGATTAAATAGATTTTGTCAACGATGAATTTTCATACGGGTGCATATCAGATTCGGGGGCGAATTTGATATGCACCCAAGTGTGGGGAGGAATTTGGGGGGTGTTACGCAGCGCGAAGCACTGTGTAACACCCCCCAAGCCCCTTCAATCGCTTATAATTCAGGTGGAGATACGGCGATGCAAGATCTACAAGAATACCTTGATTTCACTGTCGAAACTGCTTACCTGGCCGGCCGGCTGACATTGGGTTATTTCCAAACCGGGATTCGACCGGATCAGAAGGCTGATCAATCCCCCGTTACCATCGCAGACCGCCAGGCAGAAGAGCTGATCCGCTCGCGGATCGAGAAGCGCTACCCGCAGCACGCTGTGGTTGGCGAGGAGCTGGGTATCAAAGAAACCCAAAATGCCACTCATCGTTGGTTCATTGACCCGATCGACGGCACCAAATCCTTCATTCGCGGCGTGCCACTGTATGGCGTGTTGATCGGGCTGGAGATTGAAGGCCAGGTGCAGGTAGGGGCAGTTTATCTACCTGCAATGGAGGAGATGGTGGCTGCAGCGACCGGGTTGGGCTGTTGGTGGAATGGGCGGCGGGCGCGAGTTTCGCAGGTGAGCAGCCTGAGCCAGGCGGTGGTCACCTGCACCGATGTCGGCAAGTTTGCTCGTTACGGCCGCCAGGAAGCCTGGGAGCGCATTCAGCAGGCTGCCTGGTACCGCGTGGGTTGGGGGGATGCTTACGGTTATTGCCTGGTAGCCACTGGGCGCGCTGAATTGATGCTTGATCCAGTGATGAACGATTGGGATTGCGGCCCTTTCCCGCCCATCTTTCTCGAGGCCGGGGGATATTTCGGCGATTGGCAAGGCAATGTAACCATCCATGCCGAAGAGGCGATGGCAACTACCCAGGTCTTGCTGCCAGAAGTTCTATCGCTCATATGACATTCACCACTTGTCCGCCTCTAAAGATGGTGGAATAATTACAAAAATGACTGCTGAAAAAGGAGAAATCTATGACCATTGTTCTGGATGGTTCTGGGCTGACTGTTGATAGGCTGGTGCGCATTGCGCGCCACGGCGAGCAAGTGGAATTGCACCCCGAGGCGTTGGAGCGCATCAAGGCCTGCAGGGCTATGCTGGAAGAGAAGATCATTGCTCACGAGATTATGTACGGCGTTAATACGGGCATTGGTGAATTCTCTGAGCGGGTGTTGACTGATGATCAGGTGGCGCAGTTCCAGCGTTACCTCATCTATAATCATGCTGCCGGCATCGGTGAGCCGGTGTTGATCGAACAGGTGCGCGGGGCGATGGCGGCGCGCATTAACGTGCATGCGCATGGGAACTCCGGCTGCCGCCCAGAGATTACCCTCACTCTGGTCGCCATGCTCAATAAAGGCGTTACCCCGGTAGTGTGCCAGAAAGGCTCCGTAGGCGCTTGCGGCGACCTGGCGCCGATGTCGCAGATCGCCCTGCTGTTGATGGGCGAGGGCGAGGCCTTCTACCAGGGCGAGAGACTCCCCGGGCATGTCGCCATGGAACGCGCGGGCATCCCTATCCCCGGGCTCCAGGCACGCGATGGTTTGGCGACGATCAACGGCTCTAACCTGCTCACGGCGATGAGCGCCCTCCATCTCTATGATATGAACCGCTGGCTCAAGCAAGCCGAGATTGCCTGCGCGATGAGCCTGGAGGCGCTGTTGGCAAACCTGAAACCTTATGATGCGCGTCTGCACCAGTTGCGAGGCTTCTCTGGCGCCGTACGCTGCGCGCAGGCAATCATGAAGTGCATCACCGGTTCCGACTTGGCCACTGGAAAGATGAAAACGAAAGTGCAAGATGCCTACTCGATGCGTTCCTCCCCGCAAGTGATCGGTGCTGCCCATGACGCCATCGCTTATGCGCGCAGCCAGGTGGAGATTGAGCTGAATGGAGTGGGGGATAATCCGCTCTTCCTGCCAGAATTCCGCCTGACATTGACAGGCGCAAACTTCCAGGGCTCACCGGTGAGTCTGCCCATGGATATGGCAGGCGCGGCAATCACCATGGTGTGCGTGCTTTCGGAGCGCCGCCTGAACCGCCTGACGAATCCAGCCTTGAGCGTGGGGCTGCCGGATTTCCTCACAAAGGGGGCCGGTATGTTCTCCGGTATGATGCTCAGCCAGTACACTGCGGATATGATGATCGTCGAACAACGCATCCTCTCCATGCCTGCCAGCATTCAATCCATCCCTGCTGCTGCCGACCAGGAAGACTTCGTCTCTATGGGGATGAACACGGCGATTAAGAACGGCCAGATCCTCGATAATGCCTATGGTATCTTGGGGATCGAATTCATGGCAGCCGCCCAAGCGCTCGATTTCCGCGAGTTCACTCCTGGGAATGGTGTGCAGGCAGCCCGCCAGGTGGTGCGTAAGTATGTGGAGCACCTGGACGAGGATCGCCCGCTGTACCCGGACCACAACACGATGAAGAAGCTGGTGCAGTCTTGTGAGATCCTTGAGGAAGTGGAAAAGGTTGTTGGCAGCCTGGAATAAACTATGAAAGTCATCGTTGATTTGTGCATTGTACCTCTGGGGGTGGGGGTTTCTGTTTCGCGCTATGTGGCTGCCTGCCAGGAGGTGCTGGAAGAAGCCGGGCTGGCGCATAGCCTGCATGCTTATGGCACCAATATCGAGGGCGAGTGGGATGAGGTTTTCGCTGCGATCCGCCGCTGCCATGAGCGCGTGCATGCCATGGGCGCGCCGCGCATCAGCACAACGATTAAGCTTGGCACGCGAACAGACCGAGCCCAATCCATGGATGACAAGATACGCTCGGTGCAGGAGAAACTTGGCAGGACAGATGAAGGATAAAGTGTGCGTGGTAACCGGCGCTACCGCTGGCGTTGCGAAGCGCTTGTGGGAAGTAAGCGAGCCATAAACCGGCTTGCGCTAGCTTGCTACGGTGCTATATGACCTGGTAATCATGCCGGGAGATTTTCCAGCAGCTCTCTGGTTGCCTGGATGAGGGTCTTCCGCACCTTTGGAGCGTCTAGCCCGGCTTGTTCCATCCCCAGCAGCACACCCCCTACCACGGGCGGCGCTTGCAATCGAACCAGCCGGGCTCCGGGCGCCTCTTTCTGGATCATCTCACGCATGGGATTAATCAGGCGCGCTCCCCCTTCATAAAGGCTGCCCACCAGCACCACCTCAAAATCGAGGTCTTCGAATTGCAATTGGCGGATGACTCCCAGGGCCATGTTCCCTAATTCTTCGCCAGCCCAGCGGATCGTTTGCTGTGCAGGGAGGTCTCCTTGCTCAGCAATCTGGAAAACCAATCGTGCGGCTGATGCATCTACGTGGTATCGATCCATGCTCAAGCCTTCGAGCATATCTGCCAGATCCTGCGCACCGGTCAGCGCCACAAAGGCGTGGGTCAGTTGTGTGGCAGGGCCGCGCTGCGTCCACTCATATGCAACCATTTGCATCGCCCGCTCAACCAGTGAGCCTGCTCCGCCGTACTCGCCAAAGCCTTGGTGCCCGATCATCCGTCCAACGCGCCGCTGCGGATCCCATCCCCAGCAGTTCGCGCCGGTACCTGCCACCACAGCTACACCCCAGCCCTGTGATGCTCCAGCCAGCAGACCGATCAGCGTGTCATTGACTGCCTCCACTGGCGCGCCTAATCCCAGAGTCTGGATCGCCGCCAATGTTGGCGCACGCTCGGATGGCCAATCGTAACCTGACACGCCGAAACCTGCACCGCAAACTTGATCTATACGCCGACCAGCCATGCGAAGAGCCTGTGAAACAACTTTTTTAAGCGCCAGCCTCAGCCCTCCGTAGCCTACCACCTCGTGGTTGCCCGGTCCAGCCTGGCCGAATCCTAAGGCGTGCCCTTCTGCATCAGCAAGCAGTGCGTGGCACTTGCTGCTGCCAACATCTACACCCAGGTAACAATCTTTTTCAGCCATCATCACCCCGATTAAGGAATGCGCACATGCAGGTAGCGTGTAAAATACACCGTTTGCATGTGCGCATACCTGCTAAGAAATCTGTCAGTCGCCGGGTTTTACCTCGGAAGGATTACCTGCATCCTCTGTGCTAGACGAGGCAGGAGTGATCTTATTTTCCAGGGATGCCCAGATATCCTTATCCAGCGAGCTGCCCGACTTGCGGCGCAGGTTCACCCGGTAAGTGAGCATATCGCCCTCGCCGCTGCGCACCAGCCAGTTCTGCTCTACCAGTGTCGCTAATGCCTGGTCAAGCTCGGCAGGACTCAATTGTTGCGCGACAGGCATGGCCTCGACTGCTTTGCGCAGGTCGGTGTATTTGATCGCCACCTCGCGCAACATCAGGCGCATGATCTTGCGCAGATTTTGGGGGAGGTCAGCGATCTCCAGCGGGCTGATCCCATGCTCGCGCTTTTGAATGTCGAGTTGACGTTGAAGTCGGTCGAATACGCTCATCGTCGTTCTCCCTTACCACAGCTCGGGCATCGCGATTGGCTCGGGCTGCGGTTCGCAGATACCACACCAGATCACGTTCGCCGCTGCAAGGCCTTTGGGTGTATTATTCGATCCTAAAAACATCACCAAAAAAGTGGGCATTGTTTTAGCGTGTTCCTTGCATACGAAACGTCCGCAAAAGGCGCATGCCGCACGCGCAGGTTGGTCGCATACCCAGCATAACATGGTCGGTCTCCTTTGCAGTGCCTTCTAGGCAGTTTGCATCACGATCTTGGCGATCTCACGCAGCGTCACCGACCAGGCGTGGTCTGGGTAACGTAACGAGAAGATATCCGAACTGGCATTCTCAACCATATCCTCAGAAAGGGGCAGCACGCCAGCCACCGTAGCATTGTAGAAAGAGGTCACTTGTTCGCCAATCTGTTTCAAATCGTACCTGGAAAGCGCCTTGTTTACCACCAGCAGGAGGTTGGGAACGTCCAGACCGCGGGCGATATCCACAGTCACTGCGGTGCCCTGGAAGTCTTGCTGGTCGGGGCGTAAAACGATGATCAAAATGTCAGAGATTGCTACCGAAAGCAGCGTTTCCTCGTTTAAGCCAGGGTGGGTATCAATGAACAAGTAATCGAGCTTGAATTCCTTGATCAGTTGCTGCATGCCCTCGTTCAGGCGGTTAACATCGTAGCCATCGCGCAGGGCGCGGCTGATCTCACTGCTCTTGATGCTGGAAGGAATCAACCAGATATGCTTACCAGCCAGTTTTTTCTGCCCTTCTCCTTCTCCGACATTTTCGCCCAAAGAGTAAGCCACATCGCTGATCGGGCAATCGCCGCGTAAAAATTCATTCAGTGTGTGCCCCATCTTGGCTTCATTGAGGCCAAAGAGCACATGGATGCCGGGTGAGTTGATATCCGTATCGATCACTCCCACCCGTTTCCCCGCCATGGCAACCTGGGATGCCAGGTTGGAGGTGAGGTTGGATTTTCCTGTGCCACCGCGAAATGAGTGTATGGATACAATTGAAGGCATTTTCCGCTCTCCTTTTTTCGATTGTGCCTGCGAAGCGCCCCCCACCGCGCCGTTCCTGTATTATACACAATCGATTAGTTTTTTACCTCATCGGCGTCATCCGATTTTGCAACTCGTTGGCTCAGCTTGGCAAATGCATTGAGCCCGCTGGAACTGCGCGTGGCGATCTTCTCCTGAATACGGGTCTCCAGCAATCCCCATAGCGGGCTGGATTCTGGCGGGAAAATATTGCGCAGGTACAGCATGCAGTAACTTCCCACCAGGCGGCGCGCTTCATCCATTTGGGTGCGCAGGTCATTCATTTGCTTTTCCACCGCAGTGCGCATCTTCTCGTCATTCAGCTTATCCAGCGTTTTGCGCAAAATGCCCAGGCGCGCCTGGATGACTAAGAAGTTTTCGATCTGGTCAGCTTTCTCGCTGCCGAATTTCTGCGCCAGTGGGGCGAGGATTTCCTGCAAGTCTGTCAGCCGATGCACAATGGATGCTTCCTGACCGGTCACCCGGTCAGCAGCGCCCAGCTTCTCTTCGATCCATCCCTTCTCCTCTGCCAGGCCGCGCTGGATGATGAACGCGACCAGCCCAGCTCCGGCAAAGCCAAGCAGCGCTGAGAAGATCAACCTGAGGCCCTCAGCCATGTACATGTCTGTGCTGAGATGATTGAACATGCTGTGGATGACCATGCCGAGAAGTAGGGAGCTAACCAGCAGAAAGATGGGCCACAGCGAACGGCGGAAGCGCGCGATGCCAAGCCCCACGCCCACCATGGCGCTGGTTGTGGCGTGCATCAGGTTGGCTGATAGCACCCGTCCAATGGCAATCCCCAGCCCACTCCCAACATGCGTAAGCACATACTCGTAATTCTCAAAGACTGCGAAGCCGATACCGACAGCAAAACCGTAGATAGCCCCATCCACGAAATAGGTGAAATTTGGCTTGCGCACCAGGTAGATCAAGATCAATGCCTTCAAGATTTCTTCGGTCACCGGGGCAACATAACGGGCAACGTCATTGCTTGCCATGATCCCGTATGGCGTCGGGTCACCGCAGAAAGGGAAAGCCGCCATGCAAATGGCGCGGTTGGCCTGCGCCGCCGCGAAATAAGCCACAGCCCCGGATACGAAGCATACGATCACGTAGCGGAAATTACCTGTTTTATACAGATCCAGGGTATAGATGATGTAAAGAAAGATCAGTGGAATAATGGTTGCGATGACCAGGGCGGGAATTTGCATGCGTTATCTCGCTGTGTAAAATGATAGACCTTCGCTTGGCTCTCAGCGGGATTTTCCCCGCCACAGCCATAGCCCAACACCAATTACCAGAATAACCAACAATCCAATGGGCAGGATGCCTCCCCTTCCGAGTGCAGTGCCTTCCAGCGCGGAGCCTATTCCCGGGACAAAGATGGCTAGCAACAGGAGAATAGCAACGGCTGCCACAGCCAGGCGCAGCACCTGCGCTTGGCGCGCCCCCCGGCTGGATTTCCAGCCTTGCCCTTCGGGAAGGAATATGCCTCGCAACCTTTGCCAGACCGAGCGCGCCTGGGGCGGGCTTTTTACCTCGTACCAGGCAGAAACAAGTTGTTTCTTGATCCGGCTGTTCAACTCTCGATCCGGCTCCATCGTACCGATCATGCTGTGCACCTGCACGACCGTTTGTTGGAGTTTTTGCAAATAGAGACGCAATCTGGCATCCTCCGGCTCCCAGCCTTCTCCCTGTGTAGTACCATTCAAAAGCTGGTCGGTAAAAGAAGCCAGTTGTTCATCCAGGCGTGGATCATCAAAGCTTAATGGCTCATTCATCATCAAACCCCATATGTTTCTGTAATGCTGCAATCGCGCGCCGGAAGAGAGACTTGGTCGCTTCCAGGGACTGCCCTTGAAGAGCTGCAATCTCGTTGAATTGCAGTCCTTCTGCAAATCGTAGCAATACGACCTCCCGATGGTTGTTCGATAATTTTCTGATAGCCTGTTGAAGCATGATCGTTTCTTCCATTGGTCGGTCTGTGTTTGCCATTTCGTTGGAAGAGGAGGCTTTCCTCAAGCCAGATCCTGCGCCGAAAGGCTGCGTGATCGTTTCATGATCCAACTCTTGTTCTGCCGGATTGCGTTTCCGGTAATAGTCGGCAATCTGCCGGTTGGTCAATGTGCGTAGCCAGGTGCTAAACTGCGCATCACCACGAAACCCTTTGATCGATCGCATGGCTGCAATGAACACCTCCTGTGTAACATCCTCTGTATCCATCTCGGGTATTGTGTAGCGAACCCGGTTATACACTGATGGCAGGTAACGCTCGTACAGTGTGACGAAAGCATCTAGTGCTCCTTGTTGAATGGAGCGCACCAGATCTTCATCGGTGGGGATGTTGTGGGAAGCCATATAAATCGGAATGGCTCAATTATTTAGTCGTCTGAGCCAGTCAAAAAGGGTTGTCATGAACAGTTTTTCCTTCGGGATGCGTTTTGCCTTAGCCCGTTGGTTTCTTCAGAATGATTGCATCGATGATTTTCTGCAGGGATTGGGTGATTGGGTGGTCAGGATAGCGGAGCACAAAGATCTCTGAGTGACTCGTGCTGACCTCCTCGGAAAATGGGATCACAGCCGCCACCTGGCTGGCGTAGTTATCTTCGAGTGATTCAGCCATCTCGCGCGCGGTGATGGAGTGGGGAATATCATTGGCAATCAAGCGTACTTGGGGAACGTCCAGGCGTCGGGCGATGTCAAGGGTAACTGCAGTGCCCTGGTAATCTTGGTGGTCGGGGCGGATGATCACCAGGAGTGTATCGGAGAGGGCAATGGTAAAGATCGTATCGTCGTTCAATCCTGCACGGGTATCGATGATCAGGATATCCAGCTTATGATGGGTGATCAAACCCTCAAAACCATCCCCCAAAATCTCATAGTTGTAATTGCCCTTCAAGACGCGGGAGGCATCAGAGGACAGTGCGCTGGCAGGCACTACGAATAGACGACCCGGCAGCGGTGCCTGGTCTGCCTGGCTGATATGGTCCGTGATATCATATGCCGCTTGATCGATGCTGCACTGTTGCCAGATGAAATCGTTGATGTGGTATGTGATTTCAATGTGGCTTAGATTGAGTATATAGGCCATGCTGGGGGATTCCAGGTTCAGGTCCACCAGCCCAACCCTCAGGCCGCGTAAAGCGCACAAGACGGCTGTATTGGCTGCAAGAGTTGATTTGCCCGTCCCGCGGCGGAATGAGTGAAATGTGACGACTTGGGGCATGTGGTTTTGCTTTCGGCGTTATGCCAGCAGTTTCTGGGCCACCTGTTTCAAATCTACAACAATAGGATGGTTTGGGTAGCGGATGGAAAAAATCCCTTCACTGGCCAGGGTCATCATCTCATCCGAGTGGGGGATCACAGCCACAACCTCGGCCTCGTACTCATCCTCAACCATTTTCTTGAGCGCAGTTCGGTCCAGTAGTGAGGGAACTTTGTTCAAGATCATGAACAAGCTGGGCACCCCCATCTTACGTGCCACATCCACGGTCACGCTGGTGCCCTGGTAATCTTGTTTATCGGGGCGCATGATCACCAGCAGGATATCGGAGATGGCGATCGAAAGCAAGGTTTCCTCGTTGATCCCGGGATGGGTATCGATCAGCAGGGCGTCGAGATTCATTTTGTCCAATAGCTCAGAGAAGCCATCATTGAGCAGCCCGGCATCGTATCCCTCGTGGATCACCCGCGCAATCTCGCCTGCCTGGATGCTGGAAGGGATGAGGTAGATCTTGCCGGGGATATCTGTTTTGAGGCTATTGGTTACATCGTGAGCAGTATCTATGATGGTGCACTTGCCCCATAGATAATCGTTCAGCGAGTGACCCATGGTGGAGTCGTCCAGGCCGAACAAGACGTGGATGCCGGGAGATTGGATGTCGGTATCCACCACGCCTATTCGCTTCCCTTGCATTGCCATCAAAGCGGCCAAATTTGCCGTGGTATTGGATTTTCCCGTCCCACCGCGAAAAGAATGAATTGAGATGATCTTTGACATTGATTTTTGCTCCTCGTTAGCCCGTCCAGGTTATTTTATTCTACCTCAGGTGCGCTGGCAAGCGCTTCCTGGTTGATTCTCGATAATCACCGATCCTATTCTGACTTTTGCTGGCGCAGCAGCTTGGCTTTTTCCTTGATGCTCAAGAACATATCGGTCGAGGTAATATCCTTGACCTCCTGCTTGCGCTTGCTTTCATCGATCTCGATTCGCAGCAAGGCAACCTCCTGTTTCAGTTTATCTTCGCGTTCTTGCACACGGGCAGCCATTTGGGCGAACTCAGCGGCCAGGGTTGCCAGGGTTTGATCCTGGTAGCGGCTGTCTTGAGCGTTTACTCCCTGGGTCTGATAGTCGCCGCTGCTCACGCGCTGCACCCAGGTGCGCACCTCGCTCAAGAAGTCGGTCGTGTAGCGAATGCGCTCGCTCAAGCCTGACATCACCGCGATTGCCATCTCGGGATTTTCTTTGATCAGATCACGAAAAGCTCTGCCGCCCAAAGCAAGCACGGTGGAGGGTTCCTCGGCCCGGGCGCTCAATGAGCGCGGCTTCTGGTCGATCAGTGCCATCTCCCCCAGCACCTGGCCGGGTTGGAAGATGCGAATAGATTGCCCTTTGGCAGGGTCATCTGCTGCAGGCGCATAGATGGCAATTTGCCCTTCTTCAACGATGATCAATTCATTCCCCGGCTCGCCCTGGCGAAAGAGCACCTGTTTGTCTTCCAGGCTGCGCCTGATGAGCGCAAGCGTGACTTTTTCCAGGATTTCGTCCGGCAATGAGCGGAACAGATCGGTGTTTTTTAGGAGTGGGTTCATAGTCCCTATTCTAAATCATATTCTCGACTTGTTTCAGACCAATGGCGCTGCCAGGATGGGAATCCGCACACTATCGTCCATGGATTGCCAGCGCCAGGCGGGCCACGAATCTGGTTTACCAGCTTTGATCAGCCGCATCGCTGCCCGCACCAGGTCGCGACCTTCGACTTGGACCAGCCGGCTGCATTTAGGGAGCAGAGCCTGTGCTTCTTCTAATATTGCCAGTGCTGCATCGATGTTCTTAAGTCGCAACTCGGTTTCCGCCTGTCGATAGCGATTGAGAACCAGTCCATTCACCGCCGCGGAAGTGGGCTGCCAGATCCTGGCGGCATGATCGTATTGCCCGCGCGCCCCGCGCACATCTCCGGCGCGCAGCATCTGATCCCCTAAGCGGATGGCAGCCAGGGCGGCGCCTTCGCGATGGTTGTGCATCTGGTAACCGGCTTTTGCAGCTGCATATTCCCCAGCCATATCGTTGAGCAGAATCTCAATATCAACTTCCCATTCCTGTGGGTGCTCTGGCAGTAAAGCCTTGCAGCGTTTGATCCATTCAGGCGCCGAAGGTCTTGATTCGCGCCAGTTGATCCAGGCCAACCCGGCGGTCAAGGCAAGAACGAGGCCCTCGGGCGCTTCTGCGATGGCTTGTTCCAAGCGGGTGATTGCCTCATCCGGTCTGTTTTGTGTGCCCAGCATCAAAGCCATTTTGGCAAGCAGGTGTGTCTTGAGGGTGAGCCCGGCTGTTTCTGGGATGGTGGATAGCGCGACCTCATAGCTGGCTGTTGCGGTGGGAAAATCATCCTGTAATAACAGCACATCGCCCAGGCCATGGTTGAGCTGGAAGTAAATTTCGGCGTTTACTCCCGTGAGTTCTTTTTCTCCGTTTCCTTCATGCAGCAACGCTCCCAGACCGCGCGTGAACAGGGCTTGTGCACGCGAGAGTTTTCCCTGCTGCCGGGCCAGGTGACCTGCCTTTAGCAGGTGCAGGGCTGCTTGTTGCCATTCCTCGGCGCGCTCATGATGAAAGGCGATTGTTTCATCACGTTGTGCAAAATCATCATCGGTCTTATTGCTGAATACCTTATCCAACCTGGCCTGCAGTTCCTCCCGGTGATCTGGAGGCGCGCTCAGGTAGGCTGCCAGTTGGCTGTGCAGCTCGCGCCGGCGGGCGAATGGCAGGCTGTTGTAGAGCACCTCGCGCACTAATGACTGCTGGAAAATGTAACGCGGGTTTGTACCCGGTTCGCGTAGCGCTATCAGCCGTGCATGTTCCAGCGCGCTCAGGTGGCTGTATAAAGTAACTGGATCCATCTGGATGGTTGCTGATAGTAAAGTCTTTACTTCACCGAAGCGAAATTCTTCTCCGATTACTGCAATCACCCGTACCACCTCGCGCTGGCTTTCGCTCAGACTCTCGAGACTGCTGAGGATCAGTTTTTGCAGGATATCGGAGGATTGGAGTATCCCGCGTAAATCCTCCGCCCTGATCTGCCGGGTACGTTTGATCCAGCGTGAGATCTCATCCACGAACAGCGGTGTGCCTTTGCTCTGCTGGTGAATCAATCCGGCGAGATCCGATACCAGAATATGGGCGACTAGTTTCTGCGTGGCTGCCTCATCCAGCGCTTCGAGATTGAGAACCTCCCCAATTGCTTCGCGCTCTTCCAATTCCTCTCTTTGTGCCAGGATCACCAGCAAGGGCTGGTTGTGCAGTGTTTCCATAAAATTCAACAATAACCGGCGGGATGGGATGTCCATCCAGTGAGCATCCTCGAAGAAAATCACTACCGGCGAAGCTGCCAGGATGCGCTGGAAAAGCAGGGCAATCGTGTCGGACAGTTTACGGCGCTGGCTCACATTGAGGTAGGTTGCGTGCATCCAGGTTTGCCCATCCAGGGGCTTGGCATCGGCGATCTGTCCCAGCACGTCCAGGCCGCTGGTGCGTCGCCCGCTGCGCCCGCGCTGGGCGATGGCTTGCAGCATATCAACTGTATCTGCCCGTTCTTTCGCTTCCTCTCCTGCGCCAGGCCTGGTGCTTTCGGAAACAGGCGCGATGCCCAGAATGGTTTGCAGTGCCTCGTGGTCTTCGTCCGGCAGGCCTGATTTCACCAGGTACTGGTGCAGCTTCTCCCTTTGTGTATTGGGCAGGTCGGTGGATGTGATCCCGACTATAGAGCGCAGGATTCCTCCCCAACAGGCATAGGTTGTGTTTTGCTTATAAGCGCGGCATTGGTATAAGATCGTTTGCGTGCCCTGGGTAGCTGCTGAGCGGATGATTTCATCTGCCAGGTGGCTCTTACCGATCCCGGCTGGACCCAGGATGGTGATAGCCTGCGCTTTACCTTCCCAGGCTCTGGCGATTAATCTGAGCGCAGTGGTCATTTCTTTCTCGCGCCCGACCAATAGATCGCGCGAGTACACCCGGTTCAACAGGGCATCGTCACGGGGTCCCTCCACCTGGTAGATCGTAATGGGCTTGCTCTTACCCTTCACCCGGATGGCGGGGAGCTCTGTATTGACGAAATAGGCAGAAACGGCCTCGTAGATTCGCTGGCTGACCAGGATTTGCCCTACCCGCGCTGCGCTCATCAGCCGGGCAGAGAGGTTGACATCGTCGCCCATCACGGTATATTCGCGGCGCGTGCTGGAGCCAACCAGGCCGGCGTAAGTTTCACCCTGGGTGATCCCGATGCGGTGCTGGATCGCTGGGCCGCTGCTCTCTGGTGGCAGGTAACGGCCAAAACGCTTGCGCCACTGCTCGTTGAGCGCATCCAGCTCAGCGTTCATCGCCAGTGCCGCGCTGACTGCCCGTTGGGGATCATCCTCGTGGCTGACGGGTGCTCCGAACAACGCCAGCAGCTTGGTGCCCTTGCTGTACGGATCGATGCGGCTGATGATGCCTCCGTAACGGGAGATCATCTCGCTCATGCTGCTGAAGTATGCGCTCAGCATGCTGGTCAGTCGTTGAACTCCCTCGCTGCCCCAGGTGGTAAAAAGCGTTTCGAAACCGGTAAAGTTGCAGAAGAGCACTGTAGTGAGGCGGAATTCGCTCAAGACACGCCGCTCGCTGGCTCGGATGATAATGCGCTCCACCAGCTCCTCCGCCAGGTAAGGCTCTAGCGCCTGGATTTGGGTGAGAGTCACCTGCATTTGCTCAATGATCGCCGCTGGACTGGCGTCCCAGGGAATAGCACCGCGCGCCCGGCGCGCTTTGGCTTTGATCTCAAAATCTCCTAATGCCATCGTATCTTTGGGTTGGATGGAGAAATACTCTCCTTGCGGTGTTTGCAGGAATTCGCTGCCCAATAAGCTGGCAGTCTCTGCATTGACGAGCAACTGACCTGGACCAGTGGTAGCTGCTTCGGCACCCATCGTCTGCGTGACTGCGGGTCCCAGGATGGCATACTCCATTCGCCGGGAGTTCCCCACACTTGCAGAAAGGAACTCCCCGGTGGCAACCCCGATCTTCATCCGCAGCGTCACCGGCTCACTGGGAGTGGGTATATTGGCGAACTGGTCAATCGCCCGCAGCATGCGTAAGCCAGCCCGCACTGCCCACTGGGCTTGTTGCCCTTTCTCTTGCTTGGGGAAGTAGACCAACGCTGCATCCCCGGCAAACTTGACCAGGATACCACCAGACCAGGAGAGGATCTTCCACATGGCATCAAAGTAATCGTTCATGATCGTGGTAAGCTGCTCGGCGCCTTTATTGCGAATTTCGATCGCCCGTTCGGCTGCATCTGGCGGAACGGATGCCAGGCGTTCCGATAGGGCGGTGAATCCGCTGACATCGGCAAAGAGCAGGCTGCCCTGGATGGTCTCACCAGTCACCAGGCCGCGCGCGGAACGCCGCATTTTTGCCTGTACCAGGTGTTGGGGCATGTAGGTGGAGAGCAGGTATTGAACAGAACGCAGGCGCTCCAGACCATTGATCAGGATGCCGCGCCGCAACGGCCTTTCGTGCTGTAATTTCCGCCATAGATCAGGGGGAAGGTACTTCTCCAGCTCTGGCGGAAATTCCAGTGTTTCGTCCCCGCTCTCTTGTTGTTCGAGCGATCCTTCTGCGGGCTTTTGCTGGCGGGGGAGGGGCTTTGTGATTGGCTTGGAAGTCGCTTGTGTGCTGCTTTCGCCGGATAACATTGAGGTAATATCGGCAATACTCCGTCCTGGTCGGCGGCGTGGCGGGGCTTCTTTTTCTGCTGATCCCTGGCTCTCTTCTGGAGCCTGAGTAGGAGTCGGTGGCGCTTCCTCCTCAGGCGATTTCTCAACAGGAGAGGTGGGTTCGGACGAATCCTGGTACATTGCTGAAAGATCCCCCAGGCCGCGCAGGGGGCGGCGGCGCGGTGTATTTTCGGGCGCAGCGGGTGATTTCTCATCATCTGTGGATGCGCACATCAGCTCGTTCCTTTCATGGATGCCTGCCGCAGCTCCTGGCGGAAAAGCGCCCCCGCGGCAGCTGTTAAACCGGCTGCAACCCAAAGGTAGGGCATAGCAAATGAGTCGATGCTGAAGCCCTCTGCCACATAAGCGATTAAACCCAGCAGCCCGGTCAGCGCCAGGGTTTTCAGCGCAGGGTGATCACTGTGTATGGATTTCCAGGCAGATTGGATCTGAAGATAGAACCAGCCCAGAAAGACCGAAAGGCCTGCTATGCCACTTTCTGCCATCAGGCGCACCCACATACTCTTGATGTTCGGTAGAGTGGGCAATCGGTTGAGTAATTCGCGCACCTCCCAGGAGGCCCAGCCCATCGCGGGTACATTCTCCTTGAAGAAGAAGCCTGCATTGCCGAGACCGACCCCCAGCCAGGGATGCTGGTGGAATACATGCCAGCCGGTCACCCAATATACGATCCTTTCCATGAAGGCCATCCGCCAGCCAATGTAGAGCAGTGCATCTTCGTCCAGCGTGATCACTCGCCAGATCTCTTGCCAGCTCGGTGGGCGCTCCAGCAGCAACAGGACGCGTGGGTCGAGCTTGCTGGTCAGCATCACTGCGCCTGCCAGGATCCCCGCGTAGAGACCGATCATGACCAGGATGGTGCCGTAAGCAACGGCGCGCTGTAAGAAAATTTGCGTATTTTGGTGTCTGAACCAGCCAAGAGATTGGATCCAGTGGAGCAAACGACGGTATATTGCCAGGTTGATCTTGACGAAGAAGAAGAGCAGGATCAACAGCAGCGAGAGAATGCTGACGCGCGGCCGCGCCAGGAAGAATACCACCAGGCTCACCGCCAGCAATATATTTTCCAGCGATAAGCGCAGGATACGGAATCGGAAAGCGGATGTTTTTTGGAAGGTGGCGGCAAACCAGAGGGGTAGATAAAGCATCACCATCTGGTGAGAAAACCAGGAGGGTTCGTAGGCCAGGCTGTCGACGCGCAGCCCCCACAAGCTGGGATGCGGCATTTTCACTGCCACGGTTTCCTGCACTGCCTCCAGCCAGTTTGGGTAGAGGCGGTTCTGCAACACAACAAAGTAAGCCTGCACCAAAGACCAGGCGAGCATGGCTATTCCCCCAATCGTCAGCCAGCGCCAGGTGGTTTGCAGACGATTCAGGTCTCGGTTCCAGGAAGCAAAGACGAGGTAGAAGGCCAGCCCGATCGCCAGGGTGAGAAATGAGCGCCCTTCTCGCCCGATGAGAGATTGCCCTTTATAAGAGGGCGTTTCGATAAAGAATACTGCCGCGCTGGCCAGCGCTGCAATAAGGGCGAAAATAACGATGGGAACTGTCTCACGTGGCAGCGACCCACCGCGCAGCAGGCGCGGAAAGAGCCAGAACACCAGCAGGAACAGCACCGGCAGCGCCGCGGCAGGCGCGACCAGCGCACCGGTGAGCCTTTTCAGAGGAGGGAAGCTGGTGAGCGGCAGCGTCACCAGCGCGGCTGCCCAGGCAAACTGGAGCAACTTATGCCAGAGGATCTGCCAGCGAGCCGAGGCGGGCCAGCCGCCTGCCTGTTTTTCTGCCATCTCAGTGATCCTGCCTTATCTTCTCATCCACCCGTGGTTCTTGGGCGGGGGATATCTTCTTCCTGCCGTCCACCAGTGTGACGACTAATATACCAACGACCAACCCGATCAGCGCGCCGGCCGTCATTAATTGCCCGCGAACGAATACACTCGGCTGCTGGGGCAGTGCAACCGGCGTGGGCGGATCAAAGAGCACGAAATTGGCAATCGTCCCCTCTGCCTGCCAGACCTGGATGATCTTGTACCCTTCTGCTGCCCACAGTTCCATCACCTGCCGCGCCAGGGCCGGGTCGGTGCTGCGGTAGCGCACTTCCCAATAGGTATGCCTGCGCTCAAGGTCTCCGTGGGAGGCCAGGTCTTCCAGGGTCAGAGGAATGCCCAGCTCATTCGCCTGCGCGATGACAGCCTTTTGAACCGTCTGCGAGAGCATCACGCCCTCCACTGCTGCCAGCGCCAGGTCTTCGTTGTATTGGTAGGTATCGATGGGTGAGG
Source organism: Anaerolineales bacterium (assembly GCA_016932955.1). Next base: position 21,620 of record JAFGBV010000004.1, on the reverse strand, counting down.
ATTCAAATGGGAAAAGATCATAATCAATGGAAACGTAGAAGCGGGTTTTGGCCTCATAGATCGGCGGCTGCACACGATGGTAGAGATAAGCAAGACTGCTGCCAAGAAAGATTGCCAGGGCGATCCAGGTCCAGCGCCGCAGCAGGTGTTGGAAGTGCTCCAGGGGGGTGAATTCGTCAGGCATACGTAAAGGCTCGTTGTAAGATCAAGAACTGCTTCCTAGGCGCCATGTCCGCTGATCACCACCCAAACGGTTTTGATCAGGATATAAATATCCAGCCATAACGACCAGTTGCTCAGGTAATACTCGTCTAATTGTAACCGATGCTGGAAGGTCGTATTGTGCCTTCCCATCACCTGCCACCAGCCAGTCAGGCCGGGGCGGATCTGCAAGATCAGATTGGCGTGCCCGCCCATATCGGGCAGCTCGCTGGCCATGTAAGCACGCGGGCCGACCAGGCTCATTTCACCCGGCAAAACGTGCCAGATCTGCGGCCATTCGTCGAGGCTGAATTTGCGCAGCAGCCGGCCAATGCGGGTGACACGCGGGTCTTTCGCCAGTTTGTGATAGGTCTGGTATTCCTGGCGCGCCTGGGAATCATTTTTCAACAGCTCTTCCAGGCGCTGCTCCGCATTGACATGCATTGTGCGCAGCTTGATGAAACGGATTCTCTTTCCTCCCAACCCCAGGCGCTCCTGGGTGTGGAAGACCGGTCCGGGACTATCCAGGCGTACCAGCAGGATCGCCAGCAGCAAGAAGGGCAGGGTGAGGAGAGTTAACAGACCTCCCAGCACGATGTCAAAGGCGCGCTTGAGCAGGATGGACTTGCGGTCCAGTAAATGGTATTGGGCGCGCAGGGTCAGCCGTCCCTCCAGATCCATCGTGCGCACCCAGAGAGAGCCCAGCGGAGAATCAGCCAGCACCACTAACACGGTGGGAAAGAGCTTACTCAGCCAATCCAGGCGCTGGCGCGTCTGCTGGCGAGGATCTTCTTTGCCCTCCACGTACACGGCGTAGGATATCTTCTGGCGAGCAAGGATTTGCTCGAGCAATGCTGCAGAGCGGATGACCGGAACGCTCAGCACGGCTGACCGCTCCGGCGGGGCAGTCTCGTCTAGGATCAGCACCGGCTTGAGCCCCAGGCGGCGGCTGTGGCGCAGGCGCTCGGTCACGTCTCGCACGGCGGCGCTGGGACCAACCACGATCACCGGCGCTCCCCACCAGCGCAGGAGCGAGAGGCGGTTGCGGATTGCCAGGCGGATGATGATGTTGAAAAAGCAGGCAAACGCCCAGCCCAGGATGAAGACCGCACGTGAGAACATCGGACCGGTGCGCTGGAGGTAGATGGCTAAACCCAGCACGACAAAGCCCAGGGTAAGCGAGCTGAAGATCTGGCGCATCTCCTCAACCGCCGTCCAGCCGAAGGCGGGGTAGAGGCCGGTAAGCGCATAGATGATCAGGAAGGTGAGCAGGCTCAACTGCAAGGTCGGCAGGATCACGCTCCAATGGATGACACCCCCCACCATGATGATGGCGCTGCTGCGCAGCAGGAGAGACAGGCCAAACGCCAGTGTAAAACTGATCAGGTCGCCAAGCACCAGGGTGAGGATCACCAGCGCGCCGCGCCAGCGCCGGGCGGGAATCAGCACATTCGCCGGGATGGATTGATCAGAGGGGGGTGGGGAAATATTGTTCACGTTTGCTTGATCTCCTGCAACAAGGCCTCCAAAACGGGCTGCTTTGCCCAATGCTCCAGGATGTATTGCCGCCCGCGTTTGCCCAGCACATCCCGGCGATCGGCATCGCGCGCCAGGCTGCAGATGGCTTCGGCGAAAGTGTTTGCCTCCTCTGGCGGTACAACGATCCCTACCTCTCCCACCACCTGCGCCAGCTCGGTGCCCGGGCGGGCGGCGGCGATCACCGGCTTGCCGCTGGCGAGCATGCCACTGAGCTTGGAGGGCATCACCAGGTCAGCCGTATCTGCCCGCTGCGGTAAAACGTGCACATCGGCCAGGTTGAGCAGATCATTCAACCGCCTGGCAGGCTGCAGGGGCATCAGGCGCATATTGGGCAGCCGGGAAGCGGATTGTTCGAACAGGGGCCGCGCTGCGCCTTCACCACAAAAAATGAAACCAATATCATTTTCTCCTTGCAGGAGCCTGGCTGCCTCCACCAACACCTCTAATCCGTGTTTGTGCCCCATATTGCCTGAATACAAGATGACCAACTGCCCTGGTGGGATTTGCCACTCGCTGCGGTAGGGGCTTTCTCCAGCCAGGGGGTAGATCACGGTCTCATCCACCCAATTGGGCAGGTAATAGGTTTTCTCGCGCGGCACGCCTTTTTGCCAGAGATGCTCCAGCATGCGCTGCGAGATGGTTGAAACCCGGTCAAAGCCTTTCAACAGGGCGCTTTCCAGGCTTTGGAACAGCTTTGCCAGCGGATTCAATACAGTGAGCATATTCAGTTTTAGGGCTGCATCCAGCTCGAAATCCTGGATGTGCAGCCATGCCCGGCTGCCTGCCAGCCGCGCTGCCAGCCAGGCTCCCGGGGTGCTGGCGATGGCTGGGGCGGTGTTGATCACCAGCGCGGGCTTCCAGGCGATTTGCGCAGCCATCACGGGCAGGCTGGAGAGGGCAAAGGTGGACAGGTGCAGCAGGCGCGTCAGCCCGCTTGGTCGCCGCGGAACCCATAACGGGCAGCGATAGACTTCCACACCCTGCCATTCTTCTTTGCGATATGCCCAGGCCGTGTAGCCTTCTGCCACCTGCCATTGCGGGTAATAGGGCGGCGTGGTCACCACGCGTACCTGCTGCTCATGCGCAGCCAGGAAAGCAGCCATCTCGCCGGTGTATTTGCCGATCCCGGTCAGTTCAGGGGCAAAGTTCAGCCCATAGATTAAAATCTTCATCCGCCAGCCTGCCTTGGGCGCACCGGACGGGCAGGATTTCCGTAGCAGATCATCCCCCCTGGCAGATCATGCAGCACTGTGCTGCGAGACCCTACCACCGTTCCCGCCCCGATATTCACCCCTGGCGCCACGAAAACATCTGTGGCAATCCAGGCTTGCTCGCCCACCTGGATCGGTTGGGCGCTGATATCGAAGGTTGGTTGAGTGTAGTCGTGTGTCCCGGTGCACAGGTAAGAGCGCTGCGAGATAACGGTGTGGGCGCCGATAGTGATCTCGCCCAGCGAGTAGAGCACCACCTCGTCGCCGATCCAGGCATAATCGCCGATCGAGACTTTCCAGGGATAAGTCACCGATGCTGTCGGGCGGATAAGAACTTGCTCCCCGATCTGCGCCCCGAACAGGCGCAGCAAGAAACGCCGCCAGCCGTACAGCGCCTGCGGCGAGGGGCGGAACAGGAACCACTGCACCAGCCACCATAGCTGGACAAGCAAGCCGGAACGGCCGCGGAAGCCTGGCGGGAGGCGGAAGCTGCGCAGGTCCTGGTACGAGCCGGGCTCAATCATCGTCAATCGCCTTTGTAGCCTGTTTTTCTTCCACCTGTCCTGCCAGCACCGCCAGCGCCAGCCAGATATGCGGGGTCACGATGGGATACGCCCCCAGCAGGGCGACGAAACTCGCCGCGCCCACTGCCCGCGCATGGTTGCTCTGGAAACAGCGCAGGATCTGGTAGTAAAAAACCAGGAAGATTGCCATGCCAATGAGCCCCAGGTCTGTCCCGAGCCCCAGCAGCACAGACCAGGGGCGCATGTATTCGCTGGAGTTCAGCTTGGCGGTGATCTCGCCGCGCACATCGATGGCTTTGTAATCGATATGGCGCAGATAGATGTCTTTCCAGAACATCCCGTATTGCCCGATCCCCAACCCCAGGCCGCGCGTTTCGACGATGGTATAGATCAGGTTGCGCGTGAAGCTGGAGCGGATTGCCGAGGATGCAAAAAGGTTGTAGACGCGCCCATTTTCGAGCGCTGGCCCAACCAATGCCTCAGCCTGGCTTTGTAGCCTGGGGGAGGCGGCGTACACAACCACGAGGATCAGGAGCAGCGCTACAGCCGCCAGGATACCTCGCACCAGGATGCGGCGCGGCAGGCGCAGCGCGACCCACACCAGCGCATAGATCCCCACCAGCCCCAGCACCGTCCCGCTGACGCTGAAGACCAGGATCAGCCCGATCAAGATCGCTGAGGACAGGCGCAGCAGGCGGCTGCGCAGGAAGGGGAAGAGGGCAATCAGCAGCAGCGCCTGGAAGCCCAGGAAAGAAGGCTCGGTGGCGAAGAGCGCCATGCGGATCACCCAGGGATACTCTACAATCACCTGCTGGCGCATGAAGATCACGATCGTGTTTGCCCAGGGGACGCCGCGCGTGGCGGCGATTTCGATCACAGCGTAGACCAGCGCCGGCAGGTATCCGGCATGCGCCCAGGTTGCGATCTTCTCCAGACCGTGCCGCCGCAGCGAAACCAGCGCCGCGTAGAAGAAAACGAAGATGATCGTATAGCCAAACAGGCGGTTGAGCGCCTGGAAGAAGTTCCCGTAAAACGGCGTGATCAGAGCTGAGAGGCTGCCCAGTGCGATCAGCACCAGCCACCAGCGCAAAAAGCGCCACTCTGGCAGGAGGCGGAATGGCTGCAATATGTTCAGCCAGGTGCGCGGCTGGCGCAGGCGCAGCCCTTGCCAGGGAGCCCGCGCCAGGTAAGCCAACCCGGCTGCCAGGGCAAAGGGCAGCGCGCTGATCGGGCGGGTGGTTCCCAGGTTGGGCAGCCAGCGCAGGTGGGTGTAAGGCAACAGGAGCCAGCCAGCAATAAGCAGCCAGCCAGCGACGTCAAGCAGCCTGTTCTTCAGGGATGTTTGCACGGTACCTACTTCACTCTGGTGGTAATTCTAACATTTTTCGCGCCCGCTGTACCCAGAACACCTCCAGCGCCAGCGTCAACCCCGCGGCGATCACCTGCGCCCAGGCAACGCCCATCGCCCCGTAAGGTTCTTGCAGCAGGTAGGATAAGAAAAGCCCGCTGGGCACTGCCACGCCCACGGCGAAGAAATGGTAGCGCACCATCTCGATACCGGTCAGCGCAGCCGAGAGGATCGCGTAAGACGAGAAGAGCAAGTAGCGCAGGCTGAGCACGAATAGATAGGCCTGGGATGGCTGGTAGGCAGGTCCGTAAACGAAACGGATCAACAGCCATGCCGCCGCCTGGATCCCCAGCGCGATCAGCAGGCTCAAGCCGCTGGTGAGGAGCTGGTACTGGCGCAGGTTGCGGTCAAACCAGGCCCGCTGGCGACCGTGCTGGCTGAAATAGGGGATCAGGATAGCCTGGATGGTCATCGTTGCCTGCGTGCCAGCGAGCACAAAATAGGTCGCCAGCGAGTAGTGTCCGATGGACTGGCGGTCGATCACGAAATGATCCAGGATGAAGATATCGCCGTATTGCCCCAGGATGGTGATGCTGTACGCCAGCATGCTGAAGAGCACCATGCGGTTGTATCCAGCGGGCATCGATCCCTTGCGCGCCTTTAGAAAGTCCAGCCGCACCGTTTTGAACAGCGGCAGCAGCCCGATCAGGCTGGCGGCAATTGTCCCCACCACAAACCCTTCCAGCCCCCAGCGCCAGGTGCCCAGGATCACGGCAAAGAAAGTGATCGTTTTATAGATCGCCTGCATGCGTGACATTTCCTTGATCCGTTTGCCTGCCTGCAGGTAAGCGATCAGGATATCGTACATCACGATGAACGGCACCGCAGAGAGGTAGATGATCAGCCACTGCGTCAGGTAACCGGGGCGGGTGACCAGCCCTGCCAGCGCCATCAGCGCCACGACCGCCAGCGTGATGGCAGTGAACACCAGGGCGCTCAGCAGGCTCTGGCGTAGCAGGTAGGCTTTATCCTCTGCCGGGCGGTCTTCGGCGCAGTATTTCAGCGCTGCCGAGCTGAAGCCGTAACCGGCAAAGACCAGGAAGAAGATCACATAAGATTGCAGCACCTTCACATCTGCCAGTCGCGCAGGGTCCAGGAATTTGGTGACCACCAGCGAGGTAAGAAAACTCAAGAATTGCGCCAGGAAGTTGGCTGAGAGCAGGTACAAGAACCCCTTCTCCAGCAGCGAGCGCAGCAGTTCGAGCGGTGCGAGTTTTTGTTGCATGGGCATCGAACATCAATTATAACTGCCCAGGGCTTTCACAAGGAAGGGGCTCGGGGTACAAACGGGTGGCGGAGCCATCCGTTTGTACCCCGAATCCTTCTTCTCCTCTGCCCAATAACTGCCGAAGCGGGTGGAATTCACCCTTACTTTGTGCTAGAATTAACTCGCCTGGGTAAAAAATACGAAGACAAGGGTTCCCCGATGAATGAAGATATTCAAAACATGATACGACGGCTGAAAACGGTGGATTACTTCAAGCAATCCCCCGATGCGGTGCTGGTGGATCTGGCGCAGCGCGTAGAAATGGTGGAAATCCCTGCCCAAACGCGCCTGTTCAACAAGGGCGACGCTGGGGATTCTTTGTACGTGATCGTCAGCGGCTGGGTCAAGGTGGTGACGGTCAACGCGGAGGGCGAGGAGCTGGTGCTCAACCACTGCGGGCCTGGCGAAGCCGTGGGTGAGGTGGCGTTGATCGATGGCGAGCCGCGCACGGCTGGCGTGGTTACCCTGATGCCGCTCAAGGCAATTGTGCTTCGCCGGCAGGCTTTCCTGGACGTGCTTGACCATCACCCGGCAATGGCATTGGGTGTGATGCAGGGCCTTTCGGGGAAGATCCGCCTGTCCACCACGTACATCGAGAAGGCCATCGAATGGAGCCAGCATGTTGCCGAGGGCGATTACGGTTTTGCCATGGAGCAGATCAACGCCGAGCATCCCACCGTGGTCACCCGCACCCGCTCGGATGAAGCGCGCGTGGCTGAGTTCCTTTCGGCTTTCTTCAAGATGGTGGAAGGGGTCAAGAAGCGTGAGGAAGAATTGAAAAGCCAGGTGCAGGAATTGATCATCCAGGTCGATGAGGCACGCCGCAAGCAAGAGGTAGAAACCGTCAAGCAGTCTGATATGTTTAAACGGTTGAAGTCGGCGCGCGATAAATTCCGCCAGCAAAACGATGGGGAGAAATAAGCTCAAAATGACAGAAGATCAAGTGAATGCCACGCTTGCCGTGCTGCAAGCCTACTTGCCCAACTTGCTCGCCGAACAGGTGTTGCAAAACCCTGAGCAGCCGCTGCTGGATCGATCTGAACGATACCCGGCGGCTGTTTTATTTGCTGACCTGGCAAAATTCACTCCCATCACCGAAGCCTTGTGCCGCGTGGGCGTAGCGGGAGCCGAAGAGCTGACCACCTTGCTCAACCGTTACTTCAGCGGGCAGATCGCTGAGGTGGATCATTGGGGCGGTGTGGTGGGCAAATTTGCCGGTGATGCGATGTCCGTGCTCTTCCGCGGCGAGCATGCCGCGTTGCGCGCGGTGGCCTGCGCCCAGGCATTGCTGCAGCGCGGCAGCGAGATGGCGCAGGTGCACACGATGGCGGGCGATTTCGAGCTGCGCATGAAGCTGGGGCTGGCTTATGGCGAGGTGCTGCAAATGGTGGTGGGCAATGCCACGCGCCAGGAGTTCATCTTCGCCGGAGAGCCGCTGGATGCTTCCGCCCAGGCTGAGCACCATGCCTCGCCAGGCGAGATCGTCCTCTCGCCTTCCATCCAGGCTGCACTGCCCGCGGGGAGGGTCGAATGCACAGCCCTGGGGGATGGATTTGCCCGCCTGGAGGCGCTGCGCGGCGAGGTACCCGCGCGGCCTAACCCGCCTATGCCGCCTCCCGTGAGCGCGCCGGCTGCCATCCAGGCCTTGCGCCCCTTCCTGCCGCCCCAGGCTTTTGAGAAGATCCTGCTCGGCGCGGCGGGCTTTGTCAACGAGCACCGCCAGGTTTCTGTTTTATTCGTCAACTTCGAGGGCATCAACTACGCTTTAGCGGATGCCGTGCAGGCGCTGGGGAATTATTTGAAAGACTTTTTTGCCGTCGTTTCCCGCTACGACGGTTATATTCGCCAGGTGGAGATGGGCGACAAGGGCAGCAAAGTAATTGTTATGTTTGGCGCGCCGGTTGCGCATGAGGATGACGAGGAACGCGCCCTGCTCTGCGCGCTGGAGCTGCAGGCGCTGGCAGAAAACTGCCCGGCAATCAGCGCCCAGTGCACCGGAATCACCACCGGCAAGGTATTTGTGGGCAACCTGGGCGCCTCTCACCGCCAGGAATATGCCGCCATGGGCGACGTGGTCAACCTCTCGGCGCGCTTCATGCAGGCTGCCGCCCCGCAGCGTATCCTGGTCGACGAGGCGAGCTACACCGCCGCGGGCGCGAAATTTGCCTGGGAGGTGTTGGAGCCGATCCAGGTGAAGGGCAAGAGCCAGCCGTTGCCGGTTTTTGCCCTGCTGCGCCGCCTGCACCGCCAGGCGCACCTGCTGCCCGAAGAGCCTTACGCCCTGCCCATGGTGGGACGGCAGGAGGAGTTTGCCCGCCTTCAGGAATTGCTGAGGAGCGTGCGCGAGGAGGGCAAAGCCCAGGTGGTCGGCATCACCGCCGAGGCGGGGATGGGCAAGACGCGCCTCGCCACCGAGGTGATCGGCGCGGCGCTGCAGATGGGCTACCAGGGATTGCGCGGCAACGGCCTCAGCCACGGCGCCAGCACGCCTTATCTCGCCTGGCGGCCGGTGCTGCGCGCCCTGCTCGACCTGGGCGAAGAGCGTTCGATCCTCGACCAACTGCCGCAGATCGAAGCCGTGCTGCGCCAGGCAGGGGAAGCACTGGTCGCCAGGCTGCCGCTGCTGGGCGCCGTGCTGGGCGTGGAGATCCCCGATACGGAGATCACCGCCTCGATGGATGCCCGCCTGCGCCGCGACAGCCTGTTTGCCATGCTCTTCGACCTGATCCGCACGCGCGCGGCGCAGGCGCCGCTGCTGCTGGTGCTCGAGGACGCCCACTGGCTGGACGATGCCTCGCGCAATCTGGCGCAGTACCTTTCTGCCGCGCTGATCCACCAGCCAGTTTTCTTGCTCACCGTCTACCGCCCCTTCGCCGCGGGAGAAGCGCACTCCCTGTGGGAGACGCCTCCTGCTTATTTCAATGAGGTCCGCCTGCAGCCTTTCACCCCGCCTGAGATGCGCCATCTGATCGAGATCAAGCTGAGGGGGCTGTCCCTGCCGCCCTCCTTGCTGGAGAAGATCGAGCAGCTATCGGATGGCAACCCTTTCTACATCGACGAGTTCATCAACCTGGTGCAGGAGCAGGGCATTGACCTGAGCGACCCGCAGGCGGTGCAGGCGCTGCAGGTGCCCGACTCGATCCAGACCCTGGTCGTCACCCGCCTGGACCAGCTCGCTGAGAGCGAGAAGATGACGGTGCAGGTGGCCTCGGTGATCGGGCAGTTGTTCCGCCAGCAGTGGCTGCTGGCGATCTACCCCGGCGAGATGCGCCAGGAGATGCTCGGGCGCGACCTGGCGCGCGTGCACAGCATGGGCATTGTCACCGTCGATAAACCCTCGCCCGAGCTGGAATACCTCTTCAAGCACGCCATCACGCAAGAGGTGGTTTACGGCACGCTGTCCTTCGCCAACCGGCGCATGCTCCACGAGCGCGTGGCGGGGTACATCGAGGCCGCCTACGCTGCCGGTATCAGCGCCTGGTACGGCATCCTGGCGTACCATTTCAGGCGCGCCGAGCGCTTCGAGCGCGAATACGAGTTCGTCTGCCTGGCGGCGCAGCAGGCCGCGCGTGAGGCTGCTTACCGCCAGGCATTTGCCTGGTTTGATCAGGCGGTCGCTTTGCAAGATGCCCACAACCTGGGCACCCCCGAGCAGCGTTTTGACAATTTGCAGGGGCGCTGCGAGCATGCCGTGATCCTGGGCAATTACGGGCAGGCGCTGGCTGATGCGCACACGCTGCGCGATCTTTCCACCAGCCTGGATGTGCCGCGCCAGGTAACTGCCTTGCTCGTCCTGGGTGACGTTTTGAAGGATTGCCAGAAGGAGGAGAACCCGCGCCCGTATTTCCGGCAGGCGATCGACCTGGCGCGCCAGCACAACGACCACGCCGGGCTGCTCAAAGCGATCTTCCTGCTCGGTGGCACCTATTTTGGCAGCGGCGATTACCAGGTGGCGAAGGAGATGCTTCAGCAGGTGATCGACGAAGCCGGCCCGGCGGACTGGCGCCAAAAAGCCAGGGCGCAGCAGGTGCTGGGCTGGGTGGTGTATGACGAGGGCGACTATGACCACACCCGCCTGCTGTGGCATGAATCCTACGATGCGATGTGCGCCAACAAGCACAAATCCGGCGAGGCGCTGCTGCTTTCCAACCTCGGCTGCCTGTATTCCACCATCGGGGAAGCGGATAAGGGCCTGGCGCTGTACCAGCAGTCCCTGGCGCTGGCGGTTCAACTGGGGCACAAGCGCCACGAAGCCGAGGCCCTGCGCCTGATGGGCGATATGCTGCGCCAGGCGGGGCAGCACGAGCTGGGCTGGGAATACCTGGAGCGCTCCATCACCCTGGGTGAGCAGCTGATGGGCGAGGGCTACACCCTGGCTTACGGCTGGATGTGCATGGCGGAGATCCTGCTGGAGACTGGCGGCGACCTGGCCCAGGCGCAGCGCCTGATCGATCAAGCCCTGGAGATCGCCACGCCCGAGCGCGGCAAGGAGCTGGCGGGCTGGGTGCTGCACACCGCGGGGAGGATCCGCATGCGCCAGGGCGACTACGGCAAAGCGCTGGAATATTACAACACTTCGCTCGAGCACCGTCGCGCCATCGGGCAGACCGAGCGCATCCTGGCTACGCTGGCGGACCTGGCGCTGCTCCACCTGGCGCAGGGCGACCTGCCCGCGGCGCAGCAGGCCGCCGCCGAGATGGGCGAGCTGCTCGGCCCCGCCGACCCGCAGCGCGATTCGCTCTCCGCCTGCATGGCCTGCTACCGCACCCACCTTGCCGCCGGGGAGCCTGCGCTGGCCTCCGCGATGCTGGAGCGCGCCTACCAGTCGCTGCAGTACATGCTGGGCAAGATCCAATCCCCCGCGATGCGCCAGTCGTACGCGGAACGGATCGCGCTGCATCGAGAGATACTGGCGGAGCATCAATAAAAACTGGGGTTACGAGAGGGTGTTTCGCACCATCTCGCAACCCCAGAGAACCCCCCTTGGCTTAGAACGAGTTTAGACCTTGCGCAGCCGCCGGGCAAGCAGCAGTCCGCCCAGCCCCAGCGCCGCTACCCCAACCACGATCAGCGCCACTGGCTGCCCTACCTGCGGGTGGGCTTCCAGCGAGACCAGTTTGATGGCGGTGGGCTCGCTGCTGCTGGTTCGGAAGACCCATGTTGAGAAATCCAAGATATTGTTCACCGTAACGGTGTTAGCGTTAGGATCGCGCCCTTCAGCCCCATTGTTTGCCCATCCCGTTCCCAAACTCCACAACTCCAAATTAGCCTCTGTTAGGCCATTTAATTCTGATGGCGCAGAGTAGGATTCAGTCCCGGCGTCGATGTATTTCAGTGTTATGTCAGCTTGGAAATCCAGGTCACAACTACCATCGACAGTTAGGAAGTAGGTGCGCTTTACTGCATCTGTAATGTATACCTGGTTGCCAACCATTGATGCTGAGAACTGGCAGGCACTGCCATCATATGCGTCAACATGAACTTGAACGAATCCGTTGAGTAGGGAGAATGTTTCTTCTTCTGGGCCAGCAGTTAGGAATGTCTCCTCACCGTGATGTGTACCAGCTGTGCGAGGTACGACTCCAGAAGATGTGTGATGAAATAAGAGACGCGTGGTTAATAATCCGCTGCCACTTTGGCGGTTGCTGGGAGGCCAAGCACTGGAGATATTTGATCCATCTCCGGTGAATAGATAAAGGCCGATAGATATGCTAGCGCCTGGGGTGAAGTTGACCGCTGCCCATGGGATAACAAATTCAACGCAATAAGATGTGGTATCGCATGTGGCACCTGCACTTGCATCATTGTCAGGGTTATAAGTAGCCCAATCCTCTGAGTCAACATTATAGGCAGCATGTGTGCTTCCCACTCTGGAAAAAGCAAAATCCGGCTTGCCATTCGTGATGAAGGTGGCCCCCTCTAACGAGTCTGTCGTGCCAGAGTTTGATGTGCCTTTGTCTCCTGGATCTGTGTCAATTGCGACATCATAGTACGTGGTAGAAGACCCACCGTTAAAGCCCACATAAAGATATGTTGCATCCCAAGTGACATAATATGCCACAGTACTTACAGTGCCAAGGTGCTCGTCGCTTTCCCAGTCACCCAGAGCTCCATCTGCTGTGATGGTTGTAGGTGTGGTTGCTGTTGCTGTACTGGTCATACTCAGCGCCAGTGCCAGTGCCAGGAACAGGGCGCCCAATCGTTTGATGGTTGTGTTCATGTTCTTCCTCCTGTCAATAGTTGGATAGGTTTCCTGATGCTATATAGTCGCAGAAAACACCGTTTTGGTTCATTTTTCGTTGCCTGTGCCGTCCTTAGAAATCTGTAAGGTGGCTTGATAAACCAGCCCAACTAGGATAAAATCGCTCCAATCAGGCCGCCGGGTCGCACTGGCGACCACGGGGGAAGGAACCTCTCGAAATAAGAGCTTGACCATGAAAAGACAGCCTCATCAAATCATACGCCTGATCACATTCCTTGTATTGATCTCCCTGCTCTGGCCGCCGCTGGGCCTCGCCCCTGCCCGCGCCGCCGCGCCTGATCTTCCGGCAGTGCGCATCTTGCACTCGGATGGCAATGGCGTAACGCTGGAGCTGGATGCGCCCAGTTTCGACGCCGCGTTGCAGGCGGCTGAGGACGGCTCCTTTGCAGAAGATGCCCTTCCCGGCGTTTCCCTGGCCCTCTCCAACGAGGCGGGCAAGCCGCAGGTGCCGGTGGTCACCGTGCTGCTGGGCGTGCCCGCGCAGGGTGAGGTGCAGGTTTCGCTGAGCGGCGATGCTGCGCAATCCCTGGCGCTCTCCACGCCGCTGGCAACTGCGCCGCGCCCCGCCCCGCTGGATTGGGAGGCGGAAGCGGGGGAGTGGATGAAGGACCCCCTGGCGGCTGCCGCGGAAGATGCCAGCCCTTACCCGGCCCTTGCAGCCGAGATCGTGCAAGATGCCTGGCTGCGCGAGCAGCGCGTGGTGCTCCTGCGCCTGTCGCCTTTCCAGGCGCTCCCAGATCAAAAGTCCCTGCTCTGGCGCCCGCATATGCAGGTGATGGTGACCTTCACGGGCGGTGCGGGAGAAGCATCCTTCGAATCCGGTGCATCTGCACTCCCAGGCAGCGCGCAAGATGCGCTCCTGGAAGGCGCCTTGCTGAACTACGAGCAAGCGCTTGCCTGGCGCACGCAGCCTGTTCTCAGCGACCTGCACGAGACCAGCATCAGCGGCCCACGGCTCAAGATCGGCGTCGAGCAGGACGGCATGTACAAGATTACCCATCAGGACCTGGTCGATGCCGGCATGGATCCCGCAGGCATCGACCCGCGCCGCCTGCGCATGACCAGCCAGGGGTTGGAGATTGCCATCTACGTGGCTGGCGAGAGCGATGGCGTGTTTGATACGGGGGATTACATCCTGTTTTATGGAGTGGCCTTCCAGGGCGAGCGCATGGCTACCTGGTATGCGGACGAGAACCAGCACTGGATGAGCTACCTGCGCCACTACCCGGATGGCTCCAAGCAGAACTGGCAGCCGCAATTCAACGCCACGGTGATGGAAAAATATACCGATCGCAACATCTACTGGCTGTCGGTGGCCGGGGCGGCGGGCCAGTTGCGCATGGGCACCGTGAATGGCGCGCCTGGCTCAGCAACAACGCCTTCATCTTACCGCGCCACCGCCCATGCCGAAACATCCCTTATTCGCTGGGATGCCCATTTCACCGGCGAGGATAACTGGTTCTGGGATTATTTTTATGATGCCAATGTGCATGCCTATTCCACCAACCTCAGCGCCCTGGCTGCCCAGCCCTTCACCGCCATTGTGCGCGGGGAGCTGGTTTCGTTCAACTACAATGACAGCATGAATCCCGACCATCATGTGTTGATCAACCTCAACAACCGCACAACGCCGATCGACGATGCCACCTGGGATGGGCGCAGCCGTTATGCCTTCGAAGCCCAGGTGCCAGGCACCGACCTGTTATCTGGCGCCAATGCCCTCAAGCTCCAGATCGTCCTCGACGCTGCTCCCAATCCGCAGGTCTTGTTGGATTGGTTCGAGATCGAGTATGCCCGCCAGTTCCTGGCGGTGGACAACTGGCTTTCTTTCACCGGCGAGGCTGGCACCTGGCGTTATGTCACCGATGGCTTCAGCAGCGCGGATATCACGGTTTACGAGATTACCGATGCCAGCCAGCCGGTGCGGGTGCTCAACCCCGCGGTGACGCCATCCGGCGGCGCATACCAGGCATCCTTCCAGGTCAGCCATGGCGCCGGGGCAGGGTATGCCCTGGTGGCGGAGACGGCTCTGAAAACCCCCGCTGCACTGAGCTACTATACCCCTCCCGAGCTGCGCTCGGACGACAACGGCGCCGATTACATCATCATCGCCCACCCGGATTTCCTGTCTGGCGCGCAAGACCTGGCCGATTACCGCGCCGATCAGGGCCTGCGCACCCTGGTGGTCAGCATCGAGGATGTTTACAACGAGTTCAACGAGGGCATCCTTCATCCGATGGCGATCAAGAATTTCCTCGAGTACACCTTTGCCCACTGGGTAGCGCCGCTGCCTGCCTATGTCGTTCTGGTGGGCGACGGCCATTGGGATCTAAAGCATTACATCAGCAGCAGCGCGGTGCTCATGCCGCCTTACCTGGCCTGGGTCGATCCCTGGATGGGGGAGGCGGATTCGTCGAACTTGCTGGCGGCGATCGTGGGGGATGATGTGATGCCCGATGTTTTGATCGGGCGCATTCCGGTGAAAACACCCGCCCAGATGGCTGACGTGGTGGATAAGATCATCGCTTTTGAAGGCTCGCCGCGCGCCGACTGGCAGCGCAACCACCTCTTTGTCGCCGATAACACCCCTGACTCGGCTGGAGATTTCCCAGCCTCGGCAAACAGCATCATCGACACCTATATCGCGGCGGATTTCAGCGCCACGAAGGTTTACATGGATGATTACGCCGATACCGGTAACTGCGGTATACCGCCTTACGACGGCGGGCCATCCTGCCCCAATGTGAATGCCGCCATCGCCGCCGCGCTGAACGGACAGGGCATGCAGTTCGTTAATTTCTTTGGTCATGCCGCCCACCGCAACTGGGCACACGAGAGAATCTGGTACTATCGTCCAGCCAGCCCTTACTACAACGATTTCGATACCCTCACCAACAGCAGCCAGCTTCCCATCGTGCTCTCGCTGACCTGCCTGGATGGGCATTGGTATCATCCCCTCCTGGAGCCCAGCATCGCGGAATTGTTCCTTGCCAAACCTCAGGCTGGCGCGGCAGCCACCTTTTCACCCACCGGGCTGGGAATCGCCTCGGGTCACGACCGCCTGGTGGGCGGATTCTATCAGGCAGTCTATGGGCAAGGCGTTTGGGAGTTGGGCGCGGCCACCCTGGCGGCGCGCCTGGCTTTGTTCTCCGTGAATGCCCATAGCGACCTGATCAACACCTACACGATTTTTGGCGACCCTGCCCTGCACCTGCTCAGCCCGTATGGGCTGGAGGCAAGCGCCGATAGGCTGGCGCAATCCGGGCTAGAAGGCACGTCGGTGGAGTACCAGCTGACGATTACCAATACGGGTTCCATTGCCGATACATTTGTCGTGGCAATCAACGGCAACCAGTGGACAACCACAACGCCTGAGAGCCAGGTGGCCCTGGCGGCTGGCGCGCAGGCGCAGGTGCCGGTGACGGTGCAGATTCCCCTGGGCGTGTTTGGCGGGCAGGTTGATCAGGCCAGCGTTTCAGTCACCTCCATTGGCGATATCGAGGCGACCGCCACCTTCACCCTCTCCACCACCGCCAAGATCTATGGCGTCGACCTGGCCCCCAGCCAGGCCTGGCGTACTGTGCTGCCGGGGAGCAGCGTGGAATATCAATTGACCCTCACCAATACCGGCGATGTCGCTGATACCTTCCTGTTGACCGCCGAAGAGGATCAATGGCCGTTGACCATTGAACCGGCTACCAGCTTTGATTTGGACCCTGGCGAGCAGGCATTCGTCACCGTATCGCTTTCCGTACCTGCAGACACGCCGGATAAGACCCTTGACATTGCGGTGATCTCGGCTGCCTCGCAATCTGCCCCCAACCGCAAGGCGATCTCCACGCTGCAGACCCTGGCGCGCACCTATGGCGTGGATGTGTCGCCCAGCATCCAGTACCGCGCCGGAAATGCCGGCGATGAGGTGGCCTTTGCCATGCGCATCACCAACATTGGCGGCTATACGGACGAGATCGATCTGAGCGCAGCCAGCGCGCTGGATTGGGGTCTTGTCCCCCTCCCTGCCTCTGTCGGCCCGCTGGAGCCGGGCGAGGTTGCTGTAATTCCCCTCACCGTGAGCATCCCTGCCGCAATACAGCCTGGTCTGGTGGATAGCATTGTGTTTGAGGCGCGCTCGGTTGGCGATGTGGGCAAGCTAGATACAGGCACCGCCTACCTGACGGCTAATGGTTATGGGGTAGCGCTAAACGCTGCGCCGGATACGCTTTCGGCTCTTCCGGGCCGTGTTGTTACCTACACGGTGACGTTAAACAACCTCGGCAACACTGCCGATATTTTTGATGTCGAAATCACTGGAGCGCTTTGGGAAACGCAGATCAACCATACCAGCATGCAGATCTATCCATTCGGATCTACTCCGCTCCAGGTTCTGGTCACCATCCCTCTGGATGCTCACCCCTGGGAGCAGGACCTGGCGCTGGTCACTGCCGTTTCTCAGGGCGATGCGCTGCAGGTTGCCCAAATCACCCTGCGCACCCATCCTCAGGCTGGCGGCTATCTGCCAATGGTGCTGCGACGTTGAATTAGCGAACTCTTCCTACGAGGTCATTGATGACAATAACCCTGCAATCAACTGTATCCATCCCGGAAGAGGTGATCTTCCGCGAGATCAGCGGCGAGGCGGTGATCCTGAACGTAGCCAGCGGCAAGTATTACGGCCTGGATGATGTGGGCACGCGCATGTGGGCGCTGCTGGCTGAGTTCGGCTGCCTGGCGCCGGTCAGCCAGGCTTTGCTGGAAGAATATGATGCTCCGCCCGAACAGTTGCAGGCAGATCTGATCCGCCTGGTGCAGGAGCTATCTGCCGCGGGGTTGCTGGAAGTCTCTTCGGCCCAGGAAGAGCCGCCGCATGACGCTGTGGCATAAGCTGCGCAAAGCCGGCGCGTTGAGCCTCAGGGAGTGGGGGATATTTCTCGAAGCCTGGATCTTTTTGTTGTTGGTTGACCTGGGATTGCGGCTGATCAATTACCGCCGCCTGAAAGCGCGCCTGGACATGGGGCAGCAGAATCCTGGGCGCAGGAAGCTAAAGGGCGATGCACTGCTCACCATCAAACGCCTGGATGAGCAGGTCAATCGCGCTGCCCGCAACCATCTCTACCCGATGACCTGCCTGCGTCGTTCCCTGGTCTTGCAGCGCATGCTGGCAAAACGTGGTATCCCCACTGAGCTGCATTTTGGCGTGCGCAAGCAAGCCGACGGGCTGGTTGCACATGCCTGGCTGGAATTCGAAGGCCAGCCAATCGGTCAGCCGGAGACACTCACGGAACAATATGCGGTATTGGCAGGTCAGGGTAACCGCACATGAGTGGTATCTGCGGCGTCATTCACTTCGATGGCGCGCCTGTGGATCCGGCTTTGCTGCAAAAAATGGCCCAGGCTGCCGCTTACCGCGCCCCGGATGGCATCCGTTACTGGGTCGAGGGCAATATTGGCTTTGCCCACCTGGCATTCTACACCACGCCGGAATCGCAGCGGGAGCGCCAGCCTCTCCATAATGCCACGAATGATCTAACCCTGGTGGCTGATGCGCGCCTCGACAACCGCGATGAGCTGATCCCTTTTCTGTCCGCCAAAGGGCTGGTGCAGCCGCTTGGTGAGGATGGCTTTTCCCCTACGGATGCCGACCTGATCTTAGCCTCCTATGCGCATTGGGGCGCGGGCTGCCCTGCGCACTTGATCGGCGACTTTGCTTTTGCGCTCTGGGATGCCCGCAGCCAGAGCCTTTTCGCCGCTGCCGATCAGCAAGCCATGCGCATCATCCATTACCGCTATGCAAGCGGTGTTTTTCAGTTTGCCACGGATGCCCTGCAACTGCTGGAGGATCCGGCCTTCCCCGTGCAGTTGAATGAGGAAATGGTTCGTAAGGATCTGATCCTGCCCGATATGGGTGGGCAGCGCGAAAGCTATTACCTAGGCGTTCATAAGCTGGCTGCTGCTGAGCGCCTCTTTGCTGACCGCCAGGGACTGCGCACGGAGCAGTATTGGGATTATGATCCGTCGATGCGCATCCGTTACAGCAGCGATGAGGAATATGCCGAGCACTTCCTGCATCTCTTTCAGCGTGCGGTGCGTGACCGCCTGCGTTCCACCCGCCCCGTGCTGCTCTTCATGAGCGGCGGGCATGATTCAACAGCCATTGCTGCGATTGCCGCTGAACAACTGGCGCAAAATCCCGCTGGGCTGACTCCTTCCTTCCAACCCGTCACTTTCACTTCACAGGCTTTTCCCCTCGAAGAAGAACTGGCCAGCAGCCGCCTTGTCGCACAGCATAGTGGTTTACAGCTCCAAGAGGTATGCGTGGACGATGCGCCGGTGCTGGCTGATTGCCCTCCCTATGCCCCGCAGCGTGACGAGCCTGGGGATGTCATATTCCGCCCCTATTTTGTCGAAGCACTGCGCAGGTTACAGCCGGGGCCGGTGGTCTGCATGACCGGGTCGGGTGGGGATAGCGTGGTAGGAGCAGGAAATCCCTATCACTATCTCCAACGGCTTCGTAGTGCACAAATCCTTGCCTTCACTCGCGATCTGCTAGAGCACAGCAGATTACAGGGCGTTTCTCCGGGCTGGTTGCTGCGCAACATGCTGTTGGTCCCGCTTCTGGTTCAGCCCATTCGTGAAAGTCTAAGCCGCTGGCGCGGGCGCCTGCTGCCGGGCAGCAGCAAGATTATTCCGCCCTGGGTGCAGGTCGCGCCGGAACAGCGCGCCGCACTGCTCGCCTGGGTTTGGGAGCAGCCCTCGCTTGGTTTTATCGTTCCCAGCCGAGAACTGCTTTTCTCGAATGATCGAGCGCTGGAACTTCGCTATCGCCTCTTAAAGGATGCACGTTCCGTACGCATTCATCTGAACTTCTCGCGCATGTTTGCTGCTTTTGGGGCAGAATCCTGGAGCCCCTGGGATGATATCCGCCTGGGCCAGTTTGCCCTGGCGATCCCTCCCGAGCAGCTCACCCTGGGCATCGACCGCAAGCGCATCTTGCGCCGCGCATTGCGCCAGCATCTCCCTGCCCAGGTCTTGGAGCGCATCCTGCTCAAAACAGGCCCGGAGGTGTGGGTGAAGGCGGCGTATCAAAAAAAAGAGACCCTGGCACGAGCCGACCAGCTGCTGCTTAACTCGCAGGGGGCGCAAATGGGGATCATCAAACCTGCTGACTTACGTCGTGAGCTTGAACGGGTGCAGCGTGGGCAGGCATCTTTTGGATACCGCATCTGGCTGCCTTTTGCATTGGAGATCTGGCTTCGCCTTTACTTTCAATGAGAATTTAAGTATGAGGGGAAACCGGTAATTTTTTACCCCCTTATTGGCTTGCCGAAAACCCTGAAAGAGAGTACAATGCGCAGCAAGTTAATTTCTGCTATAATGATTAGCAGGAGAGAAGTTTTTCCGTTTGCCATTTATTGGAGGAAATCATCATGGAAAAGATGAAATTAGTCGCCGAACAGCCCGAACAAGTCAAGAAAGCCTACCATGCTCCGGCGCTGGTTGAGTTTGGCGACCTGGCTGCCATCACCCAGCAGGGAACTACGGGTAATTTTGACCTGAAAAGTTCGCATTCATTCAACTAGATTTACGATTTGGCTGGAATTCGTTGCGCTAAGAAAGTTAGAAGGTTGAATAAAGGCTCCTGTGCACTCTTATGTGTGTTATGGGCAGCGCCTCGGCGCCGCAGAGGATCTCAGCGACTATCTGATCCCTTCTCTTGACCCACCCACAATCGAGTATTCAATTTGCCAATCCGTTCACCTGGCCGACTCTGCGCCGGGTGAATTGGTTTATAGTAGCCAGTCGCTGGACGAAGCGAGCCACGAGCCGGTGATCCGCATCTGGCGCCAGGAGCGATTGCTGCGGGTGCGCATTCCGGTATGCGGCGTGTATGATTTAGAACCGGCCGCGATCACCTTTTACCCTTTTGCGCACACAGAAGCAGCCATGCAGTGGCTGTGCCTGATGGGCACCATTATGTCGCTGTGGCTGGAGTGGACCGGCAGGCTTGCGCTGCATGCCTCAGCAGTGGTTATTGACCAGCATGCGATCGGTTTTCTCTCCCATAGCCAGGCTGGCAAGAGCACGCTGGTGGCAACATTTTTACAGGCCGGCTTTTCTTTTTTGACGGATGATATCCTGGCGCTTGAGGTAGAAGATCAAGCTTTTCTGGGTCAGTTTTCCTATCCATGGATCAAGCTTTGGCCAGCAGAAGCACACTACTTCTTGAATGATCGTGCTGATCGGGTGCAAGCCCATCCCCTGTCTGATAAACAAATGGTGCGGGTTGGCGAGGGTGGTTATGGAAGTTTTTCGATTCAGCCAAAACCAATCGCCTGCCTGTATATTCCTCAGCGTGTTGAGGCAGGGAAGGGCGAACAGCCGATCCAGATTTTACCGCTCAGTCCTAAAGATGCTGCCGTGGAACTGATCCGCTACTCTTTCAGCGGTCCTTTGTTGCGCGCCGTAGGTGTTGAATCTGCTCGTTTGGGTAGAATTTCTGCCCTGGCGCAGAAAGTGCCTGTGCGGCGTCTCATTTACCCGGCAGGTTTTGAGCACCTACCAGAGGTGAGGGAGGTGCTGATCAGCGATACTAATATACAATAACCAATATGATTGCTGACTTGTTTTGCCAGCGACCCTTTTTCGATCCATTTGACGACTATATAAGCAGTGCCAAAGTGTTTATTTTTTTCTATTCATTCATTCGTAGAAAAGGAGAAATCTTATGTTAAAGAAATTTGAACGTTGGATAAGAAGCAAGACCGGGATGTGGACGATGATTGGGGCAGTGGCCCTGATCGTGATCGTCGCCTTCGTCGGTCAGGCAGCCGGCTGGTGGAACATTCTCGGCGGCCCCGGCGCCGCGGGCGTGCCAGCGCCGAGCTATGACCCACCGCCTGGTGGATTTACCTGTCTGCCCAGTTGTGCAATAGATGACGGGAAGTTCCTGGTGGTGGTAGGAGGCGACCAGGCCAGTTTTGCTGGGGCGAAGGTCGTGGTGTGGGTCAGCGTGCCAGGCAACTGGACCACATTCGACCTGAGCATGTTTGATGGCGATGCTGGCAAGGATGCCACCGGTGTGCCCAACTATGGTAACCGCCAGGGCCATTGGGATAACAGCGATACCGAGACCACCTACACGCTGTATGCTGATCCAATAAAGAGTGGTCTGCAGGGTGCGCCGGTGGGGACCTGGCACGGCAACCAGGAT